>JBKCES010000136.1:0-35365 GCA_046304295.1 Cyanobacteriota bacterium | reverse complement strand
ACTAGTCAAACAGTCTGAAGTATCACACGCAACAAATTTACTCAACCATCGCCCCCGTAAATCTCTTGACTACTGTACCCCCTATGAGGTATTCTTCTCTCAGTCAGGCCCTGGTGCACTTCGGACTTGAATGGGCCTTGTCATTGAGCATAATACCTTTAAAGTCTCAGAAATTCTACAAAAATTTCTAGATCAATGGTTTGGTGAAAAGGGCAAAAAATGGCTCTTTGAGGGAGTCGAGTGCGAGGTATTAGCGCCGGGTAAGCTTTGGCGGAAAGGTAAAATCAAAGTCTCCTTTGAATTTATCCCCGACGAGCCGGAATCGCCTCTAGACGACATCCGCCGGGATATGGAAAAATATAGCAGTTAAAAGATCGGCGGCCTATCGGCTGAAATTGCGTCATCTCGTGGATGGTAACCATTCAAGGGTGAACGAAGAAATGGGGGTTTCAGGGAGAGGAGGAGATGGTGTATGGTAAGAGGGCAAACAAGGACGATAGAGATGAAAGCCAGATTTCGGAGGCGGATTGGGAAGCAACACCGGCAAGTGTAAAGAAGGTGGTGGAAGCACTAATGCGCCATCACGAGGTCGAACCCACCAATAACATCGCCGAAAGAACTCTGCGCCCAGCCGTTATTTGAAAACGGCTCTGTTTTGGAACTGAGTCCCATCATGGTAGCCTTTTTGTCGCCCGTATCTTGACTGAATCTTACTCTCTACTGACTTGGCTCTCACTGGTCCTGAGATTATTGCCGCCTACGGTCTGCGATTTAAGGTTGAGGTTACTTTCCGTCAACTCATCCATCTTTTATAGCGGTATTCATGCGAGTGAGATACGGGCTTCGACGACGCTCAGCCCTCCATTCAAGCGTTCTAGCCATAAGATTGTCCCTCAGCCGAGAGAATACCGCTATAGAATTGCCTCAGACCATTTGGGCACACTTCCCTCGTTGGTTTCGCACTCTTCCCTCCCATGGCTTCCCCAGGGAGCGGATGACTCTACTCTCCCTGCAACATCAAGTCCAAGCCTTTTTCCCGCAAAGCCCACCCAGTCTACTTTTGCCTAAATTACTTCCCCCCAAATCCTACCTTTTCCACAACCCTGATATGCTGGACTTCGCCGCATAACCGTTGGTCGATTAAACTTCGCACTCTCCAGCTATAATATAGCGGTGTCTGCGCTGGTGAGGGCCAATAAAATGGCTAAAACCCTTACTCAGTAAGGATTTTAGTGTTCTCACTCGTCTGAATACCGCTATAAAACCACGTTTTCACAACCTAGCATTGTTATGGCGCTGTCATCTGATAGGAAAACAACCATTATTCGCACAGAGCGGGGACTCACAATCTCGGGGACTCGTATAACTCTCTGGGACATTTATAGATTATGTGACCGCTCAATACCCTCCTAAATTTATGCGCAGTTTTTTTTAACTTGACGTTAGACATTATTAAAGCTCTGAATTTCTCAAAAAGGAAAGCCTCTCATGACTTTTAACATTGAATTTGATTATCGATTTGATACTCAAGGTTTTTTCTCCTCTCCGTTACGGAAAAATCTGCTAGAAGAAGCCGCCTCTATCTGGGAATCTTACATCCAGGACGATTTTAGCTCTATTCCCGCTGGCGAGACTATCAACGTCCCAGTTTACTCAGTCACCACGAGCGGAAATAGCTATACAATCACGCCCAATTATCAGTCCGCTCCCCTAAACGCCGCCATCGACGATATTCTCATTTTCGTTTATAGTCTCAGTCTTCCTAGCGGAGTCAACACCCTAGGCTCCGGCGGTCCCTTCGGTAGTTGGTTTATTGGCAGTGAGCGAGATAATCGCTTTAATGGAAACGACTTTGAACCCTGGGTCGGCTCAATCTACTTCAACTCTACCGCCAACTTCTTTTTTGATTCAACTCCGTCGACTAGCGATGATATTCCCTTTAATGAGAGTGACTTTTTATCGACGGCGCTTCACGAAATCGGCCATGTTTTGGGCATTGGGACAGCGCCGGCCTTTAGCGAACAAATTACGAACCAGAAATTTAACGGCGCCGCTAGTCGGGCCTTAAACGGAGGTCAATCTGTTCCCCTCTCTCCAGACCTAGGACATATTAAGGACGGATTTACTCTTGCAGGCGTTTCTGATTACTTGATGGATCCCATCCATCCTACCGGGACGCGCCAAGCGCCTAGGGATCTTGACCTTGCCCTTTTGCAGGATATTGGCTACGAGGTTGTTTTCCCCAGCGATAGTCCTAGCGTAACCCTGAGTGTGAGTCCCACTAGCGTTTTCGAAAATGGCGCCGCCTCCCTTATTTATACGTTTATTCGGTCTGGAGAGACGACTAACGCTTTAACGATTAATTACACTGTCAGCGGCACCGCAACCTTCAACACTGACTACACCCAGTCCGGCGCCGCTAGTTTTTCGACAACCGCCGGAACTATTATTTTCGGTGCTGGCGCAACAACCGCCACTTTAAATATTGCTCCCACTCCTGATAGCGCCGTCGAAAACAATGAAACCATTATCCTCACCTTAGCTCAAGGAAATGGTTACAGCATTGGCGCAACGGCGAGCGTAACAGGCACTATCCTCAATGACGATTCAACGTTCACTGGCACTGTCGGCAACGACAGCCTCAACGGCACCACTGGCGCTGACACTCTCATTGGCTTAGCCGGAAACGATACCTATACCGTCAATCATATCGGCGACATCGTCACTGAAAACCTCAACGAAGGCACTGACACCGTTAAATCTGACATCGGCTATACCCTTCCCGACAATGTTGAAAAATTGACCCTCAACGGTAGCGCTAACCTTAACGGAACCGGCAACGCCCTCAAAAACACCTTGACGGGCAATGCGGGCAACAATATCCTCACTGGTTTAGCTGGAAACGATACCCTAGACGGTAAAGCCGGCGCCGATACAATGGTTGGCGGTCTAGGCAACGACACCTACACTGTTGATAATGCTGGGGATGTAGTAACAGAAAACGCCAATGAAGGCGCCGACGCCGTTAAAGCCAGTATTAGCTATACCCTCGGTGCCAATCTTGAAAACCTGACCCTTACCGGTAGCGCCAATCTTAACGGCACTGGTAACGCCCTCAAAAATAAAATTACCGGCAACACCGGAGCTAATATCCTGAACGGCGGCGCCGGCGCTGACACCCTTGCGGGTAAAGCTGGAAACGATATTTTTGTTTTTCAGTTTGGTCAATCCATCGTTACCGCCCAAGACCGGGTCAGCGACTTCGCCATCGGCGCCGACAAGATTGACTTGCTAACCCAGGGCGGCGCCGTAATGAACGCCCCTGTCGCCTTCACCCGAGCGGCTAATAGCGCCACCACAAACATTAACACCATTGTGAATAACGTCTTTGCTGATGCCGACGGCGCTAGTTCGGGTAGTCAGGTGCTTGCCATTAACAGCGCCGCTTTAGTCCGAGCTAACACCTCAACTTACCTAATGATCAACGACGGTATGGCGGGCTTCCAAAGCGCCAACGATTTAGTGATTAACCTCACCGGCCTTACCGGCGCTCTTCCAGCTTTAGGGTCTATTCCCGTAAGTAACTTTTTCATCTAATTTGATTTAAACAAATTGGGGGGTTGATTCCCCCCTAGGGCTATTTCATTTTGAGCAAATTTTCTCGATATTTTTCTTGTGTTCACCCTGGGTAGATCCCCCTCGTATCGCAAGCCCAGAGTTGATAGTACACAAAGACTAAATTAACTCTTTTATCTGTATGCTCCCGCACTCAGACTAGGATAGATGGATAGTGCTTTCGTTGACGGCTTCCGGCCCTCTGCTGTTTATGATGCCCTAACGCCATTCTCCCATGTTCTCCTTTGCCGTTTCCAAGCCCCCCTTATTTTTTCGCCTGCTCTGGTGCCTGTTCCTCCTGCCCAGTTTGGGGCTATTGGCCCAGGTCGGGTTAGACAGCCCCCTCGACCAGCGCCTGTTAACCTTGGGTTTTGCCTTGCTGGCGCTGGATCAGGGACGGATGGCGGCGCTGGATTTCCGGCAGATTGATCAAGTCCAAGAGAACCTCGCTCCGGCGCCGTCGGTTTTGGGGACATTCCATTTATTAATCTGGAGCGCCGTAATTTGGGAATTAATTGGCTTTTACGCCGGACTCTTTTCCCTCGGCTGGGGTATTTTAATCGTCCTTAGCAGTCAGGTCTGGTTTAACGCCTGGGCGCCGATTCGTCTAGAGCCGGAGCGGTCGCCGCCCATCCAAGCCCGTCCGTGGCTAGAAAAACTGGGAGTCTTAACAGCGGATTTGCTGGGGTGCGGCCTCATTCTCCTCTGGATTTGGCAGATTGCTCCCTTAACCATCGTTCTCGGGTTGTGGAGCGTCGCCCTCCTCTACGGCGCGGTTAAACTCTGGCAGGGGCGCTTCCAACTGCTCCAAAATACCAACCTAGGCTCGCATTCACCGCCAAACACAGTAGAGCCAGACTCAGGAGAATGAAGGTAATAGGGGTGACCACCCCCACCCAAAACCAAGTGGCCACGTGGAGAACCATGAGGGCGATGGCTAGGCCGGCTAGAGCCATAGAGCCGGTCAAGGGCCAACCCCGGTGCTCGAAATAGACGCAGACGAGGGAGGCTAAGGTGCTCAGGAGCATCAGGGGCACCAACGTCCCGCAGATGCCGACACAGTAGGTATGGGAAAAAGTTAAGAGAGCGTCGAACAAAGGCATAGCGATAATCCAGATTCAGGAAGCCGCCCCGTCGCAAAGGACAGAACGTCAATCTAAGCTAGCAAATTCTTAGCGGCGCCGCCTCCCCTTGACTAAAATCAAACCAACCCCAGTGCCGTGTCCCCTATGCTGATTACCGATCTGCGCTCCCTTCCCAATGCTGAGGAGCGCCCCGACTGCGACGATACCCCCATGGTTTCCCACACGGCCTGGGGAGAGTATGGTCACAAGTTGGACTTATACCAAAAAATGGGGGTTTTATATTACGCAGTCTATAACCCGGAGTTTTACCAGCGAGATCAGCATAATCCTTTTGAAGTTTACAAACTGGAAAACGGCGCTTATCTTATATCCGTCTACTCCAAAATAAATATCATTTTCTATTTGCGATCAAGGAGAGATTCATCAATTGGAATAATTTGGATAACATGAGATTTTTTAAGCGCAATCATGTAATCATCGAGGCTTACTCCTAAGTTTAACTTACTATTTTTGACTTTGATCGCTATTTCCCAAATGGCTATTGATGGAACAATGCCATTTTTCAGTTGCTCCATCCTCTCGCACGCTACTTTGGCTTTGGGGGAAAGTTTATCAGGATCTAAACTCCACCAAATCAAAGCACAAGTATTAAGAATAATATTCATACTTTTGTCCATTCTTCTGTCGTTGGAGTGGTTAAATCTTCAAAGTATTGAACTTTACCCCGCATATCTTTAAATAATTCCTCGGTGCTTGAAGAAGGTTGATATTGGGAGATTTTCGCAACTGTTTTCTCACCATCAGTGACCAAAATTTCTTCCCCCTCAACCTCAACTAACCGCAAAAGTTCTATTAGGTTTTCTTTCAGTTTATTTTTATTAACAGTTTTCATGGTTTTAGTGAATAGCTAGGATAATCATAGATAATAGCAGATTTTACAGCGCCGACTTTCCCATTGGTTAGGGTTGACTGACCGGCGCTGTTAGGATGATAGTTGGGTTGATTAAAGGTTGCCTTCATCGAGATTCGCAATTTTTAGAAAATGTCTCAATAGTCCGGGCTTAAGAGACTGATTTCCGTGAACAGGAACGGAAATACGATTAGAGTTGTTAATTTTTCCATAGATATGGTGACTGCCATTAATCCGTAATAATTGCCAGCCATAACGCTCTAAGATTTTAGTAAATGTCTTTCCTGAAATGGACTTCATATCGCAATCTCTATTATCTTAGCGGAGTCTTCTAATGTCAATGATTCTAAATCAACTAATAGACAGCCTTCAATAGCTTCGTATAAATTTTGGAGCAGTTCCTCAAAGGTATCGCCCTGGGTTGCGCAACCCGGAATGGCAGGAACCTCTGCCCAATAACCGTCCTCTTCTTGATGGATAATCACTTTAATTTTCATAGAATTGTTTTGAAAGTTGATAATTAAATTATAGTGTAAGTTTGAAAATGACGCCTTTTACTGCTTTTAAGCATAGCAGATTTTACAGCGCCGACTTCACCGTTGGTTAGGGTTGACTGACCGGCGCCGTTAAGATGATAGTTTATTGAATAATAAAACTATAAGTCTTCTAGACAAGATCACTATCGTAAGTCCCAGGTTATCTGCACGAGGTCTTCGGGATCGCCGACAATGACATCAGGGCGATTCACTAATTTATCGAGTTTACTAGAAGATTCAATGGGTATGATTCCAAGACATTTATCTTGGAGATGACAAAAATCCAGAATTTCGACTAATACAAGCTGATTTTCTTGAGAATAGTGTAAGATAACGTCACTTTCCTGATCGGCATAGGCGATTGGCTCGTCAGAGAGTTCAATCAAAAGAGCGTCAGTCTCTTTATCATAGTTGATTTTTTTCATATAGCTAGAAAAGTTCTACACAAAAGAGATTATAGGATAGGAAAGAATTTTATGATCTTCTGTAATCATTTGAAAATTATGATGTAAGGCTTGACAAATTAACAAACGGTCAAAAGGGTCACGGTGTAGTGGCGGCAACTCAGTTAGCCTAGTAATAGTTAACTCATTTATTGATAAACTTTTAATAGAATGTCTTTTGCGTTGTTTGGGAAGGTAAATTTCAGGCGATTCTGGAAAAGATAATTTACCAATTTGATATTTAATAATAGCTTCCCAAATAGAAACGACACTAAGATAAACTTTATTCTCCTGATCGCTAATAATGTCGTAGTAGTAATCCGATAATTGATTACTATTGCTGATAAACCATAGAAAAATATGGGTATCTAAGAGAATATTCATGGATTGTCAAAAAGTTTGATAATATCTTCTGGGAGTGGATCGTTAAAGTTGTCGGGGACAATAAATTCTCCTTGACACAAACCAATCGGACGGCGCTTTTTTGTTTTAGTGGTAATGGGTTTAATTTCAGCGATAGGTTGATCCGCTTGAGTCAGGATCAAGCTGTTACCTTCTTGAATAAGTTTCAGTATTTCAGGAAGTTTGTCTGGAATTTCATTTAAGTCAAGAGCTTTGATTGTATCCATATTGGGATTTTTTAAAGGTTTACTTTACTTTAAGGATAGCAGATTTTACAGCGCCGACTTTCCCATTGGTTAGGGTTGACGAACCGGCGCCGTTAGGATGATAGTTTGTTGGGTGATGAGGCTGTAGAGAACGTCGGGATCTAAGTCGGCGCCGTTGGGCCATTGAATGGTTCCGAGTTCGGGATTAACGGTGACTTGAGCGAAATAGTCGGGATCGCTGAGGGGGGAAAATACGCCTTTAAATTCGATCTGTTGTTGAATGTTAATAATGCCCGCTTGGTTATCTTCAAAACGAAGATAGAGTTGATAATTGGGGATTCAAAACGAAGATAGAGTTGATAATTGGGGAGGGGTTGAACGGCGCTGATGTCTTTTAACATCGTTATTTTAGTAGGCTCTGGTTAAAATCTCGTTAGGGCTGGCGGTTTCAAAGAAAAGCTCGATTGCCTCGATTAAGTTTTGTCTGGCTTGTTCGACGGATTCTCCTTGGCTGGCAATATCTATCTGAGGACAAAGAGAAACGCATGTATCATCTTCTCGTTCAATGATGCAGGTCAGTTGTTTGATTTGTTTCATGGTAATTTTAATGGTTTGTCAATGTTGAAGGAAGGGGAATAGGGTCGCCATATTGTAGGGCTGTTTCAAGCCATTGTTGTTTGGCGTCTAAGATATTAGTCATTGCTTCTTCAAGGGTTTCGCCGGTGGAAATACAACCGGGGAGGTCTTGAATAATGACAGTATAGCCTCCTTCTGTTTCGGGATAAAATGTAATGGGATAATGAAGATTTAAGTAATCGGCTAAAGTGGAGAGATTTGCTAGAGTTTTCATGTTTATACTAGTTTTGTGTATTGAGAAGTTTTACAATTTGTTTAAGATAAATCCTCTTGACAGTTTTGCCTCCTTTTTTAGGGACTGTAATTTTAAGTTTTTCGTTGTTACGGAAGGTGTGGTGACTTCCTTTGCTAGAGACTTCCTGAAAACCAAAAGAAGTGAGAATATAGTAAACATCATCGTAATCTAGTTCAGGAGGATCGTTTAGTAGTTTTTTAAGTAATTTTTCTAGTTTGCTCATTGCAGATTAGGCTCATTGAGGTAACCTTATGTTAGGTCGATTTTTCGATAATGGAGATCTCCTCCTCGGTAAGGCCGTAGAGTTCATAGACGAGGCGATCAATTTCATTTTCCCATTGCTCGCAATTTTGACCTTTTGCATCAAGACATTTTTGCACAAGTAGTTCTATTGCTTTTTTGTCTTTTTCTGAGGGATCAAGGATGGGAATTTCTAAAATAGGTGCCTTATCTATTTGAAATAATCCGCCTTGCATTTTTCCTTGATATTTTAGCCAAAACGCAACAATATACGAGTTCAGTAAACCAGTTAAGTATTTTTGATTTATTCGATTCGTTTTTATCACAAAAAAAGTTTGCGATACATAGCAGTCAAAGTCCGTGTACGTAAAAGTAGGTGTTTTACACTTTCTTAAAGAAATGATTTTCTCGCCTACAAAAAAGTACTCATTTCTAGCACGATGTAATCCATATGGTTTATTATCAGAGGTGATAATAGACTTAAATCGATCTAGGTGTCTTTTTATATTGGGGTAATCACTTATTTGCGATGGTTTTTTGAAGCTTGAATCAGTGTAAATAATCCATAATTTGTTGAGCGAATTTCCATAGTAACGTATTAACTCTTCTGTTGTGTAGAAAGGCCTGATTAGTTGTAGCTCATGATCAAGTAATTTAAGACTGTTTTTCTCTTTGTTTGATAAATTAAAAATACCTTCACCGATATGGTAATTATCATCTAGTTTTTCCCAGCCAGATTTGTTTAAGAAATCTTGAGGTGCAACAATTCCTTGGGCAACTTCATTTTTTGGGTCAAAATTAAAATTTGTCTTAGATTTTATTTTATCAATTATTTTTTCTATACTAGTATTACTGAAGGTTAGGATTTTATTAAGCCAGCTATTTTTGTTAAAATTAAAGTCTAATAATTCATTGCCTTCATTCTGATTTTTTTTAACTAAGTCAATTACATCACTATACTGAATTTGCATTTTTTTGATTTTCCGATAATCAAAGCAATAACAATCATCTAAGCTATTTTTTTTGAACTAAAGTAATCATTGTTTGTATACTGGCACTTTCAAAAATCATGTAATCTCCAAAGTCAAGAATTTGTAAAATTTTTGCTTCATTGACTATCTTATTCCTTAAAATAGAAGCTCCTGAATTTGTAGTCCAGTTGTTTGTTGTAATAAAACATAAAAATCCATTATCTTTTAATTTATCAATCCCTTTACACGCAAAAGCATACCATATATCCATTTTGCCCTGATAATACTCTGTTCCGTAAATTCCTATAAATGCTGTTCTATCTGTGTATTCTTTAATATAAGGAGGATTCCCAATCACCACATCAAACCCCACAAAATCTCCCTCATCTGTCAACACCTCTGGAAACTCAAAGCGCCATTCCAGAGCATTATCATAAAGACGACCGCTTTCTACCTCCTCAATCGCCGCCCGGAGCTTATCAATCTCATTTTGTAACTTCGTCACCTTTTTCTCCCGCGCCCGAGCCTCCGCCTTCGACTCCGCAAACAAAACCGTCTGATTTTGCAGACTAAAAAGCTCCCCCTCCAACTGCCGCAACTTCGCCTTATTCGGATCAGTCCCAAACAACGTCGTCTGAAAACCCTCCTTAATCCGCGCCATTAACCCCAACAACTCCCGGCGCTCCACCCGACTCAACGCGTGATGATATTGACGAACGGCGCCGCGAAACGTCGCCACATCCGAACCCGCCTTCCGCAAAGCGCCGGAGAGATCGCTATCCAGAGGAAACCGACTAATCAGCGAATTACCCCGCTTAATATTAATATCAATATTCGGCAACGTCTCCAACTGCCCATCGGCGCGGTAATAGGCATTCTTCAACAACTCAATCCAGAGCCGCAACTGACAAATTTTAACCGAATTTTCATTAATATCCACCCCAAACAAACAACCCTCAATAATCGTTTGCTTCTCATGGAAAAGCGCCTCCTGCACCCTCTGCGACTCCCGACCGCCGGGACGATACTCAAAAAAACGCCCCTCCTCGTCCGTAATCGCCAACTCATCATCAACCACCGCAATATGATAATCCCTTAACACCTTCCCCGACCGATCCCTTAAAATCCCCAACTCGCTTTTAATCGCAATCATCTCATTCAGCGCCGACACCAAAAAATGCCCCGAACCCACCGCCGGATCGCAGATTTTTAGAGAATTAACAATCTCGTTTGCCTCCCCTCGATCATCAATGCGATTATACAAATCCGTTAAATCCGCGCAATCCCAACCCTTAACCTCCCGAAACTTCTGCAACACCGCCCGGCGGAGCGTCTCCCGACACATAAACATCGTTATAAAAGCCGGCTTAAAAAACGACCCATCCCGATACCCATTAATAAGCTCAAAAAATGAACCCAACACCGACGAATAAATCAAGCGCCGTTGATCCCGCTTAATCAGACCCGTCTCCTCATTGCCAAAATCGTAGGCGTTCAAAAAGGCAAACAAATAAGCCAGCGCCGACATCGAACCCGTCCGGGGCTTACCCCCGTCGTCCAACAAAACCGTGCCCTTAAAAACCGGCAACTCCTCATTTTGCAAATTGCTAATCACAATCGTCCGGCGCTCTAAATCCGTCATCTCAAACAACGAACTATTCAGATAGGGCACCCTCGGAAATTTACCCTGGGCCGCAGGGGAACGCTCCGCCACCGGCGCCGCCAATACCTCAAAAAATAACTGTTGCAAGGCGCCGTAATCCTTAATCTGCTCCCCGTTCAAAAACCTATAGAGATCCCGCTCCTCCCGGTGATAACTGAGCAACTGCGCTTCCAACAACTTCAAAAATAAAACCCGATTCACCCAGACAATCACCAACGCCAAAGCGGCGCTGAATAACTGCTCCTCCTCTGTATCCCCATAACTCAAAGGATCGTCCAGGGACGCCAACTTATCCAAACTCTGAATTTGGGTAATCGCATTCTCCAACAAAGACCCCGGCAGGCGCTCCTTTTCCTCCAGGCGCTGGATCAACTTCTTGCCCTTGGACTTCACCACCGTCAAACCCATCAGGTGCAATAACTCGCTGTAAAACCCCTCGTCCAACCGATTACTATCATTAGCCGACGGCAACTTTAACCAATACTCCGGCGCGAAGACCTTAAACAAATCCGTCAGCGCCTGCTCGTCCGTCTCCTCCCTTAAAATTTGCTCGTAATCCCGCAGATCCAAATAGACAAACTTAAGCTGATCTTCTACGTCCGCGATGGCCGGTTGAGCAATATTTTCGTAAAAATAATCCGTCTTACTTCCCGTTAACCGTTTCCCCTGAAAATCCAGAAACAGTTTCTCCAACCGCTCCACAAACAGGCGCTCGAACTGAGCCGCGTCAAAAATAAACCACTCGTAAAGATTGCTAATCACCAGGCGCTTCAACTCTAAATTGCCGCCCTGTAACCGCTCCTGCAAAAAATAAAAAACCAACTGCTGGAGCGCCTTGCCGTTAAGCCGATCCGGTTTCGGCATCTCCGCCACCCTATCCCCAGGGCGCTTTAACTCCAGAATCACCGCCACAGGACTCTCCGCCGTCTTGTCCCCGTGGACAACTAGATCTCCCCCGCCCTGAGCGTAGTTTTTGACATTGATAAAGTAGGGACAGGTTTTCTCACCCTCCCCCCGCAGAGTTGCGGTTAGATAATCTCGAACAAGCGTTTTATGAAACTCCTCCGTCTCGCTCTCCTTTACTTGGTCTAACAGAGCCACCAGCGCCGACCGCCAAGGACGCCAGCGGTCTAGGGGCGGCCGCCATTTCAGCAAAGACTTATTTTCCGCTAGGGCTTGACGGGGCGTTTGTCGGATCATCAGGGTGAAAGCGCAGGACTATTTTCTATTCTGCCCTAAAATTTCGGCGCTGGTTCATATCAGCAGGTTAACCCGGCGCCAGTTCCGGCCCTGAGACTTTAAGAGCATATGCACTAAAATTGGGGCTAAAGGCTCTGTCATGGCTCTAAAAAAGGGCTTTGAGGTAGTAAGGAAGGGGAAGGGCGGTTTATACGGTGAACCGTCAGGGGATTCAGGAAAGTTTTACCGCTCTCGATTCGGCGCTCACCGACCCGCCCTTAGCGGTTTTGGTTAATCCCGGCACCGCCAGCGCCAGCGAAATTTTGGCCGGGGCGCTTCAGGACAACGGCCGGGCGCTCTTAATTGAGGAAAAAACCTTTGGCAAAGGCCTAATCCAATCCTTGTTTGGACTCCAAGACGGCACCGGTTTAGCGGTCACCGTGGCCAAGTACGAAACCCCCAGCCATCGAGATATTTATAAGCAGGGCATTCAGCCGGATCTGGCGGTGCCCCAAACCGGCCTCACCTTTGCGGAAATGGATTCTTCGGAGGATTTACAATATCAGGCGGCGCTGAATCAGTTATCAGTCAACAGCTATCAGTTATCCGACGCAAGCAAGGGAATGAATTTATGATCTAGTGACGCAGTGGTTGTTCGCTCATGGGGGCTTCGGCCCTTTGGCATACTTTGGCAAGTGTTACAGTGAGCCTGTCGAATGACAAGGAAAAGGATTTTGTCGCTTAAATTTCAGCATATAGCAGTCACATCTAGGTTGTAAATTGTCCCTCTGCTCAAAGCCTTTGCCCATAAGGGTTCGGGGATTTAAGATTTTACAACTCACTTGTGACTGCTATATAGGAAAGAATCTTCTCACCCCATTAATTGATATAAAAATATTAACTAAGCCATGAATTATATAGCGGTATTCTCTCGACTGAGGGACAGTCCTTCGGCTACGCTCAGGGCGCGAGGGCTGAGCGTAGCCGAAGCCCGTATCTCACTAACCTGCAAGCCGCTATAAAATACGCAAACTTTAAAATCAATGGTCAATAAAATCAAATGGTTATCGCCCCAACACCTACTGCGGCAGGCGTTACAGTCAGCCTGATATCCTGAGCCTATTCGAAGGATAAAAATGTCGAACTCCTCAGTACCATGCCTTAGATAACCGCAGTCTGTTTATGATTGACTTAGTCTTTGTATAATTAAATAACTCTTCACTGATAACCGACAAGATGTCTTCTACCGCCAAACCTTTTGACCTCGAAGAACTGCTCCAATGCTACGCCCACGGAGAGCGCCGCTTTCGGGGAATCAATGCCCAGGGGCAAGACCTGATCCAACTCCATCTTCAGGACGCCGATTTTCGGGAGGGGGATTTCCGTCAGGCCCGGCTGGGAAAAAGCAATTTGGTCGGCGCTCGACTCCAGAGCGCCGATTTTAGCGAGGCACTCCTCTGGGGGGCGATTTTAACGGACGCAGATTTAAGCGGCGCCTGTTTCCGGGACGCGGATTTAAGCGGAGCTAAACTCATTCGCACTCAGTTGAGCGGAGCCTACTTTTGTAAAGCCAGTTTGAGCGGCGCCGATTTGGGGGAAGCCCAGTTACCAAAAGCACTCTTGATTGAGGCGGATTTTCGCTCCATGGACGACCACCGCACGACTTTGGTCAGGGCAAATTTGAGCGGCGCCGATTTGAGTTACGCCAATCTGGCCACGGTCTGTCTCTGTCAGGCCAATTTACAAGGAGCTAAACTCTGCCGGGCGAATTTTAACGCCGGTCTGCGGCGCTCTCCCTTGACCACGGATCTGAGCGAAGTCAATCTAGAAGGCGCCGATTTGAGTTACGCCGATTTAACCGGAGCGGTTCTACGGGGTGCCAACCTGACCGGCGCCGACCTGACGGGAACCATTTTAGCGGGAGCGGATCTAGACGGCGCTCGCCTGCCGGAGTAACCTGGCGATTAGTTCTACACCTGAGCCTCCCCAAGGCATTGGGCAATTTGACGCCATTTTTTGAACAGACAATTTAGGAGCGCCGACCATGACCGTGAAACCCGACTGGCTGAGAGTGAAGGCCCCCCAATGGCAGAGGGTAGGAACCGTGAAGGAAATTTTGCGGGATCTGGGCTTAAACACGGTTTGCGAGGAGGCCTCCTGTCCCAATATCGGCGAATGTTTCCAGGCGGGGACAGCGACGTTTTTAATTATGGGCCCCGCCTGCACCCGGGCCTGTCCCTACTGCGATATCGATTTTGACAAGCGCCCCCAGCCTCCGGATCCCCAGGAGCCGTTACATTTAGCGGAGGCGGTGCGGCGCCTAAAGTTAAATCATGTGGTGATTACGGCGGTCAACCGGGACGATTTAGCCGACGGCGGCGCCGCTCAGTTTGCCCGTTGTATTACAGCGGTGCGGGAACTGTCGCCCCAGACCACGATCGAGGTCTTAATTCCCGACCTCTGCGGCAACTGGGAGGCTTTAGCGGTGATTCTGGAAGCTCAGCCGGAGGTCTTAAACCACAACACGGAAACCGTGCCCCGTCTTTACCGTTCAGTCCGACCCCAAGGCCGTTACGAACGCTCCCTGAAACTCTTGGGACGGGCCAAGGAACTTTCTCCCCGGATCTATACCAAATCGGGAATCATGGCGGGGTTAGGGGAAACGGACACCGAAGTCCGACAGGTGATGACGGATTTGCGGGCGGTGGATTGCGATATTCTCACCCTAGGGCAATACCTCCAACCCAGTCCTAAACATTTGCCCGTTCAAGCCTTTATTCCCCCAGAACAATTTGACGAGTGGCGCCGTTGGGGCGAGTCCCTCGGTTTTCTGCAAGTAGTCTCCTCCCCCTTAACCCGCAGTTCCTACCACGCCGAGGAGGTGCGGCGCTTGATGGCACTCTATCCCCGCTAGCCCCTACTTCGACAAGCTCAGCACGGCGCCGGGGACAGGGAGGAACGGGATTTAAAGTCCCCCTTCCCAAAGGGCATTTAGGGGGATTCACAGCACTCGGCGCTTTTCAGACAAACCCTTAGCTGGCGGCTAAATACTCCACCATATTGCCCTGCTGGCGCCGGAGATGGGCCATGGCCTGATGCTCCAGTTGGCGCACCCGCTCCCGACTAATATTTAGGCGCTGGCCGATTTTAGCGAGGGAAAGCTCCTTGCCGTCCTCTAGACCAAAGCGGAGGGTCAGCACCGCCTGTTGTTGGGGCGTCAATTCCGCCAACAGATTTTGCAAGTCCTGACGCATGAGCTCCTGGGTCAGGTAATGATCCGGGGAAATGCCGTCGTCCTCCAGCAGTTCGGAAAGCTCCGTATCTTGGTTATCTCCCACCCGCACGTCTAGGGAAATAGGTTGGCGGGAGAGACTGAGATATTCCCGGATTTGGGCCGGCTCCAACTCCAGCGCCTCGGCCACTTCGGCGGGGGTGGCGCTACGACCCAGATTTTGGGACAGTTCCCGCTGGGTTTTTTTGATTTTGTTAAGTTTTTCGGTGATGTGAATGGGTAGGCGGATGGTGCGCCCCTGTTGGGCGATGGCCCGGGTAATGGCTTGGCGAATCCACCAGTAGGCGTAGGTGGAAAATTTATAGCCCTTGGTGGGGTCGAATTTTTCCACGCCCCGTTCCAAACCCAGACTTCCCTCCTGGATTAGATCCAAAAATTCCATATTGCGTTTCTGGTATTTTTTGGCGATGGCCACCACCAGCCGCAAATTGGCTTCGATCATTTTTTGTTTGGCTCGTTTTCCCTGGGTTAAAATACGATCCAACTGCTCAGGAGCCAGCTCCAGCACCTGGGCCCAGCACTCCCGACTCGGCTCGGCGCCCAGTTCCCGCCGTAGGGTTTCTTGGGTCTCTAGGCACGCCATCATCTTCTGGACTTGTTTGCCGTAAATAATTTCCTGTTCGTGGGTCAGTAGGGGGACGCGGCCAATTTCGTGCAGGTAGGAGCGCACCATATCCGCGGTGAAGATAAAGGCTTTAGAATCGGGATTGAGATTAGCGGTAGGCATTCGGGGACTGACTCCTTAAAACCAGCAGAAGCTCTGCCATTAGGGTTAGGTTTCCCAAAAAATCGCCTTCTGACTCAGGCGCCGGGAAAAAAACTAAATAAAAATCAAAAATACAGGAGCGGTGAAGACTCCGGTTGCTCTCATCCGTGGACTGTCAGTATAGACGACGGACTATGGTCAGGGGTTCATCCCAGGGGCAGAAATTAAAGCGTCTAGGATTGACTCTCCAACCGAGCTAGCCGGGAATCTAGTTCTAGCATGACGCCGAAACCCAAGAAATCAAAGGGCAAAACCGGCGGTAATCTCCGAACGCCGACGGCGGGTTTTCCGCCGAAGAGAGCAACTTACAACCGAAAAACCTCCGGCGCCATAACGACCCGGTTGCCTCCCTCCCTTTGGGCCTGGGCCAGCGCCTTGACGCTTTCCTGGGCGACTTTGGTCAGGGGATATTGGGGAGCGCGATAGCAGGCCACGCCTAGGGAAATGGTGCCCCACAACTGTTGGGAGCGGTAGAACAGCGGAAATTTATAACTGGCCACGCGGATTTCCTCGGCGATGGCGCGGGTTTTCTCAAAGGAACATTCCGGCAATAAAACCAGCAAAGTTGTCTCGTCATAATGACAGACGAGGTCGGAATTGCGCACCGTTTGCTGGAGCAAACTGCCGATTTCTCCCAAGATATAGCTCTCCACCCCGGCCCCATAGGCGTCTTTCATTAAGCTAATTTGATCTGCCGCCACGGCGATTACCCCCACGGAATAGCTTCCCCTGCGGGCCCGGGCCTCTTCTTTCGTCAGCACCACTCGGAGATAGTTGGCGTCAAACAGTCCCGCGGCGCCGTCTGGGCAGTTTTCGCCTTTGGCGCCTAGGGTTTCTTGATGTTTCCGCAGAGCCAGTTTAATGGTGGCGTTGAGTTCTTCTAAGCGGGGAGGTTTGAGGAAATAGGCGTAGGCGCCAGCGGTCTCCGCCCGAGTCAGGAGCGCTTCATCCACCCTGGCGGCGAGGAAAATCACCGGTACTCTGTATTTTTCGTAAATCAGACGACCCGTTTCTATGCCGTCCTCGTTGTCCTTGAGCTGATTATCCACCAGCGCCAAATCGGGGGGAGAATTGGCAATGGCCGCCAGCGCCGCCCGACCGGAAAGGGTCACCGCTGTAATCTGATAGCCCAGTTTTTTCAGGTTTTGCACCAAATCCTTCGCCACTCGCAGGTCGTCTTCAACAATCAATAGAGAAATGGCGGCGGTCATGGAGCTAGTAATCAATACTTTTATTCTACTTAATCCGATGGGTTAAGGCGGGTTAAACCGGTTCAACGCGCTTTTTTTACCTTAACTGGACTGATACTATAGTGGATCGACGCCGATTTTGTCCTCTTTTCCCCTTGCCATGAGCGCCCCCCCTGAAGCTGAGCCGAAACCCACTGTTACGCCCCTGCGTTGCCTAACCGGCGCCGCGCTCTCCGGCGCCTTAGCCTGGGGTCTTTACCTCTTGACCGCCGCCATCGCAGTTTCCTTTGCCACTAAGCCCCTCCTCTCCAGCAGTTTAATTGCCCAACGGATCTCTGCCGCAGTCAGAACCCTTGTTTTGGGCGTGGCTTCCCTAGGGACGTTCATTTTTGCCTTTGTGGCGCTGGGTCTCGTCCTTTTGGCGCTCCAGTTGCTCTTTCAATCCCTAAGAAGTTCTAAAGAACCCACTCCCTGAAGCTCCGGTAACGAATTGTTAAGATTTTAGTTTTGTAGCAAAAGTTACAGAATTTTATGTTATAACTAACGAAAGAGGGTAAATTATTTATCTCAAGCAATCTACCGGAGGGTATTATGTCCACACAACAACAAGCTCGGGCCCTGATGATGCGTCATCACCAAATGATCAAAAATCGCCAGCAGTCCATGTTGAACCGGGCGGCGGCGGAAATTGGCGTGGAAGTGGAAGACAACTATTGGAGCACGATTCAAGGCAAACCCCAATCTAGCTTCCGGGTCACCTACGACCGCAGTCAGGCGGCGCTGAGCTAGGAGCATGGGTTGACACCATTCAGCGTTTTGAAGACGGCGGGGAGTTTGGCTCCTCGCCGTTTACTTTTGAACAGGTAACGGCATGCGATTTTAGGATAATAGCTTTTACTATCTGACTGGCACTAGTTTTTTCGAGTTCATGGCTCGAAATTAGTTCGTCTATCAGTTCTACTATCCCAATTTCATCAACGATGCCTGCCACGATACCCAGATGGTCGACACCTTGAACCTCTATTTTTATGCACTTTAAGTGATTTTTACTTACTTTATTTGCTTTTTATAGTACTTATAGATGGGTCATGGACAAAGTCCCTGCTAGGAGCATCTCACTATAGCGCTCCCCAAAAACTGGACAGTAGACTGAGATAGAATCAATGTCAGATCAGTACAGTACAAGGAGTCAAAAATGCCAGCAAAAAAGCACCACAGCACAGAATTCAAAGCCAAAGTTGCACTAGAGGCACTTAGAGGCTTAAAAACCATTAATGAAATCTCAAGTGAGACTGGAGTACATGCTACTCAAATTAACACATGGAAAAAACAAGCACGGGAGGGACTCAAGGAAATCTTTTTACAAAAAGTTAGTGGCCGCTTCTTTTCCTTCGGAAGAGCTAGAGATGGCTTAACCCCCGAATCATAGTTAAAACTCTTGGTTTACCATAGAAGGTTAAGGGGTAATTAATATTTTTTTATTGTCAGGGTAACCGAACCGTAACAGTCTCTTAAGGTTGCTATGGGACGGTGGGGGGTGAGCCATAGCGGCCCGAATTCCCACTTTCCTTGAGAACACTGAAAATTTTTTTCTATGTCTAACACGCCTTTCGAGACCAACCAACCTTCCCAGATGCAAGCCCTGGAAGATTATGAAATTCGTCCCTTGTTCACCGTGGGGGAAACCATCGACGGTTATGTCCCCCCCGGAATCCTCGACGGCACCGGCGCTTATAAACTGGACGACACGACAGTACGAATTTTAGTTAACCATGAAATTAGCGTTGCCTCCGGCGGCTACGCCTACACCCTAGAGAGCGGGGTCGAATTGCGCGGCGCTCGGGTCAGCTACTTTGACCTCGATATCCAAACCCTCCAGATCGTGGATAGCGGTCTGGCCTACGACACGATTTATAACCGCGCCGGGGAAATGGTGACGGCGGAAACCTCCCTGGACACCATCTATGGCGGCGCAAAAGGTATTGCCGAATACGGTTACCAAGGTTTAGACCGGTTCTGCTCTGCCAATCTCTTTGAGGCGGGACAGTACGGCTTTGTGGACACTATTTTCTTTACTGGCGAAGAAACCGACGACGGCACGGAATTCGCACTAGATACCGCCAACAACGAACTCTGGGCCCTGCCCTGGTTGGGCGTGGCCGCCTGGGAAAGCGTGACGGCCTTAGACACGGGAACGGAAGATAAAATTGCTCTGCTGGTGGGAGACGACCGGGGCCCAGCGCCGGGAATTCTCTACGTAGGTACTAAAGGTGTCGATGTGGACGGCGACGGGGAGATTAACTTCCTGGAGCGCAACGGCTTAACCGGCGGCGACCTCTTTGTTTGGGTGGCGGACGACCCCAATGTGGCCGACGACATCATTGAAGCGGACGCGCGGGACTTTGCGGGCACGGGCAACAGCGCCACGGGTCGTTTCGTGGAAATTGAAATCTACGACGAAGCCCTAGCGGGAACCCTAGAAGACCTGAACGGCGACGGCATCGCTAACGAACTCGCCTACGACGATCTTGGTTTCGCCACCCAGATTAAACAGGACACTCTCGCGGCGGAAGTCGGCGCTTTCCTCTTCTCCCGCCCCGAAGACGTGGCCACCGATCCCTTTGACGGGACTCGGGCCGTGTTGGCCTCCACCGGGCGCCAAGGCTTGTTTGACGACGCCGATGTCTGGGGCACCAGCTATATCTTCAACTTCGACTTTGAAGGCATCAACGAGAAAACGATCAACGCCGAGCTGGAAATCCTCTTTGACGGCAACGACTTTGAAACCAACGGTCTTGAGCATCCCGACTTCGGTCTCCGTAGCCCCGACAACCTGGATTGGGCCGACGACGGTTTGATCTACTTTCAGGAAGACCGGGCCATCAGCTCTGACCTCTTCGGCGCCACCTCCGGCGAAGAAGCTTCCATCTGGACGATTGATCCCAATGCCGAAGCGCCGGCAACCACCTTAACCCGCGTGGCCCAAATCGACCGCTCCGCCGTGCCCAGCGACCAAACCGACCCCGTTCCCGACGATATTGGCAACTGGGAATCCTCTGGGATTTTAGATATCTCTGACCTACTGGGAACCGAGCCGGGTTCCGTGTTTGTTTTCGATGTCCAGGCCCACAGCCTCCGGGACGGCAATATTATCAACGTCCCCGGTGTGGATACCAACGGCGACGGGACTGTGACCCGCCAAGATAATTTGGTTGAAGGCGGGCAGTTAAGCCTGTTGATTGCTCCCGGCACGGAATTGGTTCAGGATTCCGCTCTGGTTTCCGGCACCCCCGATACCGATATCCTAGTGGGCGGCTTCGACTTCAGCGCCGTTAACGATATCGTCTTCACCGGCGCCGGCGCTGATGAGATCGACGTGCCCTTCGCCGGGGTTCTGGCGGGCAATAACCGCATTGATGCCGGAAGCGGCGACGACCTCCTTTTTGTCGGCAATAACGACCGGGCCAACGGCGGTAGCGGCGCCGATGAATTTGACGCCAGTGACGCGACGGGTTACCGCATCTCCGGCAACAGCGGCGACGACGTCTTCAAACTCGGCCAAGGCGGTCGGGTTCTCGGCGGGGACGGCGCCGACCGTTTCTTTGTGGGAACCGGGGGCGACAACCTCCTCTCCGGCGGCGCCGGCGCAGATCAGTTCTGGTTGCTCACAGATGACGTTCCGGCTCTGCCCAACACTGTGGTGGACTTCACCCAGGGCGTCGATGTCATCGGCATTCTCGGTCAAGGCGCCGGGGCCAATTTCTCCGACAACATTTCCTTTAGCGGCAACGACATTAAGTTCAATAATCAGGTCTTCGCTACCCTGAGCGGTTTTGACCCCGCGGCGCTGACGGCGGCGGACTTTGTCTTTCTCTAAAGCCCAGCCCAAGTCCCCCCTTGTTTTCCGTTAAAACTCCCTCTTTTGAGGACGGTTCCCCCCTTTTGAAGGGGGGTTAGGGGGGATTTTGACATTTGTGTCTATCACACTCAAGACGCCGAGGCCGTTAACCGGCGTCGGGGGTTAAACCTGGCTTAAGACAGGGCTAAAAAAAACTAACCAGACGGTAAACGACCCTTAAAGTTGCTATGGGAAAGTAACGGTTGAGCCAGTTAAGCTCCTCTCTTTATGCTGTTACTCTAAGGTTGCTCAAGAGCTATGTCTGGAAATCACGTTATCTTCATCCATCCCGACGGCAACAGCCCCTCCCACTACGCCCTAGCCCGGTTTGTTGATCACGGCCCCGACGGGCGCCTGAACTGGGATAAGTTAGAGCGAGCCGGAGTTTACCTCGGTCACATGGAAGACCAACTGGGGGGCACCTCCAACGGCGGCGCCGTCACCCACGCCACCGGCGCCAAGGTTTACGCCGAGTCCTTTGGCTTTGAGGCGGGGAATGATCCCATCGTTTCCCTCAATGGCAGTAATCAAACCATTGTCGAATCGGCCATCGCCGCTAATAAAGTGACGGCGCTGGTGCAATCCGGCGCGATTTTTGAACCCGGCACGGCGGCCTTTGTGGCGAAGACGGAAGAAATCGTTAACGACGATGACTCCCGCATTGTGCCCCGCTCCCAGGCGGCGGAAATTGCCAAGCAGGTGATTGAGTCCGGCGTTGATTTTATCTTTGGCGGCGGGGAGCTGAATCTCCTGCCGGTGGGGACGGAGGGTTTCCACGGTACGGCGGCGGAACTGGATGCGCTCAGTACAAGTTCTTTAGTGCGTCCGGCGGAGAATTTGATCGAATTAGCGGAAAGCTTGGGTTATACCGTGGTCTATACGGCGGACCAGCTTAACGCTCTTCTCGAACAGCCGGAGTTACCCACTAAAGTCCTGGGAGTCTTCGCGCCGATTCACACCTTCAACGACCGCCCGGAAGAAGTTCTGGCGGCCAATGATCTGCCTCTCTATCTGGAAACAGCGCCGACCATCGCCGAGATGCTGGCCGCGGCCCAAACCCTGATGGAGGCCCATCCTAACTTTGGCAACGGCTCCATCACCATTGTGGAAGAAGAGGGCACCGATAACTTTGGCAATAACAATAACGCCAGCGGCGCCTTAGAAGCGACCCGCCGGGCCGACGCAGCCATCGGTGTTGCTCTGGACTTTGTCGAGACATACAACAACACCCTGATCATCACTGCGGCGGATAGTGACGCGGGCGGTCTCCAGGTTCGCGATCCTCGCAACGCCGAGCAAACCGTAGGAACGATTAATAATAACCCCATCGATAGTTCCGGCGACCGGAATGTGCCCTTGGACGGCATTACCGGCGCTAACACTCTGCCCTTTACCTCCGCCCCGGATGCCAACGGCGACGTCTTTAACTTCGCCGTCGCCTGGGCCGGTCTGCCGGACTTCAGCGGGTCTATCATCTCTAAGGCCCACGGCTTGAACGCCGACAAGTTGCCCGCCACCCTGGACAACACCAAGATTTACGAATTGATGTACGAGACCCTCTTTGACGTGGAACTGGAAGCCCGCAACGAAGAAGCCATCGCTCCGGCGCCGCAGTCGATGGGGGAAACAGGGAACGTGATCTTCATTCACCCCGACGGCACCAGCCCCTCCCACTTCATGGCTCTGCGCAATATTGACCTCGGCCCGGACGGTCGCCTCTATTGGGATCAAATGTCCAGCGCCGGAGTTTACCTGGGGCACATGGAGAACCAGTTAACGGGCACCTCCAACGCCGGCGCCGTCACCCACGCCAACGGGGTTAAGGTCTTTAACGAATCCTTTGGCTTAAACGAAGATAACAGTCTGGTGACTCCCGCCTCCGGCAAAACGGGTCAGACCATCCTCGAAGAAGCCCTCGGCGCTGGTAAAGCCACGGCCTTGATCCAATCGGGTCACATCGGCGAGCCGGGAACCGCTGCCTTCGCCGCGGCCACCACCAACCGGGATGGCAACGATATTCGGGCCCGGGATAAAACGGCGGCAATCGCCGAGCAGGTGATTCGCTCCGGGACGCAGGTGATCATGGCCGGCGGAGAAGTTTACCTCCTGCCCCAAGGAACCACCGGTTTCCACGTCACCCCGGAAATCGACGCCGAATTTTCCGATCCGGCGGATCGTCCCCAGACCAATTTGATTGAGCTGGCGGAGTCCTTGGGTTACACCGTGGTCTATACGGAAGACCAGATGAACGCAGCGGCTAACAGCGCCACGGCGGAGACGAAACTGCTGGGGGTCTTCGCCGCCAACCACACCTTCGACGACCGGCGGGAAGAGGATTTAGGTTTGAACACCGACAATCCTCTGCCCCTCTATGTGGCGACGGCGCCGACGGTGGCGGAGATGCTGGAGGCGACCCTGAAAATCGTCAGCTTAGACCCCGACGGTTTCTTTGTGGTGATGGAAGAAGAAGGCACCGACAACTTCGCCAACAACAATAACGCCGCGGGCACTATCGAAGCCGCTCGGCGGGCCGACGCGGCCATTGGGGTGGCCATGGATTACGTCAACACCCAAGATCCCAATACCTTGGTGATTACTGCGGCCGATAGCGACGCAGGGGGTTTACAGGTTTTCCAGTTCGCACCCTATACCCGTCCCAGCGGCAACTTTGATGCGAGCAATCCTATTCTGGCGGACGAGCAACCGGAAGTTCCCTTTGTCAATGTCAACCGCACGACTGAAAATACGACTCGGGCCTATCTGGACGGCGCCGAAGGAAGCACGGCGACGGAAGGACAACCCTGGACTCCCTTCAGCGCCGTTGATAGTCTGGACGGCCCCATGGGCAACTTTGGCGTGGTCTGGGCCGGCACCCCGGATTTCCCCGGCAGTATTGTTTCCAAAGCCTACGGCATGAATGCGGATCTGTTGTCCAGCACCCTGGACAATACCGAGATCTACAACATCATGTACCAAACCCTCTTCGGCGTCGATCCCGGTTTTGTGGCGGAGCAAGCGGTTCCCCAACTGGTGAGCGGCACCCCGGAGGCGGATCTGCTGGTTCCCGGCGACCCCGAGACGGTCTTCGACGGCATTAACGATCTGGTCTTTACCGGCGCCGGCGCCGACGAGATTGATTCGGCCTTTACCTCCTCTCCCATCGCTGGCGACAACCGTATTTTTGCTGGAAGCGGCGACGACCTGATTTTGGGCGGCAATCACGACCGGGTCAATGGCGGCAGTGGCGCTGACGAGTTTGAGGCCAGCGAGGCCCTAGGATATCGCCTCTCCGGCGGGGAAGGAGACGACCTCTTCTTCCTCGGTCAAGGCGGTCGGGTTCTCGGTAGCGACGGCGCCGACCGTTTCTTTGTGGGAACCGGGGGCGACAACCTCCTCTCCGGCGGCGCTGGGGCGGATCAGTTCTGGTTGCTCACGGATAACGTTCCGGCTCTGCCCAACACCGTGGTGGACTTTACCCAGGGCGTCGATGTCATCGGCATTCTCGGTCAAGGCGCCGGGGTGAATTTCTCCAACATTTCCTTTAGCGGTAATGACATTAAGCTCAACGGCGATGTCTTCGCCACTCTAAGCGGCTTTAATCCTGCGGCGCTGACAGCGGCGGACTTTGTCTTCGCCTAACCCTTGAGTTAACCCTACCTACTCCCTGACGCAAAAGCCTTGGGGAGTTTTTTTTGACAATCTCTCGGACTCATTTTTAGGACTTCCATCATGGCTAAACTGATTGGCTTTTCCGTTCTTCCCGCGGACACCTTCGCTGAAGGCACCCCCAGCGGGGCGGCGCTGACGAATCCCACCAACGGCCGGGAAACCCCCTTCCCCAGTCAACCCGTTCAGGGCTTTAGTGGCGTCCAATTCGCGCCGGGTTTGGGGGGAGATATTTTGTGGTTTTTATCGGATAACGGTTTCGGCTCCCTAGGCAACAGCGCCGACTATCTTCTGCGGTTGTACCAAGCTACGCCCCAATTTAGCGGCGGAACCCTAGAGATTCAGGGTTTTATCCAACTCTCCGACCCCCAAAGTTTGGCTCCCTTCCCCATTGTTCGCCAGGAGACCCCGGAGCGCTGGCTCACCGGCGCCGATTTTGATTTAGAGTCCTTTGTTCTGGACGCCCAGGGGAATCTGTGGATTGGGGAGGAGTTTGGCCCCTATCTGTTGCAGTTCAACGGCGCCGGGGAACTGCTATCAGCGCCGATCCCTACCCCTAACTTTCCCCTGATTAACCCCCTGCCCACCCTCAACGGTCAAGCGCCCCTAGTGATTGGCCACCGCGGCGCAAGCGGGGAACTGCCGGAGCACACCCTAGAGGCCTATCGGCTCGCCATTTTACGCGGCGCCGATTTCATTGAGCCGGACTTAGTGGCCACCAGCGACGGCGTCTTGATCGCCCGCCACGAGCCGATTTTGGGAAGCACCACCGATGTGGGGAACCGCCCGGAATTCGCCGACCGGCGCCGGGACGGGGTCATTGACGGGGTTCTCTATGAAGACGAGTTTTTCGCCTCGGACTTTACCCTGGCGGAAATCAAAACCCTGCGGGCCGTCATGCCCCAAAGTTACCGGACGGACGCCTTTGACGGCGTTTTCCAAATTCCCACCCTCGGGGAAATCATTGATCTAGTTAAACAGGTAGAGGCGGACACCGGCAAAACCATCGGCATTTACCCGGAAACCAAACACCCCACCTACCACGACGATTTGGGGCTGTCCCTGGAGGAAAAACTGCTGGATGTCTTGGTGGAAAAGGACTTCATCGACCCGAGCCGGATCTTTATCCAGTCCTTTGAAGTCTCTAACCTCAAGGAACTGAACGCCGAGTTAATGCCCGCCCTGGGGTTAGACCTGCCCCTGGTGCAACTGCTAGACGCCTACGACATCGCCGACGACGGCTCCCTGATTTACCAGGACGTCAACGCCCGCCCCTACGATTTTGTCGTCAACGGCGACAACCGCACCTACGCTGACCTACAAACCCCGGAGGGGTTAGCGGAAATCGCGACTTATGCCGACGGCATTGGCCCTTGGAAGCCCATGATCCTCTCCAGCCGCATTGTGGACGAAAACGGCGATGGTCAGGCGGACGACCTCAACGGCGACGGCGTCATTAATACTCAAGACCGGGTCAATATCGCCCCCAGCAGTTTAATCCCCGATGCCCACAGCGCCGGTTTATTTGTTCACGCCTACACCTTCCGCAACGAGCCGCGCTTTTTAACCTCGGATTACGCCAATAACCCGGAAGCGGAATACCGGACGTTCATTAACCTCGGAGTGGACGGCTACTTTACCGATTTCCCCGGCACGGGAGATCTGGTGCGAGACCAAATGACGGCGCCCTGGGTGCGGTCGCCTCAAAATCCGGCGGTTCTGAGTCAACCCGACTTCGCCACTCTCAATGGGCAAACCCCTATTGTCATCGGCCATCGCGGCGCTAGCGGCGAGCGCCCGGAACATACCCTAGAGGCCTACCGCAAGGCCATCGCCGACGGCGCCGATTTTATTGAGCCGGATCTCGTGGTCACCCAGGACGGCGTCCTCATCGCCCGCCACGAACCGATGCTGGCTGTTGTCCAGTTAGACGGCAATGGCAATATTCTGCGGGACGAGAACAATAATCCGATTCTTAACACCACCGACACCAGCACCGATATCTTTAGCCGTCCCGAATTCGCCGACCGTCTGACGGTGAAAAACCTCGACGGCGTCCTGCGGGGGGGCTGGTTCGCGGAGGACTTGACCCTGGCGGAGATCAAAACCCTCAACGCCATCGAACGCATCCCCGCCATCCGGGGGACGGAGTTTGACCAGGACGGGTTAAAAGTTCCCACCCTAGCGGAAGTGATCCAACTGGTGCAACAGGTGGAAGCGGAAACCGGGCGCAAGATCGGCCTTTACCCGGAAACCAAACACCCCACCTTTTTCCTCGATCAGGGCTACGACACCAGCCAACTTTTAGTGGAGACCCTAGTGGCAGAGGGCTTTACCAACCCCAGCCGGATCTTTATCCAATCCTTTGAAGTGGCTAACCTTCAGGGATTGAAGGAAACCCTGCTCCCGGCCGCGGGTCTGGATCTGCCCTTGGTGCAACTCTTTGGCGGCGCCGGACGCCCCTACGATTTTGTCGTCAGCGGCGATCCCCGCACCTATAGCGACCTAGCCACCCCGACGGGTTTAGCAGAAATCGCCGCCTACGCCGACGGCATCGGCCCCAACAAACAACGGATTGTGCCCCTGACTACCGTGGACACCAACGGCGACGGCCAGGCGGACGACCTTAACGGCGACGGCGTCATCAGCGACGGCGACCGGGTTACGGGAGTGCCGACCAGTTTAATCAACGACGCCCACAGCGCCGGCTTATTCGTTCACCTCTACACCCTCCGCAACGATGACTTTTTCCTGCCCGCTTCCTACGAGGGCGACCCCAAGGCGGAATACCGCCAATTCATCGACCTCGGAGTGGATGGTTTCTTCACCGACTTCCCCGCCACCGGCGCCGAGGTGGTGATTCAGGATTATCTAGCAGGCACGGGTTTCCGGGGCGGTAGCCAAGCCTACTACGGCGATTTAATCCCCTCGAATCTTGCTGGCTCCCGCGGCTTTGAGGGCATGGCCTTCAGCCCCGACCGCTCCACCCTCTACCCCCTGCTGGAGGGAACTGTTGTCGGCGACCCCGCCGGCTCTTTACGCATTTATCGCTTTGACGTCGCCAGCGCCGAGTATCAGGGGTTGGTGGGCTTCTACGGTTTGGACAACCCCGGCCACGCCATTGGCGACTTTACCCCCATTAACAACCAGGAATTTCTGGTGATTGAACGGGACAACGGTCAGGGAGCGACGGCGGCCTTCAAGAAGATCTTTAAGGTCAACTTTAGCCAAATCGACGACCAGGGCTTTGTAGCCAAAGAAGAGGTGGCGGATCTGCTCAATATCAGCGACCCCGACGACCTCAACGGCGACGGCGAGAGCGCCTATAGTATGCCCTTTGTCACCATCGAAAATGTGCTGGTCATCGACAGCCGCACAATTCTGGTGGCCAACGACAATAACTACCCCTTCTCCCAGGGGCGCCCGCCGGAGATTGACAACACCGAAGTCGTTCTACTGGAGTTGGCAACGCCCCTGGCGCTGGATCCCCGTTTAGGGCGCGCCGCGGCCCAGGCGGAAGCGCCTCAGTTAGTTTCCGGCACAGCGGGAGACGATCTAGCCGTCGCCAATGATCCTGACAGTGACATTGCCTTCGACGGCGTCAATGACACGATTTTTACCGGCGCCGGTAATGATGAAGTCGATACTCTCTTTGCCCTAGAGTCACCCTTTGCAAGCGGCAACCGTATCTTTAGCGGGAGCGGCGACGACCTGGTTTTTGTCAACAACCGCGACCGGGTCACTGGCGGTAGTGGCGCCGATGAGTTTGACGCCAGCGACGCGACAGGTTACCGCCTCTCCGGCGGAGAAGGGGACGACCTCTTCTTCCTCGGTCAAGGCGGTCGGGTTCTGGGGGGCGACGGCGCCGACCGTTTCTTGGTGGGAACCGGGGGCGACAATCTTCTCTCCGGCGGCGCCGGGGCGGATCAGTTCTGGTTGCTGACGGATAAAATTCCTGAAGATCCCAACATTGTCACTGACTTTACCCAAGGCGTTGACGTCATCGGTATTTTGGGTCAAGGCTCCGGGGTCGGCTTTGAAAACCTAACCTTCGACGGCGGCAGTATCGCTCTCAACGGCGCCGTCTTTGCCACCCTCAGCGGCTTTGACGCGTCGGCGCTGACAGCGGCGGACGTTGTCTTTATGTAACTTCAAGACAAACTAGAGTAACTTCACAAACTCCCTGACGTAAAGGCGTTGGGGAGTTTTTTGTAGCCCTCTCTCCTGAAGGCAAAGTCAACCCTGTCTGAATCGCCCTCCGCATCCTTTGGTTTTCAGCGCCGGAGCGTATAATGGGGTCTGTCCCCCCGCCGGAGAACCCATGCTGAACTTCTTGGTTACCATTCTCGTCACGGCCGTCAGCCTTTACATCATCTCCCAACTCCCCACTGGCGTAGAAATCGCCAGTCCCCAAAAGGCGCTGATTTCCGCCGCAGTCTTCGGTTTGTTAAACGCTTTTCTCAAACCGATTCTGAACCTTTTCTTTCTGATCCCTAATTTTTTAACCTTTGGATTATTCTCAGTGGTCGTCAACGCTATCATCTTCGCCCTCGCCGCGGCGCTGGTGGAAGGCTTTTCCTTGAAGTGGGGCTTCTGGAGCGCCTTGATCGGCGCCATTCTCCTAGGATTTATTAACTCCCTCATTTTTCGACTCATTCCCTAATCGAGCTTCAGGACTTCGACAGGTATTACGGTGAGCCAGCCAAACCGCTCAGGTTATCACTCCCCTCAGCCCTCCCACTCTCTTTTCGAGCTATCCCGAACATCGCTATAACTGATATCTGATATCTGTTAACTGATATCTGTAACCCCATGGCCACTAAAAAACAATTTACCAGTTTTGAAGACATGCTCCGGCAATCGACCCGGCCCGTCTTGGTGGACTTTTACGCCACCTGGTGCGGCCCCTGTCAAATGATGGCGCCGATTTTGGAACAAGCCAGTGCCCATCTGGGAAACCGGTTGCAAATCGTGAAAATCGACACGGATAAATATCCCCAGTTAGCCTCTAAATATCAAATCACCGCTTTGCCCTCCCTCGTGCTTTTCAAAGAAGGACGAATCCTTCAGCGCATTGAAGGCGTTCAACCCCTGGCCCAACTCTTGCAGGTCGTCCAGCCTTTTCTTTAACCCGGTTCTCTTTCCCTGTTTATGGCTTGGCTTACCTATTTGCTCGCCACCGCCGCCGCCTATGTCATCAGCCTTGTGCGGCTTAAGTCCAAAACAGAGCAGGAGCGCATCGGCTCAACGCCGGTTTTTTTTAACACGCTCATTTTTTTTGGCATCTTTGAGTTTTTCTTTGTCGAGTCTTTCCTAAAAGCGCCGTTTTTTCATCTCTTTGGCTTTTTAGTTTCTCTTGGCTTGGCGCTGTCAATTTATGTTTATCTCAGGAATCTCAAAAAAGATGTGGAAACTATTTTCTATACTCTGGTGAATCAGAGCCAAGGCAAAATCAGCGTTTTAACCTTTATGCAACGCACCGAACTGTCTTTAGAAGAAACCCTCGATTTTTTGGAAGCTAAATGCCAACAACTTCAAGGGGTCAGCTATGAGACCCAGGGAAATATTTATTATGAGTTTGAGCGCTGGTAAGCAAGGGTTTTACTCGGGGGTATCCCAAGCTTTCCACAAAAAAAACACGTATGCTACTCATTTTTTCTGTAGGACTTGGTATCCTGCCCGTCCAGATTGCAAAAGTGAACACTCCCTTTCCTGCGTCCCTTTTCCCGTTTTCACCAGTCTGCAAACCGCTATTTTTCCTGATGAAATTGAATGAGGAACGAGAGACGGGGCTTTCAGCCAGTCACACCAGCACGTGGATCTATGTATACGAACTCAGCCTTTTTGTTTTATTGTCGGTTGATGCAAGCTAAATCTTTAGGTCACTACATTTTCGTTTCTACCACCACATCATATCATACTCTAAAGAGCCATCTTTCAGCGTGAGATTTAGGCAAATTCTCCCGGTGCTTCGATTTTCCAAAGTCCAGCGCCGAAGCTCTGGAGTTTTGCCGGAGCGATCAAGCGCCGCTCGGCGCCGGCGGGGGAGAGGGTAAAAATGCCGGGGTTGTCTTCTAGTTGGTTAATGACTCGTCCCACGTTGGGGAGGGTGATGTTAGGAATCAGCCAGGCGGCGCCGTCAGCGGAAAAACCGAGATAGGAGGCTTGGCTGGCGTCGGCAAGGGTTTCAAATTCCACTTGGGAGCGCCCGTCTAGGGAGGATTGACTGCCTTCCACGGAGGCTTGGGTGGGTTTGAGGGGGAAAAAAACGGCGCTTTGGAAGTAGGGGATGTTTTTTTGGTTAAATTGACTAATAATTTCTTTTAATTCAGAGATAGGAGTCAGATCAATCTCTGAGGATTCTGATGTTTTTGGTAAAACCTCTGGGGACTTCGCTAAATTTTCCGTTGGTAAAGAAGAGGGCGTATCTGCGGGGAAAAAGGGCGGAATAGTGGGTTTGCCCTGTTCTAGAAGCAGTAGGCGCTCTCGTTGTTGTTGCACGTCTTTGGATAATTCCGGCAGGCGCTCAATCCAAACTTGCAGTTTTTGGTAATTGCTTTTAAATTTATGGTAACTCTGGGCCTGCTCTTCTTTTAAACCTTCTAATTTTTGAGTCAGGGTTTTGAGATCCTGTTGGCTCTCCCGGTAGTGTTTTGTCAGTTGTTTAAGTTGGCGGTCTTGTTTTTCTAGAAAAATAATACTGATCAAGCCCGTAGTGGCGCCGATGAAACCCAGGCCAAAGGCCCAGAGTGTCGGATTAGCTAGGCGTTCGGTTAAAGATGGTTCCGATTGTCCCTGAACGCCTAGGATTGTTAGATCTGAGCTAATGGTAAGCGCGTTACTTTCCATCGGCGCTGTTAGGGCAAGGCTTAAGACCAAAATTCCTAATAGGGGCGGTTTCATCAATTGTGAGCAGTTATTGGCGAGGGCGTTATCCCCCCTAGCCCCCCTTTGCAAGGGGGGAATCAGTCTTAAAGTCCCCCTTCCCAAGGGGGATTTAGGGGGATTCGTAAACGTTAGTCGGGGCTTGTCAAACATCCTCTAACCTCCAGTTTTAGCCCACTGATCCGCCAATAATCCTACCAAACAACGCAGGGCTAGGAGGAAAGGCGGCTCTGGCTCAAAGTCCCCCACAGCGCCTTTTTTCTGTAAACAGGTTTTGGTGATTTCCGTTTCTAGAAGGGTTTTTAAATTAGCGTTGAGCGTTAATAAACCGCCGCCGGAGAAGTTGCGTAGTGGGTCGATTTCCTGAATATTTTCATCCTGAATCACCTGATTAAAATGGGTTAAATAACGCTCTAACTCCTCAAGGTTGGGAATGCGAAACTCTTCGATTTCTTCCCAGGCGCCGTCTAGCTTTAAGCGCTCCCCCGGACGATAGACGGCGCCGTTAATGACGCAGGTTTCCCCCACAAAGGGATAGTCCTTTTGCTTTTGCTCCAGACCGTCTAACTTCGTGCCGCCTGGCGACACCACTAAACCGCAACAGGTTTCCTGTTTAGGGCGGTCAGAGAGGGTGATTAAGTCGGGGTTAGGAGTTAAATCAGAGGCTAAGACTAAAAGACCCCGCGCCAAATTGTTAACCTCAGATTTAGACGTATAGTTCCCCGTGGGGCTGAGCCAGTGGAGAAAACGTGAGCCGTGGCCGCCAAGCAGTAAAGCGGTGGCTCGGGTTTGGTTCAAAAGTTTATTTTCCGCCCCTAAATATTTTTGAGTTAAACCGAGGTAATGAAATAGGCCCCCCAGGGCGAAGGCCACAAGGGAGCGGAACTCCCGGTTGCGTTGCTTGCCAGCGTTCATCACATAGCCGTCGGCTAAAATGCGGTCGGCGTTGCCCCGCAGATAGGTGTCCAGCGCCGAATTGAAATTGGTTTTACTGCTCAACACCTGACGCACGGACTTGGCCGCCTCTGGGGGCAGACCAAAAATATCGCCGATAAAGGCCAAATTGGGTTGCAAAATGCGGTGGAAAATATCCCGCCCGGCGTAGGGCACCGAGGCTTGGTGAACGAGGGTGTTTTCCTGCCAGAGGGAAATATCGGAGGTGCCGCCGCCAATGTCCACACAGGTGGTATGGACGAGATTTTTGCCCAAACTGTCGGCGAAAAATTGAGCGAAGGCGACGCTTTCCGTGCGAATACTCAGGTCGTCATGGCTTTGACCAGAGACTGTTTCCAATTGTTTTAAAACTGTCCGCCAGGAATTTTCGTAACCATTGGTTTCCATGGTGGAAAAAGCCGAGGGATAGGAAATGGCCCAGTTAAGGGTTCTCACTTCCTCATTGGCCGCTTGAGCCGCGATTAAACGGGCTAATTGACCCAAAAACGGGCGCTGGTACTGGACTTGTTGCCATTTAATATTGGTTTTGATGTAGTCCTTATCAAAATCAAAGCGATCCAAGCGGGGGACGTAAACCCGAGCGTCGCTCATCACCGCCGGAATCAGTCCCTCCGATTCCCGCCAACCCCGAGTCGTTAAAACCGTGGATAGGGGCGGGTTTTCCCCTTCGGGAATTAGACCCTCCGGCGCGAAAAACTCCCGGTAGGTGATGGCTTGCACATCCTCTAATGTGCGGGTGATTTTTAACAAATGGGTCTGTAATTGTAGGCGCTCCGGTTGCCCGCTCCCTTTCCGAACGTAAATATTGGTAAAGGAAGTGCCAAAATCTACCCCCACGCTCCAGGTTTGGGCGCTGCCCACTTGGGGAACAGGAACTTTCAGGGGAATCAGCCCTAAAAAGCGGGCGTTGCCGTCAATGGCGGCCAGAATATCCGGGAACTGGTCGCATTTCCAGTATTGAAAAACCTCTTGCCCCGATTTGCGCAATTCCTGAACGGCGCCGGGACAGGGTTGCTCTAGGGTAAAGGCCAGGCCGCCAAAGTCCTCGGTTTTTTCCACCAGCAGAAAATATTCCCGCCAGGAACCGGGGGGCACGTTGGGCCAGAGCGCTAGGGTGGGAAACTCCTGCTTGAGTTCGTTTTCCGGCCGCAGGGGAAAATCTTTATAAATGGGATAGTTCACCGGATTGCCAAAGCCGGAGAGCCGGAGCGTTAAGGAGACCCGGACGCCGGGGCCTTCTGGGGTGTTAACGGCGCTTAAACTGACCTGATTTTCCAGATCCCGGCTGGTGAAAAATTCCCCCATAAAGTCCCCTAGGGGCAAAAGGATAGAGAGGTCTTCCAGATTTAATTTCTGGTCTAACCAGGCGCCGGGCAAAAGGCCCCGACTGCGACGGTAGTAGAGATTGTCCGTAAAGAGATCCGCCGGGGTGACAAAAAGGGCGTCGGCCCGCCGGTGCCGGTCAGGGTCAAAACCGGGGAGAGGGGAGGAGTCAATGACGTTAATTTCCCGAGGGTCTCGCCCTAATATTCCCGGCAGTTGTCGTTCGTCAATCACATAGAGTCGGCGCTGGGAGCCTTTCCCCGCGGAAGGCAAAACTTGGACATTAGACGGCGCCGCCACCGCTCGGGCCGGATAGAGCGCCGATAGGGGCGCGGGCGTTAAGGGAACGCCGTAGGGAACAGCTTCGACGCTCGGTTGGAAGACGGCGCTTTCGGTAACGTCTAAATCTTGGACAAATTTGGCAATCACCCCCGCGACTTTTCCCGCCAGTTCCTCGTTGGCGGGTTTGGCCAGAAGTTGCCCCCGCAGATTTTCTAGCCAAGGTGCCAAGATTAACTTTTGGCTCGGTGTCAAGCCATTGGCGATGGGGTCGGCGAAAAATCCCCCCTTCACCCAGGGAATCCGGCGCTCCACCAGCGGCGCTAGATAACCCTGGGGCGCGACGAGGGTGGCGGGACTGGTGATGCCAATACTGTAATCTTCGACTTCAAAGAGGTAAAACTCCGACCAGGGCCCCTCTGGGGGAACTAAGGAAAGAATCGTGTCCCTGGGATTGGGGCGTAGAGTCCAGAGGCATTTGCCAAAATCCGTATTTTGATAACTTTGCAGATTAACCGCCGTGGCTGTAATCTTCAACTTCAAGTTTTCCGCTAGCGCCAGCGCCGCTAGGAAACCCCGATACTGGGCGATGAGCCAGGGGCGGTTGGGGTATTTCTCGTTGCGGAAGGCCGATACGAATTGTAGGGGTCGGGACCAGGGGCTGGGCACGGAGTTGACCTCCTGAAAATTGCCCCCCTCAAAATCCAAACGGTCGGCAATCTCCTTAAACACTTTGACTGCGCCGCCAATCCATTCCCCGGGGGCGTTACCGCCGGGAAGATCCCGAGTTGTTTTCGGAAGTAGGGGATGATAGGTCTGGGGGTCAGTCATCGGCGCCGGGGAAGAGGGTTTTGTTGATCTCAAAAATACCTTGAGCACTAGTTTATCAGATAACGCTCTATTATAGCGGTGTCTGCGCTGGTGAGGGACAAATAAGACGGCTGAAACCCTTACTGAGTAAGGGTTTCAGTGTTCTCACACGTCTGAATAC
>JBKCES010000135.1:0-2783 GCA_046304295.1 Cyanobacteriota bacterium | reverse complement strand
ACGAGCTTTGAGTTCAGGTGTCATTTTGGATCCTTTGTTGGATGATTGATTTTTAGCTATTTTAAGTCGTCTAATCATACCTTGAAATCGACAAAAACTCAATGGGTATTTATGCTTATTGCAAATCTGAGATGCTCCCGTCGTCTGGGCTGGTTAATTAATCCCCAAAATCGCCGGGTAGAAATTTATCGGCCTCATCAGGCGCTGGAAGTTTTAGAAAATCCAGCGCAAATTATGGCTGATATTTTACCCAATTTTTGTTTAGACCTAAGTTCCATTTGGTCTCCGATTTAGAGAATGTTTAATAGAGGTCGATCTATCTCCAAAGTTTCAGGGAAGTTGACTTCGGTTCCCCCCAGAATTAGGAGACTAGGAGGTTTTCCAAATATCTTCTTGGCTCGTGATTAACAGATGATTGTTAAACCAGTTGACCGAGACGCTGAGTTAACTCGTCAACAGACTGTTCTAATTGTTCGGGAGTTCTGCCTGTGGTTTCGATTGCCACTGCCATTTTTTTATCCTTTTCCACCAAACGTAGCCATAGAATATAACGACCATCTTCAGTTTTTTGGCGTGAACTTTTCACGCCATTTTCCGGTGCGGTATAAGCTCTTTCATCATAGTAAACGCTATCAATCCAAGAAATATTCATTAACATTTTTGTCACTCTTGACCATAAACGGGGCCGATTTGGCTCTTGTTGATCACTCCGAACTTTAATAATTTCGGAACGAGGCACGCCTGAGTTAGGTAAATTAGCAGAGCGAACCCGATTTTCAGTTTGTCCAGAAGCCGATAAATAAGGAATAAACACTAGTCCTTTAAATTCTTCATGGATATAACAGACAGGAACCCCTAAATGATTGCCCACTAACCCCATAATCATAGTTTGCGCCTTAAATCCACCGGTCGCCGCTAAGGTTACATCTCCCATAGCTTGATGAATTAAATTTGTTAGTAAATGAGCCATTTGTACGAGAGCAGATTCTTCGTTTTCTACTTCATAATTAATCCCAGGTAAAGCGTGAAGTGCGACTTGCGTCTGTCCTAATTTCTCCTTAAAAAATTTTTGTAGAACCTGAGCGCATTCTAAGCCAGAAGAAGTGTCCGAATGGAGCAGAATAATTTCATCATTTTCGCTAGGATCTAATCGCCAGAGGGTATTAGTTTCAGCACTGATCAAGGTTAACTCAGTCTGTCCCATCCAGATCAGGGCTTGCTGACGATCGCCAACGGTCTTTTGCCCTAACCATGGACGTTTATTTGTCAGGTCAGGATCACGATTAGTCAATAAAGAAGTCCCAACAGTCATGATAATGGTTTTCATGGAGATTTATGTGTCTTAAAAAAATGTGTTGCGATATAATATATGATATACCTATTAGTCGCAAAAATAATGAAAATTATCTCTTTCCTTGGTTTTAGTCATTATACAGAAACAATTTATCTACATCCTACCACAGCAGAAGCAGTCAAAACCCCCTTTTTTCAAGAGGCACTAGTCCAATTTTATCAACCCGATACTTTGTATGTTTTATTAACTAAAACTGTAGCCACTAAAATTCCTCATAAAGCAACGGCTTCCAACTGGCAAACCCTACAAGACCGATTAGGAAACCGGGTTAAACTAGAACCGATTTACGATATTCCCGAAAGTAATTCCCCGGAGGATGGCTGGGTCATCTTCGACAAAATTACCGAATGCTTAAACCCCGGCGACCGGGTGATTTTTGACTTGACCCATAGTTTTCGCTCCATTCCCGTGGTCGCCCTCCTCGCCATTAGCTATCTGCGGGCCGTTCGCCAGGTGACCGTTGCGGGTTTGGTTTACGGCGCTTTTGATCCCAACGCCAAAGATAGACCCACGCCGACCTATGACCTCTTGCCCATGTTGAGTTTATTAGACTGGATTGCCGCGGCGGATCGCTTCGTTAAGGTCGGAGACGGCGCTCCCCTGGCGGAACTCCTGAAAAACGCCATTCCCGGAAGCGAGAGAAAAAATAATCCCGCCGTTCGTCCCCTCGGCGCTCAACTGGATCAAGCCTCAAAAATTATCGGCAGTATTTCCCAAGCTATCGCCTTAGCTCGACCGTTAGAAACTTTGGAACTAACGGCTCGGTTAGAAGAGACCTTGGGCAAAGCCGACGCCAGCTTTGATCAACGGGCGAAACCCTTTAACCTCATTAAAGATCAACTCCTAGCGGAATACGGACAATTCGCCTTGCCCGACCCCTGGGACTCGGACAATTTGCCCCGTAATCTCTGGCTCCAGTTTCAACTGATTCAATGGTATGAGACCAGGGGTCAAATCATGCCCGCCATGACCCTAGCCAGCGAATGGCTTATTTCCCTCACCGCCTACCGATTAGGCGCCGGACACATTTTGGAGCATCGACGACAAATCGACTACGCCCTCAATAACGGCGCCGCTCGTTTACAAAAGAAAGAGCCGGCCGGCGCTTCCGAGTTTGATGAAGCCTTTCAATCCTTGGCAGATTACGAAACCCTCAGCCAGTTATGGAACGAATTAACCCAAATTCGCAACGATATCGCCCACGGAGGCATGAATCGAGATCCCAAACCGGCCAAAACCTTACAAAACCGGGCCGATAGCTTGCTCCCCCGATTGCGAGAGATGGCTGAGGTCTCCCTCTTTGGAAAAGGGGCTGGATGATACCCTGAGCGTCCTGCCCTGAGCGAAGTCGAAGGGAGTCGAAGGGGATGAAGGCAAACAAATTAACTTTTAAATCTGAGATGCTTTCCCCCGGCGCCGGATCTAGGGT
>JBKCES010000134.1:0-3797 GCA_046304295.1 Cyanobacteriota bacterium | reverse complement strand
ACGAGCTTTGAGTTCAGGTGTCATTTTGGATCCTTTGTTGGATGATTGATTTTTAGCTATTTTAAGTCGTCTAATCATACCTTGAAATCGACAAAAACTCAATGGGTATTTATGCTTATTGCAAATCTGAGATGCTCCCTACTACCTCTTTCTCCTGCGGACGACGAATCCCCTATTGTTTCGTAACCCTCTGAACGCTTACGCAGTTTTTATAGCGCCGGAGGATTTGGAGCGGTATCTGGGAGACTGTTAAGTTTTGTTAGGGGGAGGCTCGGTGCCGGTTTTAGGTATAGTGGGTTGTAGCGGAGATTGCTCTCTGATTCTTCATTGCGCTCATGGCTAAAAAATCGGATATTGGCGGTAAACGGTTGATTGGACTCAGTCCCACGGCTTGGGGTCGTTGGGTTACGGCGGATCAGACTGTCCAGATTGGAGAAATCCTGAACACTGAACTCCAGTGGATCGAGCGGGAAAGCGATGTTTTGCTGAAGGCTTATAGCCCTGAATATGGGGATTTTATCCTGCTCAATGAATTACAACTGCGCCATGACGGCAGGATGCCCCGACGGATGCGGGCTTATACGGGTTTAGTGGAGGAGAAGTACGGGCTACCGGTTTATCCAGTTTTAATTAACATCCTTCGTCCGGGGCCAAAGGTCAGGATTCCCAGCCGCTACGAATCGGAGATTATGGGGATTACGGCCCATCAAGACTATCGGGTGATTAATCTGTGGGAAATTGAGGCGGAGGTGGTTTTTGAGCAAAATCTGTCGTCTCTACTGCCCTTCGTGCCGATTTTGAAGGGTGGAAACAGTGAGCGGAATCTACAGCAGGCTCTGCTGGGTCTCCGCAATGACCAAAAACTGGCGGATTTGGAGCCATTGCTGTCTTTTTTTGCTAGCTTTGTATTTGACATTCCGTTACTGCAACAAATGATGAGGTGGGACATGACGGTATTACGCGAATCGCCCTGGTACAACGAAATTCTGAAGGAGGGACTCCAGCAGGGGCGTCAAGAAGGGCGCCAAGAGGGTCGCCAAGAGGGTCGTCAAGAGGGGCGTCAAGAGGGGCGTCAAGAAGGAGAAGCCAGGTTGGTGACGCGGTTGCTGGAGCGCCGTTTTGGGGAGTTAGCGCCGGAGCGGGCGGAACGGATTCGGGCGTTGTCGGTGGAGCGGTTGGAGGAGTTGGGGTTGGCGCTGTTGGATTTTACGGGGCCGGAGGATTTGGAACGGTATCTGGGGGACTGTTAAGTTTTGTTACGGAGAGGCTTGGTGCCGGGAGCAAGGCATTTTATGGCAAAAACCGAACTCTTAAAGTCTGTTCCGTATCTTCTAGCGGCGCCGTCTTCTCAAATTTGGACAAGTTATGATCAAGAGGCGGATGTCCTTTATATTAGTTTTCGTAAACCTCAAAACGCAAATGACAGTATTTTGGAGGATGATTCTATTTACCATTACCACGATCAAGACTTGGTGGGTATTACAGTTTTAAACGCTTCACAAAAAAAGTTTTTACAGGAGTAGCCGTTACTGGCATTGGGAAGGCGCCGAAGTTGAGGGAGCGGTCTTGGAACAGCGCCGAGGGTCTGGTGAAAGGCGGCGCCGTTTGGAGGGAAATGTTAAGTTTTGTTACAGATAGCGGCACCGGCGCCGGTTTTGCGTATAGTGGCTTGTATTAGTGAAATATATTGTGAGGATAATCAACTATGAATTTGGAAGAAGCCATTCTTACTGAGATTAAAACATTGTCTAATCAGCAACAAAAAAAGGTTTTAGACTTCACCCTATTGTTGAAAGAGGAACACAATCCGTCTTGTGCGCGTTCCCCTTTGTTTGGAAGCGACAAAGACAAAATTTATATTGGGGATAATTTTGATGACCCATTAGAGGATTTTGGAGAATATACGAAATGAAAATACTGCTAGATACCCATGCCCTTTTGTGGTTTTTTGCTGGTCATGAAAATATGAGTCAAGTATCAAGAGTTTTGGTGGAGGATATTCAAAATTTAAAGCTAATTAGTATTGCAAGCGTTTGGGAAATGGCAATTAAGCAAAGTCAAGGAAGACTTAACTTAGGTCAAGACGCCACCCATTATATTGTCAGTAAGCTAACTTTTGAAGATTTTTCCATTTTACCTATTCAACTTAATCATCTTGAGTTGATATGTCGTTTACCTTTCTATCACCGAGATCCGTTTGATCGTCTTCTTATTTCTCAGTCAATCGTCGAACAAGTTCCAATTCTCACTAAAGATAAACTTTTTGAAAAGTATCCCGTTACGTGTATTTGGGATAGCGCGCCACAAGATTAGAAGCTCGATGATTAATATAAAAATCGAAGAGTAGATCTTGGAACAGCGCCGAGGGTCTGGTGAGAGGCGGCGCCGTTTCTGGAGAAATGTTAAGTTTTGTTACGGGGAGGCTCGGCGCCGGGGGGTTGGAAAAATGATGTCAATGTGATAAAGCTATAGGAGTCTGAGCGCGGAGACACTCTAAAAAATTTGTTTATGAATCAACCGATAACGATTATTCGAGCTAAGAATCAATCTTTACTAGAGGCAGTCAAGGAGTTTTGGGACTATCGAGAACTTCTCTATATGTTAACGTTGCGGCGGATTAGCGTTCGCTATAAGCAGACGGTGGTGGGCGTTGCCTGGGTTTTGATTCAACCGTTGGTGGCGATGACGATTTTTAATGTGATTTTTGGGCGTTTAATCCAAATGCCTTCTGGGGGTATTCCCTACCCTATTTTTGTTTATTCAGCTTTGGTTTTATGGGGGTTATTTTCTGAGGGTTTGAGTCGTTCAGGATTGAGCTTAATTGGAGAAGCTCAACTTATTTCTAAGGTCTATTTTCCACGGATGATGATCCCATTTTCAGCGGTCTTATCAGCTTGGGTTGATTTTACGGTTTCGTTATTTTTGCTGTTGCCGTTAACCTTTTTTTATGGTTTGCGGCCAACCTGGAGCTTGTTGTTAATTCCGGTGGTAATGGTGACGACCATTTTTCTGACAATGGGCGCCGGCTTATTTCTAGCGGCACTGAATGTGCGGTATCGGGATTTCCAGTATGTGATTCCTTTTTTACTTCAGGTTTTGACCTATGCTTCCCCTATTGTTTATTCAATTGAAATTGTCCCGCCCCATCTACATTTTTGGTATTATCTCAATCCGTTAGCGGGTCTGATTGACGCTTTTCGGTTTGCGGTGACGGGTCAAACGGCAGTGAGTTGGTTTGGTTTCGCTTGGTCGGCGCTGAGCGCCGCGGGATTTTTGGCGGCGGGAAGTTGGGTGTTTCGGCGAGTAGAGCGGGAGTTTGCAGACTATGTTTAGAGCGATTTGAAGCGCCGGAGGGTTTAGCTCCGTTTCGGGGGAATTGTTAAGTTTTGTGACAAATGCTGGCGCCGGTGCCGGTTTTGGGTATAGTGGGTTGTGTTGGTTTCTGGCGTTGGCTATGGCTGAACCGGTGATTCAGGTGCGGAATTTAGGGAAGCGGTATCAGATCCGCTCGGCGGAGCGCCGTCCCTATGGCACGTTCCGGGAGGATTTGGTGAATAGTGTCCGTCGTTTTGCGCGGGGGCAGTTTAGTTCAGCCCGGACGGAGGAGTTTTGGGCGTTGAAGGATGTGAGTTTTGATGTCCACCAAGGTGAGGTGGTGGGGATTATTGGGCGGAACGGTGCGGGCAAGAGCACGTTGTTAAAGATTTTGTCGAGGATTGTTCAGCCGACGACGGGGGAGGCGATTATCCGGGGTCGGGTGGGGTCTCTGTTGGAGGTGGGAACGGGTTTTCATCCTG
>JBKCES010000133.1:0-7671 GCA_046304295.1 Cyanobacteriota bacterium | reverse complement strand
CGGTAAAGCCTCTAGGGTTTGGGCAAAAGTAGAGCGAATTTCTCGGGTCGCCTGGGAATCCCACCAGGAAGCGCCGGCCACAACAGAACGAATGGCGAGCATTAAGGTCGAGGCGTCCACTCCCTTTAAGCAAAAGCCCTGGATTCCCGCGTCAATGAGACGACTAATTAAGCTTGGCTCCAAGCGAGAAGTCAGAGCTAAAATCGGTAGTTGGGGCTGTTGAGCCTTAATGTGTTGACAGGCTTCTAACCCCCCCAGACGGGGTAACCCAACATCTAAAAGGACTAAATCTAAAGGATAGGCGCCGGCTAAAGCGACAGCGGTTTCTCCGTCCGCCGCTTCGGCGACAATTTCCAGTTCGGGTTCTTGTTGCAGGCGCACCACTAACCCTAGGCGGAAAAGCTCATCGTCTTCGACAATTAGTAAACGAATGGGCATCGTTTTAACTCATGGGTGATATCGGGGGAGTTGAAAAGCGAACATAGCGCCTTTGGAAGAACGATTTTCAGCCCAAATTTTACCGCAATGGGCGTCAATGATCTGACGACAGAGATAAAGACCTAGACCGGTTCCCTTTGCTTGGCGATTACTGCCGCCCTGGTAAAAGCGCTCGAATAGGTTGGCAAACTCGTCAGGATTAATCCCAGACCCAGTATCCAGAATTTTGACGGTGTGGGCTAAAGTCTGAGCCGTTAAACAAACTTCCACATGATCTCCCCGCAGGGAATGGTTAATGGCGTTGATTAATAAATTACTCAAAACCCGCTCCAATTGTAACTTATCTCCCAATACCCATAGGGCTTGACGAAAATCGGAGTCGCCATAGTTAAGACGGATATAAACCTGATGGCTAGCCGCTAGATTGGCTAAGGCGTTGCTCGCCTCTTCCGCTAAGGATGTAAGGTTAACCGGCGCGAGATTGAGGGAGAGTCCTTCAATATCGTTACGATAAACGTCTAGCAAAGTTTCCACCAGATATAAACTCGATTGATGACTGCGGCTCATGGTGTTCAGCACTTGCTTTTGCCGTTTATTCACCGGGCCAAATTGACTCATTTCAAAAGCCTTCAAGGTTTCTAGAGCGCCGAGGAGGGGCGTTTTCAGATCGTGGGTTAAAGTGGAAGCGAAATCTTCCCGGAGCTTGACCAGTTTTTCCTGGGATTGAAGCTGACTTTCTTGTTGAATTAAAATCTTTTGAGAGCGACGATTTTGCTCACAAATAATTCCGGTTACGCCTAGGGATAAACTCGCAATACAGCGGTTAATAACGGTGGAGGTTTCCACGGGAATTTTATGAGGAAAAATTAAATTTAAAAGCGTCAAAAAAATAGCGATAAACGTTAACTTCCATGTAGCTAAATTTTCTAGACGCCGATTAGCCCAAAGGATGGGCGCGATATAAAGATAACCAAAAACATAGCTAACCGGGGTGGAAATCTCTAGAATAAAGACCACTAAAAACAATAAGATGAACTTAATATTTTCTAAACAAATAGACTTGTAAATTTGCGAGGTGCGGTCTTCTACTCTGCTCGGCTCTCCAATCATACGCGTTTAGGAAACTGTTTAGGCTCTAAACGATTGTTTAGAGAAAAATTATACGACTCAGGGGCTGACCCTGACAATATTATCCCCTACAATAATGCTCAGTTTGCGGTAGGAAGTATTTTTATGTTACAGGGATGGCTACAAATTCTCCTGACCCTTGCCCTTGTCATTGCCATAACCCCTTGGCTAGGGGGCTATATGGCCGCGGTTTTTCGAGGAGAGAGAACCTGGTTAGACCCCATTTTGGCGCCGACGGAGCGCCGAATCTACGCCTGGTTGCAAATCCGGCCGGAAGACTCGATGGGGGTCTGGCAATATATCCGAGCGTTACTGTATCTCAATCTGGTTATGGGCGTTGGCGTCTATGGCTTGCTCTTGCTTCAGGGCGTTTTACCCTTTAATCCCGTCCAACTGCCGGCGCCGAGTTGGCATTTGGCGCTACACACTGTTATTTCTTTTTTAACCAACACCGACCAGCAACATTATTCTGGGGAGACGACCCTCAGTTATGCCAGTCAGGTCTTTGGGTTAGGATTTTTACTCTTTACCTCTTCCGCCACGGGCTTAGCGGTGGGTATCGCCTTTATTCGGGGACTAACGGGAAACGGTCTAGGCAATTTTTATCAAGATTTTATCAAAAGTATTACCCGGATTCTTTTACCGTTGTCCTTCATCGGCGCTGTACTCTTACTGATAGCGGGGACGCCGGAAACCTGGTCGGCGCCGGTTAATCTAACGACCCTGGAAGGCGTTTCCCAGGTCGTCGCTGTTGGGCCCGTCGCTCACTTTGAAGCGATTAAATTACTAGGGGAAAATGGTGGTGGTTTTTTCGGCGTTAATTCCGCCCATCCCTTTGAAAATCCCAACGCTTTTACTAACTTATTGCAAACAGTGGCGATGCTCAGTATTCCCACCTCGTTGATTTATACCTACGGCGTCTTTGCTAAAAATCGGCGCCAAGCCTGGCTCCTTTTCGGCATGGTCATAGGCATTTTTCTGGTTCTGATTAGCGTCGCCGCTTGGGGAGAATTTCAGGGTAATCCCTCAGTTAATACGATTCTCGGCGCCGCTTACGAAAACCTAGAGGGCAAGGAAGTTCGTTTTGGCTGGGCCCAAACGGCTCTATACTCAGTTTCCACCACTGGCACCATGACCGGCGCTGTTAATGGCATGTTGGATTCCTTAATGCCTCTAGGGGGATTTGCGGCGCTATTTAACTTATTTCTACAGGTCATTTGGGGCGGACAAGGAACCGGAACCGCTTATCTTTTTGTCTATCTGATTTTAGCGGTCTTTCTCACAGGGTTAATGGTGGGGCGCACCCCTGAATTTTTGGGACGCAAAATTGAGAAAAATGAAATTGTCTTGGCCAGCGTTATTCTTCTGGTTCATCCCATCGGCGTTTTGTTGCCGGCGGCCATTACCTTAGCGTTTCCCGAAACCTTAGGAGGAATGAGTAATCCGAGCTTTCACGGTTTGTCCCAGGTGGTCTATGAATACGCCTCCGCCTCCGCTAACAATGGTTCCGGTTTTGAAGGTCTAGGAGACAATACACTTTGGTGGAATTTAAGCGCCTGTTTTAGCTTATTGCTAGGGCGCTATATTCCCATGATTGCGCTCTTGTTACTGGCGGACGGCTTAGCTCGGAAGCAAAAACTACCGCCGACGCCGGGCACCCTTCGCACCGACACCTTTCTTTTTACGAACGTAACCGCCGGGGTAATTTTAATTTTAGGGGCCTTGACCTTTTTCCCCCTTTTAGTTCTCGGCCCCATCGCCGAAGCCTTTAACCTTCCTTAGAGGTTGTTTAAAAAGGGTCAACGCCCCGGTTTTATCCCCCCTAACCCCCCTTGAAAAGGGTGGAACCGCCCTCAAAGTCCCCCTTGCAAAGGGGGATTTAGGGGGATTCATGGAGAGAACTAATGACTTTCCAAAAATCCTCTGAATTAACTCAATCGTAAATTTCCAATGTTAACTAAACTGCGCTCTCAACGAAAACACACGCCTAAAGTCAACAATAAAGGACTTTATCTGCGGGCAATTCAACAAGCCTTTGTCAAACTCGATCCCCGCATTGCCGCTAAAAATCCGGTCATGTTTTTGGTTTGGGTCGGCACAATCATTACGGCGCTGACGATTTTTAAACCGGCGCTCTTTGGCGACAGCGCCTCGGATAATCAACCCCTGTTTAACGCCGCCATTACGCTGATTTTATTTTTCACCGTGCTCTTTGCGAATTTTGCCGAAGCGGTGGCGGAAGGTCGAGGAAAAGCGCAGGCGGACGCACTCCGCAGTACCAAGGGGGAAACCCAAGCTCGACGGGTACTTCCCGATGGCTCCACAGAAACAGTCAACTCCACGGCGCTGAAACGGGGCGATATTATCCAAATCAGGGCGGGAGATATGATTCCGGCGGACGGGGAAGTGATTGGCGGTATGGCCTCGGTGGATGAATCCGCCATTACGGGGGAATCAGCGCCGGTACTCAAGCAACCGGGCACCGATATCGCCAGTTCCGTCACCGGCGGCACCCGCATTATTTCCGATGAATTAACGATTCGCATCACCGCCGATCCGGGCCAAGGCTTTATTGACCGGATGATTGCCCTAGTGGAAGGCGCCGAGCGGAGCAAAACCCCCAACGAAATCGCCTTAACAGTCTTGCTGGCGGTTCTCAGCGAGGTGTTTTTAATTGTGGTGGCGACCTTGCCCTCCTTTGCCCATTATGTTAGTAACCCAGTGAGCGTTTCGACCCTAATCGCTCTTTTAGTGGCCCTGATTCCCACCACCATCGGCGGTCTCCTCAGCGCCATTGGCATCGCCGGGATGGATCGGGTGGCGCAATTTAACGTCATCGCCACTTCCGGCCGGGCGGTGGAAGCCTGCGGCGATATTAATACCTTAGTTTTAGATAAAACGGGAACAATTACTCTCGGTAATCGCCTAGCGGAGGAATTTATTCCCATCAATCATCACAGTTTAGAAGAAGTCGCCCAGGTGGCGCTGGTTTCCAGTTTATTTGATGAAACGCCGGAAGGTCGATCCATTGTCCAACTGGCTAAAAAACTCGGCGCCAGTTTGAGCTTTGATCCAGAGACTGCGACGGGAATAGAATTTTCCGCCCGCACCCGGATGAGCGGCGCCGATTTAAGCGATGGCCAAGAAATTCGCAAGGGAGCGGTGGACGCTATTAAAGGATTTGTGCGCTCTCGACAGGGGCAAATTCCCAAGGATTTAGACGCGGTTTTCGAGTCCGTTTCTCGGCTGGGAGGCACCCCTTTGGCACTATGCCAAGGAAAGACTATTTACGGTGTCATTTACCTTAAAGATATTATCAAACCGGGTATTAAGGAGCGCTTTGATCAACTGAGAAGGATGGGTATTCGCACCATTATGCTGACGGGGGACAATCACATCACCGCCTCTGTGATCGCCCAGGAAGCCGGGGTCGATGACTTTATCGCCGAAGCCACTCCAGAGGATAAAATCGAGGTCATCCGCGCCGAACAGGCCCAGGGTAAATTAGTGGCGATGACGGGGGACGGCACTAACGACGCGCCGGCGCTGGCCCAGGCGAATGTCGGCGTGGCCATGAATTCTGGCACCCAGGCGGCGAAGGAAGCTGCCAATATGGTGGATCTGGATTCTGACCCAACAAAACTGATTGATATTGTCACCATCGGCAAACAATTACTGATTACCCGCGGTGCCTTAACCACCTTTTCCATCGCCAATGATGTGGCGAAGTATTTCGCCATTATTCCCGCCATGTTTACCCGCATTGGCATTGGGGGGTTAAATATTATGGGATTAACCAGTTCCGACTCCGCTATTCTCTCCGCCTTAATTTATAACGCTCTCATTATTCCCGCTCTGATTCCCTTGGCGCTGACGGGAATTAAATTTCGCCCCTTAAGTGCCGACCAACTGCTGAAGCGCAATATTTTTATTTACGGGTTAGGGGGCGTGGTTGCGCCCTTTATCGCCATTAAAATTATCGATGTCTGCCTCAGTTCTCTCGGTCTAGTTTAGAACCCATTTCCCAACCGTCACTTTGGAGAAATTCACCATGAAACCCCTATCGGCGCTTTTGCCCCGGCGATTGACCTTTAAAAACATTGCCTTTTACCTCGGAAACTTATTTCTGCTTAACCTCGCCTTAGCACCCTGGGTTGAAGCCAGCGCCGGCGCTGGTTTATCTAGTAGCCAGATTTACGCCCTAACAGGCTTAGTTTTGGTCACGCTTTCTCTCTTTGTTTATTTATTCCTAGTCATTCTGCAACCGGAGAAATTTTAAGATGAGTCAGATCAGAGAAGGGTTACGAGCGGTTCAAGTTAGTCTGTTATTTTGGTTAATCACGGCGGTTATTTATCCTTTAATTATTTTTCTGTGCGGGCCATTTCTATTTCCCTTCCAACCCAAGGGCAGTTTCCTCAAAAATTCCCAGGGAGAGGTCGTCGCTTCGGCGCTGATTGGTCAACCCTTTGAAAGCAATCGCTATTTTTGGAGCCGTCCCAGCGCCGTCGATTACAGTACAGGAAAAACGGCGGCCGACACGGGGGTTAGCGGCGCTAGTAATTTCGCCCCTAGCAACCCGGCGTTGCATCAACGGATTCAAGAGCAAGTCGAAACCTTAGCTTTAGCCCAGATTTCTCCCACCGCCGATTTGGTTTATAGTTCCGGCTCCGGTCTTGATCCCCATATCAGCGTCGCCGCGGCCCGCAACCAAATCCCCCGTATCGCCCAGGCTCGTAATCGAGACTCCAACGAGTTAGAAATTCTCATCCACAAAGCTACAGAGGGCCGCTTTCTCGGTATTTTCGGCGAGCCGGGAGTCAATGTGGTGAAGTTGAATCTTTCTTTAGATCAAAATCAGTAAAAAATTGACCAACAGATGAGTCATCCCCGCGGCAGGCATAAGATTTTTATTGGCATGGCCCCCGGAGTCGGCAAGACCTACAAAATGCTGGAAGAAGGGCAAATGCTCAAGCATCAAGGCATTGACGTGGCCATTGGTTTGCTAGAAACCCACGGGCGCCGAGAAACCCAGGAAAAATCTCAAGGTTTAGAAATTATTCCCCGTCGCTCAATTGTTCAGGGATCGTCGGCTCTTTCAGAAATGGATACGGAGGCGATTCTACAACGCGCGCCCCAATTAGTTTTAATCGATGAGCTAGCCCACACTAACCTTCCTGGCTCGGCGCGGGATAAACGCTATCAAGATGTGGAAATTATCCTCAAGGCGGGCATCGACGTCTATTCCACGGTTAATATCCAGCATCTAGAAAGCTTGAATGATTTAGTGGCCCGCATCACCGGCGTCGTCGTGCGGGAACGGATTCCCGACCGAATTTTGGAGGAAGCGGACGAAGTCGTGGTGGTGGACGTCACGGTGGAGACCCTAGAGGAACGACTACAGGAGGGGAAAATTTACGCCCCGGAAAAAATTCAACAGTCTTTACAAAACTTCTTTCAACGACGCAATTTAATCGCTCTACGGGAATTGGCTCTCAGAGAGGTGGCTAACGCCGTCGAAGACGAGGGCGAACAAATCTTGCTGGAGGGGAAGTTTTGCCCGATTCAAGAACGAGTCTTAGTTTGTATTTCTACCTACCCCAATTCTCTCCGTTTGCTCCGGCGCGGCGCTAGACTCGCCAACTATATGAACGCGCCTTTATTTGTTTTATTTGTGAACAATCCAGATCAGTTTTTAACCAAACAAGAAACGCTTCATATTGAAACTTGCGGGCGGCTTTGTCAGGAATTTAATGGCCATTTTCTACGGGTAGCTAGCTCCAATGTCGCCCACACGATTGCCCAGATTGCGGAAGAGAATAAAATTACTCAAATTGTGATTGGAGAAAGTCGTCAATCCCGTTGGAAATATCTTTGGAAAGGATCCTTCACCCAGAAATTAATGCGCCTAATCTGGCAAAAACAAATTGATTTGCATATTATTTCCACTAAGCAGTGAACGTCAATCAGCCATCATGGCGGTATTCTCTCTGCGGAGCCGGAATTTGGCGTTAAACGTCCTAAAATCCTAGGGGAGCCGGGGATGGGCAAACTCTCCCGCATTGTCTTTGTGGCGGATGCCCTAGAACTATAGCACTCCCCATGCT
>JBKCES010000132.1:0-3366 GCA_046304295.1 Cyanobacteriota bacterium | reverse complement strand
TTGCTCGGTTGGGGGGATGGTCTGGGTATCGTTCCCAACGCCCTCCCGGTATGCCCACCCTGATCCATGGTCTGCGGCGCTTTGAGGCTATCTTCCTCGGATGGAAACTAGCTCACACTCCACTTGTGTGTACACGGTAGCCTTGGAAAGGGGGGAGCCAACCGGAACCTGTTCATGATTGACTTAGGCCTGCTATATTTCAACTCTGGTTCCCCCCAGAATTGGGGAGCTGGGGGGGCTTACCTATTCTTGACGCATTATTGATTGGAATTTTACCTGCGGTTTCGGCTGGTGTAGTATCGTTGAGGTTAACGCTTCCCGACGGCGCCGGCCGTTCCTGTTTTTCCTTCCCCATGCTGTCCTCCCCCAAAAAAGGCAAATCTGTCAACGCCCTAGCCGTCCGTCAACGCCCGCCCCTCAGTCCCCAACGGGCCGCAGAGGAGCAGTTTAAGCAGGAGCGTCTCCACGACGTGGAGGTTTTGTTAGAAGATTTATTTGTCCGGGAAGAGGCGACGGTCAAAAAAATTTTGGACTCGCTCTACGACATCGGCGCTATCAATATCATTAATAAAAAAATCCCTTTTCCGCCCCTGAATCGGTTAATAAAGTCTTTAGTCGGTTTACCAAAACCTATCGCCAAACGTCTGTTGGTGCGTTGGTTTCAAAATAAATGTCCAGGACTCCTCTCCCGTTGGCTTTTTAATAAGGTTAAATTTTAAATGCCTTCAAATGTCGCCTAGGGCTTCAGTTTTTGTAAAAGCGGGGCGATGTCGGGGTCGTAAATGCGGAGATAGTTCCAATAATTGCCAAAGACCGACTCCACATAGCCCTTGGTTTCCGCAAAGGGAATTTGTTCCACAAACCAGTCCGGATCTTGGCTCTCAAATCGAGACAGCCATTTGGAGACGTTGCCGGGGCCGGCGTTGTAGCTCGCCACCGCTAGGGCGGAATTATTTTTATAGGTGTCGTGGGTGTGGTCAAAGTACCAGGTACCCATATTGACGTTGTCTTCCGGGTCGGTGAGGGAATAGTCCTGGAGGTCGATCTGGGGCGCAATCCATTCGGCGGTGCTGGGCATCACCTGCATCAACCCCGTAGCGCCGACGGGGGAGCGGATCTCTTTTTCAAAGCGGGACTCCTGACGGATCAGTGCCGTGACTAGGAAGGGATTGAGATTGCGTTTTTTCGACCACTCAAAGATCAATTCCTGGTAGGGAAAAGGAAAAAGCGCCTGCCAATACTCTGGGGTCTGGCGGAGCACCTGCCAAGCTTCTTTCTGTTTTGGGTCGCTGGTATTGCGGAGGTTCAAAACCTGGTTAATCCCCTGGAGGTATTCCCCGGCTTGCAGTTTCAGCAGAGCTTCTGTGTATTTTTGCTCCACGGTTAACTCGTCTTGGGCGCCGGTCTCTCCGGCGAAAACAGCCCGGGCTTCCGGGTCTTGCCCCAGACGGTAGAGTTCTTTAAATAAATCGGAACCGGCGGGAGGAATGGGGCGCTCCGGGGGCAGGGTTACCGGGGGATTCAGCGCCCGCACGGAGTTAAAGTCCCCCACGGGCCAACCCAGCAGAACCGCGGAGCGCCAAGCGTAGTAGGAGTGGGGATAGCGGGCGATGACGTTTTTAAAGGCCGCGGTGGCATCCTCCAGACGGTTTAACTGTTGGGCCCATTTGCCAATCCAAAAAATCGCCTTTGGCGCCGGGTCACTGTTGGGGTTTTGGTTGGCGATCTCCTCGGCCCACTTCCAGCCCTCCGTCACTTTGCCGGCCTTGGCGGCTTGACTGGCCCGGCGCCAACGCAGTTGGGCGGCTTCCTCGGAGTCGGAGTATTTCTCTAAAAGGGTTTGACGGGCCGCAGTCGCTTGAGTCGGGTCGCTTTTGTCCAGAAGTTTGGCTTTTTGAACCAGCGCCTCCGGCGCCTGAACGGGAAAACGAGCGACGATTTGGTCGAGGTAGGCGACGGCCTCCGCTGGGGGAACGAGGGTGGCTAAACGTTTCAGCGCCAGCGCCGTTTCTTCTGAGTCGGGATAGGTTTGGATTAATTTGCGGTAATTGCCCCTGGCCTCCGGTTTAAGCTGGGCCAACTGTTGGGAGCGGGCTAACCGGTAAAGATTTTGGGGATTGGTCGGTGCCTGGGCGTAGGCTTGGGCCGCTTGGGGGAAATCGTTAGCATTCCAAAAACCGTCGCCGATGGCGGTCCAGACCTCGGGAGTCAAATTAGCCGGGGGGTTAGCTAAAAGCTTCTCCCGCAGGGGCGCCGAGCGGGGGTCTGTCGGCGCTTTCACTAAAATTTCCCCCATTAACTCCGAGGACTCGGGGTCTCGCTCCAGCTTTTGATGGAGAATATCTAGGGCCCGGGGATGATGAGGGTGTTTGGCCAGCGCCTGCTCCCAATACTGGCTGTCGCTTTTCCCCAAGAGATTCAGCGCCTCCGCGGCGGCGGGAGAATCCGGATATTTTTGGATTAATTCTTCCCAGGTTTCCTTAGCTCGGATATTTTCATTGGAGAGTTCGTAACCTCGGCCCCGTTTTAGGAGAACATAGGGCGCCATCGTTGGGTAATCGATTTCCAGGTTTTCTAGAAGCCGCACCGCCGGGCCGCCTTCAAATTGCTTAAGCAAATCCGTAGCCAGTAAAAATCTCGCCCGGCTCCGCTCTAGACTGGGCTGGCTCTGCTCCGCTAGGGTTTTTAGTTGCTCCGCCCGCTCTTTGGCCGGAGTATCGACCAGTTTCAGCGCCGCCGAGGGTTGATTTTGCTCCGCTTCATAGCGCCGATGTTGCTCTTGGGTCTGCCATTGCGTCCAACCCTGCCAAGCTAAGGGCGTTAACAGAGCGCCGCCCCCTAAGACTAGGGCAATCCCCACAAGCCACCCGGGCCAGGACCGGCGCCGCCGTGCTGGTTCCGACACCTCCAAATTCTCCGATTTCTCCGGCGCTGGCAGGGGTAGAAATTCTTCCGCAACCGTCACCTGAGGAGTAGTTAACTGAGGGAGAGTCGGCAAACTGGGCTGGAGCGGCGCTGGCGACTCGGAAGTCTTGGCGTTGAGGAGATCGGGGCGGTCTTGGCTCATGCTGGAGGAGGAGAAGAAGGGCGAAATACTGCTAGCTCTAGACGGTAGAGCGATCCCAGGAGTGCCGGGAAATCCAAGAATTCAGACGACAATGCCCAGATTTACTGGTAATAAAAAACCTAGCCGGAGCTAGGATAAAGAAATATCGCGGTGTCTGCGCTGGTGAGGGACAAATAAGACGGCTGAAACCCTTACTCGGTAAGGGTTTCAGCGTTCTCACACGTGTGAATACCGCTATATCTAGACTGGCTTTTGAAATATTCAAGATTTTTATCACAACCTGCGAAATGTAGAATCAA
>JBKCES010000131.1:0-8267 GCA_046304295.1 Cyanobacteriota bacterium | reverse complement strand
TATTTTGCCCAGATGGCCCAGCGCCAAGGTAAATCCGGTTCCCGGGCCGCGATTTTTTCCGACGACCGGGGGCGGTATCTGAAACCTGTTTTACCCAAGGGGAAGGTTAACCGTATCGCCGTGGACGCCACCCTCCGGGCCGCGGCCCCCTACCAACAGTCCCGGCGCCTGCGTCATCCCGACCGTCAGGTGATCGTCGAGTCCGGGGATATGCGGGCCAAGCGCCTGGTTCGGAAAGCCGGCGCCTTGATTATTTTCGCGGTGGACGCCTCCGGCTCCATGGCCCTGAACCGCATGCAGGCCGCTAAAGGCGCCGTCATGCGACTGCTGACGGAGGCCTACGAAAATCGGGACCAAGTGGCGTTGATTCCCTTCCGGGGAGAACGGGCCGACGTCCTCTTGCCCCCCACCCGCTCCATCGCTCTAGCGAAAAAACGCCTAGAAACTCTCCCCTGCGGCGGCGGCTCTCCCCTCTCCCACGCCCTTAGCCAATCGGTGCAAGTGGGAGTCAACGCCCAACGCTCCGGCGATATTGGGGAAGTGGTGATTATCGCCATTACCGACGGTCGGGGCAATATTTCCCTGGGGCGCTCTTTGGGGGAACCCCAGGAGGAGGCCAAGCCGGATATTAAGGCGGAATTGTTGGACATCGCCGCCAAAATTCGGGCCGCAGGGATGCAGTTATTGGTCATCGACACCGAGAAAAAATTCGTCTCTACGGGTTTCGGCAAGGAGCTGGCTCAAACCGCCGGGGGAAAATACTACCAACTGCCCAAGGCGACGGATCAGGGCATCGCCGCCATGGCTCGTCAGGCCATCTCCGATATGAGAGGTTAAGCGCCGGGGCAAAACTTTTGGGTTAAGCCTTGCCAAGGCGGCGCCCCTCTGCCTATAATGAAAGTCTGTGAAATTCGGGGCGTAGCGCAGCTTGGTAGCGCACCACTTTGGGGTAGTGGGGGTCGTGGGTTCGAATCCCGCCGCTCCGATTGAATTAAACATTAGAAACCCTTGGAGGTCTCTCTTGGGCACTCCCTCTGTGACGCCAGTCAAAGAGAGCGGAGCCCCCATCACAGGGCCCAACCCCGAATCACTCCGTCTCGATCTCCCGCAATCAACAGATTTTGGTAAAAAACGAGGCGCTGGATAGCTCCGGTGTGACCCTGGAGAGTTTTGAATCTCTGGGCGTTGAGGAGATCCCAGATATAGATGATGCCGTCTCGACCCCCTGCCGCTAGGTAACGACCATCGCCGCTATAGGCCAAAGTATTAATGTAGGTATTGTGTTTGAAGGCCGGTTTCAGTTGTTTGCCGGACGCCTGATGCCAGAGCCGCACGGAGCCGTCCCAACTGCCGGAGGCGATAAATTGACCGTCGGGGCTGAAGGCGACGCATTGAACATGGTGCTTATGACCCGTGAGTTGCATAATTTCCTGACCGGAAGCCACTTCCCAGAGCCGGAGGCTTTGATCCTTACTGCTGGTGACTAGGAGACGATTATCAGCGCTAAAGGCTAGGGACGTGATGTGGTCGCTATGGCCTTTCAGGAGGCGCTGGGGCCGGTGACCCCGCAGGAATTGCCAGCGGTCGGTGAGTTCCCAGAGTCGAACGATAGTTTCCCAACCGGCGGAGGCGATATACCGTTGGTTAGGGCTAAAGGCCACAGCGCAGATCCAGCCCTGATGACCGGGAAAAACCCGGGTCACATTGCCGTAGGCCACGTCCCAGAGCCTGAGAGTTTTGTCCCAGCCGCCGGAGAGCAGAAAGCGCCCGTCGGCGCTAAAGGCCAAACTGGTCACCCGGTCGCGGTGTCCGGCGAAGGTATTGACCCGTTTGCCAGTGGGTCGATTCCAGAGTTGGATTTCCCCGGTATTGGCGCTGGAGGCGATCAAATTGCCGTCGGCGCTACAGGCCAGCGCTGAGAGCCAGTTGCCATGGCGTTTCAGTTGTCCCTGTTCCCATTCCGCCTCCGCGTTCCAGAGTCGAATGGTGTCGTCGTAGCCCCCGGAGACCACCTGGGGATAATCGGGGGCAAAGGTTGCGGCGACCACCCGATTGCCGTGGCCCCGCAAGCGCCGAATTTCTTTGCCGTCTCGCAGATCCCAGATCCGCAGGGATTTATCGTTGAGATGAGCGCCGGAAAGCAAATAGCGACCGTCGACGCTGAAGGCGAGGGTTTCCACCCAATCCAAATGGCCCTTGAGGCGCTCCCCCGGTTGTCCTGAGGGGAGGGTCCAGAGTTGAATACTGCGGTCGCGACTGCCGCTGGCCAAGACGTCTCCCTGAGGACTAAAGGCTAAACAGTCTATGGCCTCCCCGTGACCCTGCAAACACAGCGCCTCTTGACCGGTCGGGCGCTCCCAGAGCCAAATCTGCCCCGACTGGTCTCCCGCCGCAAGGTAGCGCCCATCGGGACTCAGCGCTGCCGCGGAGAGGCCCCCCTGGGGACGGTGAAAGGATTCTAAACATTGCCCGGTGATTAAATCCCAGATTAAAACCTCTTCCTGGGCTTGACCGCAACAAGCCAAGTGATTCTCGGCGCTGACGCTGAGGCTGGCGATGGCTCCCGCTAAACCTTGAAATTGTTGGATAAATTTACCGGTGGCTAGACTCCAAACATAGACCCAGGATCGATAGCTGGCAATTAAATATTTTTGATCCAGACTTAAAACGCCCTGCTCCATAGGGGCGTCGATTTCCCAGAGGACATTGCCCGTATTAACGTCAAATAAAGCGGCGCCGCCTGCGGCGATGGCTAAAATGAGGGCGCCGGAGAGACTGGCGACCCGCCGGAGCGCCCCCCGTCCTAGGCGTAGTTGACAGCGAGACTGGGCTAATTCGGGGTGGAGAAAATAACCCCGTAGGGATTTGACACTCTGTTTAATCAGGGGTTCTTCCGAGGACAGACGGCGCCGTTGGGCCGGCGCAAACCACCAGGCCTGAACGCTGGCGGGGCGCTCCTCCCGGCGGAGTTTCAGCGCCGAAAGGACTAAATAATCCCAGGGGGGAATCAACTCCTCCGGGCGCCAGGTATCTCCGTCTGTTAGGCGCTCTAGCGCCGGGGGCGGTAGTTTACCGGTGACTAATTGGTGGATCAGCATGCCCAACTCAAACAGATCGCTCTCCGGCCCCAGGGTTCCCCCCGTCATCAACTCCGGGGGCGCGTAACTTTCCGTAAACAGGCGGGTTTCTCGGCGCTGGACGTCCCGGGCCTGTTTAGCGGCGCCGAAATCAATTAAATGAATACGATTGTCCGGGGTCAGGATCAGGTTTTCCGGTTTCAGATCCAGATGATAGACCTCCGCCTCATGCAAGGCCGTCAAGGCGGAGACCAACTGCTCGACAATGGTTTCCACCCGTGGCAGGGGCAGGCGCCGATGGGGTTGATTTTTGAGAATGCGGGAGAGGGGCGCGCCGTCGATCAACTCCATCACCATATAGGCGGTTTCCCGCTCCTCAAAGAGGTCGTAAACCCGGACGATATTGGGATGATCCAAACGGGCCAGAATTTGTCCCTCATTGCGAAACCGATACAGTGCCCGCCGAAAAGAATACAAATGTTGTTCTAGGACGCTGACTCCGTAGTTGCTCTGGTTGCGAATGACAAATTCGGTGGGATAAAACTCCTTAATGGCGAAGGTTTCCTGCAAAATACCGTGGCGAGCCCGGTAGGTGATGCCAAAACTGCCCCGACCGATGGCGTAATCTAAACGATAGGTGTCTCCCCGGAGAGCCGTTCCCCCCGGTAGAATGTCCCGCAGTAGGGATGGTAAGTGGATTTTACAGCGGGGACAATAGTCCGTATCGGTTGGCAGATTCTCATAATGACAGTTCAGACAGTGCATGGCGGCGGTCTCAAGACGCGGGAGCCGGACAGTGAGCAATGGAGCGGAGGGCGTCGACTAAACCTTGAAGTTGATTGGGTTGATGGCGGGCCATTAGAGAAAGGCGAATGCGGCTGGTGGGGACGGTGGGGGGACGGATGGCGGGAGCGAAGAAGCCCAATTCCCTGAGATTTTGGGCCAGGGCCAAGGCGCTCTGGGGATTAGGCGCGCCTATTCCTAGGATAGGGGACTGGGAGGGGAGTCGCATCAGGGGTAAAGCGGTTAATTGTTCCCGCAAAAAATGGACGTTACGCCACAGCGCCTGAAGATGCTCCGGCTCGGTTTGAATAATCTCGACAGCGGCCAGCGCCGCGGCCAAGTTGGCGGGGGCTAAAGCGGTACTATAAACCCAGGTGGCGGCGCGATTCCGTAAAAATTCCACCCATTCCCGGCGCCCGGCGACGTAACCCCCTAAACTACCGAGGGCTTTACTGAGGGTGCCTATCTGGATAAATTCCGGCGCCTTAAACCCCCGGTCTTGAAAATACTCCCGACTGCCGGCGCCGGTGGGGCCTAGAACCCCGGTGGCGTGGGCGTCGTCAATAAGCGCCATGGCCTGATAATGGCGGGCTAACTCTAAGAACTCCGGGAGGGGGCAAATATCCCCGTCCATGCTAAAAACCCCGTCGCTGAGCAGTAAACAGCGCCGGGCTTGAGACCGATGTTGGGCTAACAACTCCGCCAGCGCCGCCATATCCAGGTGAGGGTAGGCGTAAACCTGGGCCCCGCTCAGTTGGGCGCCCCGCTTCAGGCTCGAATGATTATAGTCGTCCGCCAGGATTAAATCCCTAGGCCCCGCCAGCGCCAGAATGGTTCCCAGATTGGCGAGATAGCCGGAGCTAAAGACCAGCGCCGCCTCCGCCCCTTTCCACCGGGCCAGTTTCGCCTCTAACTCGGATTGGAGGGGAGAATAACCGCTCAGGAGGGGAGAGCCGGTGCTACCGGTTCCCCAGGTCTCCACCGCCTGCCGGGCCGCGGCCTTGAGGCGCCGATCCTGGGTCAGTCCCAAATAATCGTTGCTGGCGAAATTGACTAAACGGCGCCCGTCCAGGACAATTTCCGGGCCCGAAGGACTGTCTAGGGGTTGAGGGGAGCGATACCAGTGGGCCCGGCGGAGGGTGGTGAGTGAGTCCGTTAACCAATGGTAGGGATCGGTCATGGGGGATAGGTCGAGAAACCGCGATAATAGAGGTCAGGGAGGATCTTAAATAGTATGCAGTGGAGCCACCGTCTAGAAAACTTGGGAACCAACGTCTTCGCCGAGATGGACCGGGCCAAGGCGGAAGCGCTCGCCAGGGGTCAAGACTTAATCGATCTGTCCCTCGGCTCTTCGGATTTACCCGCGCCGGCGCCGATTATATAAATCATCACCGCGGCGCTGGCGAATCCCCGCACCCACGGCTATCTCCTGCACCGGGGCACCCTCCCCTTCCGAGAAAGCGTTGCCCGCTGGTACGCTCGGCGCTTTGGTTTGAGGGTTGATCCCGAAACTGAGGTTTTGGCGCTGATTGGCTCCCAGGAAGGCACGGCCCACTTACCCCTAGCCATTCTCAATCCGGGGGATGTCGCCCTACTCCTCGACCCCGGTTACCCGTCCCACGCGGGCGGCGTTCACCTGGCCGGGGGGAAAATTTATCCCCTGCCCCTGACTGGGGCAAATCAGTTTTTACCGGATTTTGCGGCCATTCCCCCCCCCATTTTAGAGCGGGCGAAACTGTTAATCCTCAGCTATCCCCACAACCCCACTGCCGCCACGGCGCCTCCCGCTTTTTTCGCCGAAGCCATTCAATTTGCCCAGCGCCGGGAGATCGTCCTTGTCCAGGATTTTCCCTACCTGGATATCGTCTTTGAGCCGGGCTATTCGGCGCCGTCTTTACTGGCCCAGGCCCAACAACGGCGGGGATTAATCGAGTTTTTCACCCTCTCCAAGTCCTACAACATGGGAGGCTTTCGGGTTGGTTTCGCCATCGGCGACCCAGAGTTAATCGGCGCCTTAAGGCGGATCAAAGCCATGGTGGATTTTAACCAGTATCAAGGAATTTTGAACGGCGCCATGACGGCCCTGGACAGCGCCGAGGATTGGGTGTCCCCCACGGTGGAAACCTACCGACGGCGCCGGGATTTTCTGGTCTCCGCCCTCAACGGCGTCGGCTGGCCGGTTCCCCTGCCCCCCGCCACCCTCTACCTCTGGGCGCCGTTGCCGGCGGGTTTTCCCCGCGATTCCCAATCTTTTTGCCTAGATTTGCTCCGGGAAACCGGGGTGGCGCTTTCCCCTGGGATTGGCTTTGGCCAACAAGGCGAGGGGTGTGTTCGCCTGGCGCTGGTGCAGACGGAACCCCGCTTAGGGGAAGCGGCCCGGCGCTTGGCGGGATTTTTAGTTGACAAGAACTAGCCCCGATTTTATCCCCCCTAACCCCCCTTGGACAGGGGGGAACCAGCTTCTTAGAAAACTATGCAACCTCGTTTTACCCAAGCCGAAGACTGGCGCCGGGCCGAACTGCTCCTGCAACCGGCGCTGATTCGCCTGGTGGATCATTTGCGGCAAATATTGGAAACCTCCCCCTGGCAGGGGCGCTACGAAGCGACGGAAACCCCCTATCCAGGACAAATCCTCTGCCTGAGTCGGGGGGAAGAGTCCGTTCGGGTTAACCTCTGGCAATTTTGTTTTCAGATTTGTTGCCTAGACTATCCCCTAACCCTAGAGGACGGGACAGAGGAAATCCGAGAGGTCACCATTGATCCTGCCCTGATAGCCGCCGACGGCGCCGTGGATTGGCTGGCTTTAGACCAGAAAACCCAGCGGGCACTGGGGGATTTTTTCGGCGCTTTGGAGGCTAGGTAAGACGCCAGCCGGGGAACATAAGCTCAGAATTCGCCGCCAACCGGGGCCTCTTCCTGCGCCTGGGCATAGTAGGCGTTGAGCAAATCTTGAACGGCGCTGGCCAAAGGAACCGCCACTAAAATCCCCAGTAGTCCGGCGATTCGGCCCCCCATCATTAAGGATAAGAGCACCCAAACGGGATGGACGCCGGTAAATTTGCCCAAAAGTTTCGGCGCCAGAATATTTTCGATTAGCTGATCCAAAAGAGTGGCCACCGCCAAGACCTTGACCCCCAACCAGAGGCTTTGCAGCGCCGCCGCCAGACTAATCAGGATGATTCCCGTAGCGCCGCCAAAGGGAAAGAAGGCCATGACACCGACGAGCAGACCAAAGAGGAGGCCGAAGGGAACTTGGAGAAGGGTGAACGCTAAGGTCAAACTGCCCCCCAGAAGCGCCGAAACCGCGGCTTGACCGATATAGTAATTTTGAAAACTGCGCCGCAGACTCTCCCGTAGAGGTCGGCGCCAGCGCCGGGGCAACCAACGGTAAATCCCATCCCAAAATTCTTCCCCCCGCAGGAGTAGGTAAATCGTAATCACCAAAATAAAGCCTGCCTCCAGCAGTCCCCCTGCGGCGCCGATGGCTAGACCAAGGACTTGGGTCAACACCGTCTGGAGTTGATCGGGGAGTTTTTCCGAGGCCTGTTCTGCCAGGCTCCTGAGATTAGCGGGCAACTGCCATTGTAATGACCACCCCTCTAGTCCTTCTAGGGCTTGGCGGTGGGTTTCCCCCAAGTAGGGCAAAAATTGATTAACCTGATCGATCAAGGTGGGAATCAGAAGGCTGGCTAGGCCCCCTAGAATTAAGCCGGCGCCGATCAAGACTAAAAAAACCGCCAGAGGGCGCTCCAGGGGTAGGCGAGCGAGGAGCCAACGGGTCGGATAGCCCAGAATAAAGGCCGTTAAGGTGGCGAGGATAAAAATCCGAATGACGGACTGGAAATAATCTAAAACGATCAGCGCCAGCCAGACGTTGAGAAACAGCAAGGGAAACCCCAACAGGACTAGGGCTCCTTTTTGTTTGTTAAGGGCGGGGAAACGCCAATTCATCCCCCTCCATCCAAGGAATAGACTTGACCGTCGAGGAAAATGCGGGTAATGCCCTTATCCCGTAGTTGGGGTAACGTTTTCTGAAGCAAACGACTGTCGGGCACCTTAATCACCCGTTGGGTACGGTTGGAAAAGCGCCGGGCGACGCGGTGGTTATCGAAAACTGGGAGGGTTTTCTGTTGGTCTTCCTGGGCCGGAATCATCCCCAGGTGGGCGAATTCCCGCAGGGGCCGGACGATCAACTCCGCCACCCGATCCACCACTAGATAACAGGAGGGCGGTAAAACTGCCGCTGTGAAGGGCAAGACCTGCACATTACTGACCTCCGCCAGCGCCGGAGCAAAGTCGTTCCCTGTCTCTTCCTCTTCTTCCCAGTCGTCTTCTAGATCGTCGGCGTCCTCATCCTCAAGCTCCTCGTCTAATTCCTCGTCCTCGAAATCATCGTCGAGATCTTTG
>JBKCES010000130.1:0-5790 GCA_046304295.1 Cyanobacteriota bacterium | reverse complement strand
GACTACGCTCAGGACGCGGAAACCCAACGTAGCCGAGTTAGCTGAGCGTAGCCGAAGCTAACTGCTAAATTCTTCTTCTTCTTCCATATCGTCGCTGTGGAAGGACTCGTAGGTGGGTCGGCTGGGGGCCCGGCGCTGGGTGTCCACCATCAGATCCACTTCCACGTCCCGGCTACTGCCGTCTTCGCTCAGCTCGACCTTATGGACGGCGATGTCGAGGCCCAGGGATTGGAGTTCCCGCATCAGCACTTTAAAGGATTCGGGGGTGCCGGGGCGGGGGATGGGTTTACCTTTGACGATGGCGTTCAACGCCTCGTTGCGGCCCTGCATGTCGTCGGATTTGACGGTGAGCAGTTCCTGGAGAATATAGGCGGCGCCGTAGGCTTCCAGCGCCCAGACTTCCATTTCCCCGAAGCGCTGACCGCCCTGTTGGGCTTTGCCGCCGAGGGGCTGTTGGGTGACGAGGGAGTAGGGGCCGGTGGAGCGGGCGTGGATTTTGTCGTCCACAAGGTGAACCAGTTTCAGCATGTAGGCCTGGCCCACGGTGACGGGCCGGTCAAAGGGTTCCCCGGTGCGACCGTCAAAGACCTGGATTTTGCCGGGGTGGTCGGTATTAAAGACCCAATCTTTGCGGGGTTTTTGGGCGGCTTCCTGGAGTAGCCCGTGGACGGTTTCCCGGGAGGCTTCGGGCCCGTACATTTCGTCGAAGGGCGTCACTTTAAAGCGGAGACCGAGATTTTCCCCGGCCCAGCCTAGTAGACATTCAAAGACCTGACCCACGTTCATCCGGGAGGGCACCCCCAGGGGGTTCAGCACAATGTCCACGCAACGGCCGTCCGGGAGGTAGGGCATATCTTCCAGGGGCAGAATCCGGGAAATAATCCCCTTGTTGCCGTGGCGTCCGGCCATTTTATCCCCCACCTGAATCTTCCGTTTTTGGGCGACGTAAACCCGGACGACCATATTGGCGCCAGGGGGCAGTTCGTCCCCTTTTTCCCGGGTAAAGACCCGCACGTCCACCACCCGGCCTTTTTCGCCGTTGGGCACCCGCAGGGAGTTATCCCGCACGTCCCGGGCCTTTTCTCCAAAGATGGCCCGTAGGAGTTTTTCCTCCGGCGGCTGATCCGCTTCCCCTTTGGGGGTGACTTTCCCCACCAGAATATCCCCGGATTCGACCCAAGCTCCGATGCGAATGATGCCGTTTTCATCCAAATTGCGGAGGGAATCTTCGCCGACGTTGGGAATCTCCCGGGTAATTTCTTCGGGGCCGAGTTTGGTGGAGCGGGCCTCAATTTCAAATTTTTCCACGTGGATACTGGTGTAAATATCCTGGGCGACGAGGCGCTCGCTAATTAAAATCGCGTCTTCATAGTTGTAGCCTTCCCAGGGCATATAGGCCACGAGGATATTTTGCCCCAGCGCCAATTCGCCGCCTTCCGTGGCGGAGCCGTCCGCTAGGATTTGCCCCGGCACCACGTCTTCGCCGACGTAAACCAGGGGGCGCTGATTCAAACAGGTGTCCTGGTTGGAGCGTTGGTATTTTTGCAGTTGGTAGCTGTAGAGGGGGCCGTAGTGGTCGGGATTGGCGGGGTCGTGGGACTGGACTCGGATTTCCGTGGCGTCCACATAGGTGACGATGCCGTGGGATTTAGAAACGATGACCATGCCGGAGTCCCGGGCCGCCTGGGCTTCCAGACCGGTGCCCACTAGGGGGCGCTCGGGCCGGAGGAGGGGCACCGCTTGCCGTTGCATGTTAGACCCCATCAGCGCCCGGTTAGCGTCGTCGTGCTCCAGGAAGGGAATCATAGCGGTGGCGACGGAAATAATCTGCACCGGGGAAACCGCCGCGTAATCTACCTGCTCCGGGGTGGTGGTGGAAAATTCCTGACGGTAACGGATGGGCACCGATTCCCCTAAAATGACGCCTTCGGCGTCGGTGGAGATGTCCCCCGGCGCGACCCGCATATCGTCTTCTTCGTCGGCGGTCAAGTACACCGGCTCTAAATCCCGGCGCACCCGGCCGTTTTCCACCTTGTAGTAGGGGGTTTCGATAAAGCCGTAGTCGTTGACCCGGGCGTGGGTCGCCAGGGAGCCGATGAGACCGGCGTTGGGGCCCTCCGGCGTTTCCACCGGGCAAATGCGACCGTGGTGGGAGGGGTGAATGTCCCGCACTGCGAAGCCCGCCCGCTCCCGAGTCAGACCGCCGGGGCCCAGCGCCGAAATCCGGCGCTTGTGGGTCAACTCCGCTAGGGGATTGGTCTGATCCATGAACTGGGAGAGTTGGGAGGAGCCAAAAAATTCCTTTATGGCCGCTACCAGGGGTTTGGGGTTCACCAGCGCCGCCGGGGTCAGTTGATCCGCTTCCCCTACGGTCATTCGCTCGCGAATAATCCGCTCCAGACGGTTTAACCCCACCCGGATTTGGTTTTGTAGGAGTTCCCCCACGGAGCGCACCCGACGGTTGCCGAGGTGGTCGATGTCGTCGATGGAACCGATGTCAAATTCCAGGTTAATCAGGTAATCAATGGCCGTGAGGATGTCCTTCGGCGTCAGCACCCGCACGGTGTCCGGCTCGTTCAAGCGCAGTTTTTTATTGAGCTTATAGCGCCCCACCCGGCCGAGGTCGTAGCGTTTGGGGTCAAAGAAGCGAGAATCCAAGAGTTGTTGCCCGCCGCTGACGGTGGGGGGTTCCCCCGGTCGCAGTTTTTTGTAGAGTTCGATCAGCGCTTCTTCTTCGCTGGGGTTGCCCTCTTTTTCCAGGGTTTTTTGGAAAAATTCCGGGTGGCGGAGGGAGTCGAGGATTTCGTTATCGCTGAGACCAATGGCTTTGAGGAGCACCTGAGCCGAGAGTTTGCGGGTTTTGTCAATCCGCACCCAAACCAAGCCGTTTTTATCGGTCTCAAACTTGAGCCAAGCGCCGCGGTTGGGAATCAAGGAGGCGGAGTAGGTGCGGCGCCCGTTTTTGTCCAGTTCTTTTTTGTAGTAAACGCCGGGAGAACGGACAATCTGGTTCACAATTACCCGCTCGGCGCCGTTAATGATAAAGGTTCCCCGCTCCGTCATCAGGGGCAGATCGCCAATAAAGACTTCCTGCTCCTTAATTTCCCCCGTTTCTTTGTTGATCAAACGAGTGGGCACAAACATCTGGGCCGAGTAGCTGGCATCCCGCCGCTTAGATTCGTCCACATCGTACTTGGGTTGTTTGAGTTTGTAGTCCTTGCCCAGGAAATGCAGTTCTAGCTTGCCAGCGTAGTCGGAAATGGGGGAAAACCCATTCAGTTCTTCGATTAACCCCTCCTCTAAAAACCAACGGAAACTGGAATGCTGAATTTCGATCAAATCGGGCAGAAGACGGTTAACCAGGGTAGTCATGGCAGGGTGCAAACTCGTACAGGACGGGGAAAAGCGAAAAGAGGTCTAGGTTGGGGGCTAAGGCTCCGGCAGACGGAAAAGACGGCGGGCGTTGGCGGTGGTCTGTCGGGCCAAATCCTCCAGCTCTTCGCCCCGCAGTCGGGCCAACGCTTCCGCCACATGGCGCACATAGGCGGGTTCATTGCGTTTGCCCCGCTGGGGAACCGGCGCTAGAAAGGGACAATCGGTTTCAATCAACAGGCGCTCTGGGGGCACAAGGCGGGCGCTGGCTTGGACTTGCTCCGCTTTTTTGAAGGTGACGACGCCGCTAAAGCTGACATAAAACCCCAGATCCAAAAACCATTGGGTCTCCTCCGGGGTTCCGCCCCAACAGTGCATCACGCCGGTCACGGGGCCGGTGTTTTGTTGGAACTCGGTTAACACTTGTCTCAAGGTCGGCGCCGCCTCCCGGCAGTGGATAATGACGGGTTTATCCAAACGCCAAGCCAGTTCTAACTGAGCGCAAAAGACCTCGATTTGTTGGTCTTGATTATCGGCTTTGAAAAAATCCAGCCCCATTTCCCCCAGCGCCACCACCCTAGGATCGGATTGGGCGTAGGCGAGAATTTCCCCAGGGGAATCAGGGCGCCAGAGATGGGCGTCCAGGGGATGAAGCCCCACCGCTAGGAATAATTCCTGGGGGCCGAAATAATCCGCCAGCGCCTGCATTTGCGGAAAATCCTCCGGTTTCACGCAGGCGTGAACCAGTTGGCTGACCCCGGCGGCGCGCCAGGCGGATTGAAGGGAGTCAAGATCGGACTGGAAAACCTCAAAGTTAACGTGAACGTGGGTATCAATGAGTTGCATGGACACTCCGAGGAAAACCAGACTAGGAGGGCGCTTCGGCTAGGCTCAGCACCCGAAGATAGCTAAGCGCTTCAGGGTTGGACGACGGGGCGGGACAAAGGATCGGGATCGTTCGCTAGAGGGCTGAGCGTAGTCGAAGCCCGTATCTCACCGGTCTGAAGCGCCGTTAGGAGGCCGAGACCGCCGGCGCCGGGTCGATTTGTTTCAGAGCTTTGGCCAGGCGGGCTTTTTTGCGAGCGCCGTTATTGGGATGGAGGACTCGGCATTTGACGGCCTTGTCAATTTTGCTAAAGGCAGAGGAAAGATTGGCTTGCACCGTTTCCATCGCTTCGGGGTTCGGCTCGGCGCTGTAGGCTTCGACGGACTGGAAGGTTTTCTTCATCAGGGTGCGGATGGCCGACTTGTAGGATTTGTTGCGCAGTCGGTTACGGTCGGCGATCTGGATGCGTTTAAGGGCGGACTTAGTATTGGCCACGATTACTCAGGGGATCTGGGATAACGACAGGGGGTAGGGTCTGTGACAGAATTATCAGACTAGTCATCATAGCAGAAGCGGCGCTTTCCGTGCAAGCACCGGGCCGGGTCTGTTGAATTGGGCGGAACTGTGGTCATGCTTCTGCGGGAAGCGTAGATTTTAATGACGAGGGGCGGATTCGGCTCAAGGAAGTCATTTGTCCCCCTCTTCCTGTCATTTCCCTGGGATCTGGGTCACCCGCCTCGTCGGCGCTGTTAGGATGATCTTGGCCTATCCAAGCTCCACGATAGCGCCGGTTGAATTGTATAGATTTGTGACAACTACGCTACAGGCAGAAAAACTTAGTCTATTCTAGTGATGTCGGACAACAGGACAGACCGATGAACAGCCCCCGCATCTCCGTGAGACCTCCCAGACCGCTCTACGACCAGTTAGAGTGCCGGGCCCTGAGTCGTCGTAGTTCCCTCTCCCAGGTGGTGGCGGCGCTGTCTGTTTACCTGGAGCAGGCGGAGGGGATTAACCCCGTTTTTCGCCAGCTTTCTCGGTTGGTTGGGGAGGGTTAGGTATGGCCACTAGTGTAGCGGTGTCTGTGCTGGTGAGAGCCAATAAAATGGCTAAAAACCTTACTGAGTAAGGTTTTTAGCGTTCTCACTCGTCTGAATACCGCTATATCCATAATTATACAAATGTCAAAATTATCGCAATCACAAAAAGTAGTTCGGTTCCTTCGCGAAAATCCGAAAGAGCGTTTCAGTGCTCGACATATTGCTGAGTCAATAGTTAAGCTCTACCCAGATGACTATGCAGAAAAGCGAGATAATCCGCGATTTGTCAACGAAGAGGGTTTAATTAAACAGATCATTGCCGAAATAGGGTCGGGGAAAGATCAACTTGTAAATCAAAGTTCTCATATATTTTGGCAGGATAAACCACGCCCTAGAGTGTACTGGTATGACCCGCAGGGTAAGCGCAAGAAAAACATCGAGAAAATGTGCTAAGTAGGCAGACCTGCAGCTAGGACAGTGAGCATGTAGTTAGGACTCATCGAGGCCCGCTTTGCCTTTTGGTTCAGGCTACGCTTTTTTGAGGTTTCTTGA
>JBKCES010000129.1:0-2876 GCA_046304295.1 Cyanobacteriota bacterium | reverse complement strand
ATGCCCACCCTGATCCATGGTCTGCGGCGCTTTGAGGCTATCTTCCTCGGATGGAAACTAGCTCACACTCCACTTGTGTGTACACGGTAGCCTTGGAAAGGGGGGTTAGGGGGGATCGTGACACTTGTGTGTACACGGTAGAACCCCCTCCCGAGAGGGGGAGTTTAGACAGAGTTTGGTGAGGGGGGATTCTGCGGCGCCGTCCCGAGAAGAGAATCCGGTTCCCCTCCTTGGAGGGGCTAGGGCTGGGTTCCGGGGGTTGACTGACTTTCTAATTTCGCTAAACGGCTCTTGAGGTCTTGGTTGTCCTCCCGCAGGCGCTCTAAATCCGCCTGAATGGCTTGGAGTTTAACCTCGGCGCCGATCTTTTTACGGACTTGCCCCAGCGCTTCTTCCGCTAGGCGCTGGGCCCTGCCGTCTAGGCTCCGTTCTTTGAGGGACTGGAGAATGGTTAGGGCTTTGGGGGTTTCCATTTGTCCGAGGGCGCCGCAAACCGCCACCTGGGTTAAAAAGAACTCTTCCTGGGCGATAGCTTCGAGGCGGTCTAGGATCAGGGTCAAGATTTCCGGCGCTTGACCGGTAGAAACGGCGCCGAGGGCCCGGATGGCCGCTAGCCTGAGGGGTTGGGGCGTTCCTAATTCGGTGTAGTCGAGGATTAAGCGGGCGGCTTCGGCGCTGGTTTTTAGGTGGCTCAGTCCGCCGACGGCGCCGGCCCGGACGACCTCGTTCCAACCGCGTCGGGTTTGGAGAACCTCTTGGAAGAGGGTTAAGGCTTCGGGGATTTTGTCGCTGAGGGTTCCCGTTAAAACGGCGCCTAAACTACGGGAGGCGGCGGCTTCGCTGTAGTAACTGGCTTCCCCGTTTTGGAGGCGGTCAAAGAGAGTTGTGTAAACCTCTAGGGTTTTGTGGTTCCCCAGCGCCGAGAGGATGGCTTTACGAACCTTAGGCTCCGTGTTGGTTTCTAGACTGCGAATCAAGGCGTCCGCGGCTTGCTGGAGTTTAATCTGTCCTAACTGCTCCGCGACTTCGACCCTCACGCCCCAAAAGGGATCGGCGCTTAAACTAGTTTCCAGCACCGTCACGGCGGCTAAATCCCCTTTTTTCCCTAGGGCCAGCGCCGCTTCAATGCGGGAAATGACAGAGGGGGCGCCCTGGAGTTGGGCCGTTAGTAATTGAGGGGGGTAATCTAGCTCTAGGGTTTTGAGAAAGCTGTTACAGGGGTCAAAGCAGACCATCGCCGGCGCCTGGGGGAGGGGGAAATAAAAGCTCTGCTCCTTTTCCTGAAGATGGAGGCTAAATTCCAGCGCCGGCTGGTCTGCCCCAAAATAAAAGGCAAGGGGAATTTTTAGGTTAAACAGGTCTTTGGGATCTTTTTCCGCCTGGGTTTGAGTCGCGGTGAAGCGGGCTAGTTTGGCTTCCGCGTCCCAACTGTAGGCCAGTTTAAACTCCGGGTGCCCGCCCCGAAAAACGTACTGGTCAAAGAGCCAGAGCAAATTGGCGCCGGTGGCTTTGTCGATGGCCCGGAGCAGATCGACGGTTTCCACGGTTTGGTGGGCGTTATCCCGGACAAAGGTTTGGATGGCCTTTTGAAATCCCTCTTCCCCCAGCAGACCCCGGATCATGTGATAGACGCAGGCGCCTTTTTCGTAGAGGTGGCGGTCGTAGAGTTCGATGGCTTCCCGGTAAACATGGGTGACCATGGGGCGCCGGTAGCGGCTGGCGTCTTCCTGAAGGTAATTGCGGGCTTCTCCGAGGAGGTAATAGGCGCCGTCGTCGAGACCATATTCCTGTTCTGTCCAGAGGACTTCGGCGTAGGAGGCCATGCCTTCCTTGAGCCAGGCGTGGGACCAGTGTTTAATCACCACTAAATCCCCAAACCATTGGTGGGCTAACTCGTGGGCCACTAAACTTTCGGTGTTGCGGTTATCCAGCGCCGCCCGCTCGTCCAGTAAACAACGGTCTGTTAATAAGGTTGTGGCCGTGTTTTCCATGCCGCCGAAGATAAAATCCGCCACGCAGACCTGGGCGTACTGGGCGAAGGGGTAGTCGTAGCCAAAAACGGCGCTGAAGAAGTCCACCATCCGGGGGGTTTTCCCGAGACTTAAGCGGGCGGAGTCTTCTTGTCCCTTTTCCACCCAGTAGGTAATGGGGATCTGCCGCCAGGCGTCGGTCAGACAGGCGAAATCCCCCGCCGCTAGGGTCATTAAATAGGTCGGGTGGGGCTGGTCTTGGCGCCAGTGGAAGATTTGGGTTTCGCCCCGGTCTTCTTGGCTTTGCAGAGCGCCGTTGGAGACGACTTGATAGGGTTTGGCGATTTCGACGCGAATTTCCGAGGTGGCTAACTGTCCGGGATAGTCGAAACAGGGAAACCAAAAGCGGGAGTCTTCATCTTCTCCCTGGGTCCAGACCTGAACCGGCTTGTCGGGGTAGTGTTCGTCGGGCCCGATGAAATAGAGTCCCCGCTGGGGGCGCTCGACTCGGTAGGCGATGTCTAGGGTAACCGGCGCCGGGCCGAGGGGGGCAAGGAGGTTAATTCGCAGTTTTTCCCCGTCCTGCTCAAAGGGTTGGCTGATGGCTTGGATCTGCACCCGCTCAATGGTTAAGCCCGCGGCGTCTAGGGTGAGGGTGCGTAGCTCCGGCCGGAGGGGGCGCAGGGTAATCCGACAGACCCCTTCAAAGGAACAGTGGGCTAAATCCAAGCTTAGCTCTAGGGCGATGTGCTCCACTTGACCGGGGCGGTCGGGGTTGTAGTGGGGGCGAGCGCCGGGGAGTTCAAAGGGTTGGCGCTGGTTCTGTTCGGCGTCGAAGGCGAGGAAGGACATGGGCGGAAATCGGGGGGATTTTTCTAGAATAGGGCCCGGGCGGCGCGGTTAACC
>JBKCES010000128.1:0-4456 GCA_046304295.1 Cyanobacteriota bacterium | reverse complement strand
ACGTCAAGAGCGCCGCGAGCGGGAGACGGTCTGGGCCCGAGACGGGAAAAGACACTATGAACTTGTAAAGCAGGCCTAAAATAGGTGGTGAACAGTATTCAGATGGTTATCCCCCCCCAACCCCCTTTGGAAAGCTTCGGTGTACACAGATCTTGGCTAAAGACTCAGTTTTGGGCTTTATCCCCCTAAATCCCCCTTGGCCCGGGGGGCTTTGAGGCCGGTTCCCCCCTTTCTAGGGGGGGTTGGGGGGGAACGTGACACTTGTGTGTACACGGTAGCCTGGGAAAGGGGGGAGCTAACCGGAGCCTCTTCTATGATTCACTTAGACCTGCGATACCGCGCCGATCACTCCAACTTAACGAACTTCAACCAATACAATGGCATCCCAACTCCGAATTTATGTCCCCGAACATCCCCTCCTCCAACATTGGCTGGCGGTGGCCCGGGATCAGGAAACGCCTCCGGTTCTGTTCAAAACGGCTCTGACGGAGTTGGGACGCTGGTTGACCTACGAAGCCGCCCGCTATTGGTTGCCCACCCTAGAGGCGACGGTGCAAACCCCCCTGGCAACTGCGCCGGGGAAGTTCATTAATCCCCAGATTCCCCTCGCCCTAGTGCCCATCCTGCGGGCGGGACTGGTTCTCCTCGACGGCGCTCAATCCCTCTTGCCCTTGGCGTCCACTTACCATCTGGGCATGGTTCGAGACGAAGAAACTCTAACACCGACCTGTTACCTGAATAAACTCCCCGCCGTCTTTGCGCCGCAAACCCATATTCTCCTGCTAGACCCGATGCTGGCCACGGGGGGAACCGTGGGGGAAGCCCTGAAATTGATCCTAGAGCGGGGCGCCGACCCGGCGCTGATTCGGTTAGTCTCCGTCCTAGCGGCGCCGCCGGCCCTACAAAAATTAAGCGCCGACTATCCTGAGTTGACCATCTACGCCGCTATGATTGATGAAAGCCTCAATGACCGGGGTTGGATTGTTCCCGGTTTGGGGGACGCGGGTGACCGCGCCTTTGGCACTGTTGCGGTTTAGGAAGGAGGCGAAAACCATGACTCAAAAAGATAATTTCAGCGGCGGTTTTGTCTTCGGCGCCCTCGTGGGGGGCGTTTTGGGCGGCGTGATCGGCGCCGCTTTGGCTAACCGTCGGCCCCAGACCCCGGAGGAGAAACTGCCCCTGGGGGAAATGCCTCTAGATTCCGAGGAAAATATTGAACTGGCCCGGCGCCGTCTGGAGGATAAAATCGCCCAACTCAACGGCGCTATTGACGAGGTGCGTCTGCAACTGGGAACCGTCAATAGTCGGGGGGAGACCCACCCGGAGGAGCGTTAGGGAGCACCGGGAAACGATGGCCCAAATTAGCCTAGCGCTGGTCGCGGACACAGACTTTATCCTTGAGAAAAGGCGGGCCTTGCTGGAAAATTTCCCCGATTTTCTCTGGCTCGGCGAGACCACTGGGGTTCAAAATGGTTTGGTATTCATCGAACAGACCCGACCCGATGTGGCGCTGATTGCTCTGGCATTAGTCGGGCCGGAGGGTCTCGCCCTTGTCGGGGCCATTAAAGCCCGCTCTTGGCCCGTTCGTATTTTAATGTTGACCGCCGACCGCCGCTCCCAGTCCGTTCTCGGGGCCTTCGGCGCCGGAGCCGATTCCTATTGCCTCAAGGATATTCGCCCGGAACTGCTGACGGAAGCCATTAAAGCGACCCACCAGGGACAAACCTGGATTGATCCCGCCATTGCCCGTATTGTATTAACCGCACTGACCGGAGCCGCTAGGGAAAACAATCAGAGCGGGACGGATTGCGGCCTCACGGAACGGGAGCGAGAGATTCTGCAACTGGTTGTGGACGGCTTAAGTAACGCTGAAATCGCCCAGAAACTGTATATTACGGTGGGCACAGTCAAAACCCATGTCCGCAATATCCTCCATAAACTGGACGCCGACGACCGCACTCAGGCCGCCGTGCGGGCGCTACGATCCGGCTTAGCCCGATAGCGGATTGTGTTTTCATTCCTGACCTTAACTATTCTTCCCCCCGCCATGACCTCCCTCTCCGAGCGCCCCCCCATCGGTCTAGACTTACCGGAAGCCGAGACCTTTATTTTCTCCGTGGGCGGTATGAAATGCGGCGGTTGCGTCGGCGCTGTGGAGCGCCTGCTCAAGCAACAGCCTGGCGTCCTTGGAGCGTCGGTTAATTTAGTGACGGCCACGGCCCGGGTCGCCTGTCGGCGGGGGGCCAGCAATCCTGAAGGCTTAGCCGCCTATTTAGGTGAAAAGGGTTTTCCCGCTCAGGTTCAAGTGCCCTCCGCTCCCCCGGCGCCCCTACCGGAGGCCGTCCCTCCCTACGGCAGTCTAGGAACGGCGCTGGCTTTATTAGTCCTTTCCAGTCTGGGGCATTGGCAACACCTGGGCGGCCCCCATTTACCCTTAGTGGGAAGTCTAGAGTTTCATTGGCTCTTGGCTACCCTGGCGCTAGCGATACCGGGGCGGGAGATTTTCCGGGACGGTTGGATCAGTTTCCGTCAAGGGCGCCCTGACATGAATACCCTAGTCGCCTTGGGAACCGGCGGCGCCTATCTCGCCAGTTGTTTAGCCTTTCTCTGGCCCCAGTGGGGCTGGGAATGCTTCTTTGACGAGCCGGTGATGTTGTTGGGGTTTATTCTCCTGGGTCGCACCCTGGAGGGGCAGGCTCGCAATCGAGCCGCCCAGTCCCTCAAAAGTTTACTCGCCTTACAACCGCCTGTAGCTCGTCTGCGACTGGGGGAACAGGAGGTGATTTTACCCGTAGAGCAGATTGTTTTGGGAGACCGACTCTCCGTTCTGCCCGGGGAAAAAATCCCTGTGGACGGGGAAGTGCTCACCGGAACCAGCTCCGTGGACGAGGCCCTAATGACCGGCGAATCCCTACCCGTTGCCAAGGGGCCGGGGGATACGGTTCTGGCCGGCGCTCTCAACCAAACGGGCGTGTTAACGCTCCGGGCGACCCAGGTGGGGAACGGCACGGTTCTGGCCCAGATTGTGGCCGCGGTGCGGGAGGCCCAAACCCGCAAAGCGCCGATTCAACGGTTGGCGGACGCCGCGGCGGGCTATTTTGCCTACGGGGTATTAACCATTGCTTGCCTAACGGCGCTGGTTTGGAGTATTGGCGGTCATCTGGGATTGGAAACCGGGGGAATTGAGCCGGAACTACTGGGGATTAAATTCGCCATCGCCGTTTTAGTGGTGGCCTGCCCCTGCGCCCTCGGTTTAGCCACCCCCACTGCAATTTTGGTGGCCACTGGCGTCGGCGCCGAATTGGGACTGTTGATTAAGGGGGGAGACGCGCTAGAAAACGCCCAACGGCTGACGATGATTGCCTTTGATAAAACCGGCACTCTCACCCAGGGTCAGCCGCGACTCCAGGCCCTGTTTCCCCAGCCCGGCTCTTCAGAAAAGGAACTGTTACAAATCGCGGCCAGCTTGGAACAGGGGAGCAATCATCCCTTCGCCCAGGCGATTTTAGCCGCCGCCGGGGAACGGGGCTTGCCGCTCCTAAACGTGCGGGATTTTCACACCGAGGCCGGCGCCGGGGTGCGAGCCATCCTGGAGGAAGGAACCCCGATTTTCATCGGCAACTTAGGCTGGCTTCAGGAGCAGAAAGTTCCCTTGTCTAACGACTTGCCCGCTATCCCCCCCGCGTCCACCCCCCTCTACGTCGCCCGGGGACAAACCTGGCTGGGCTGTTTGGCGCTGGCGGATTCCCTACGGCCCGAGGCCAAGGAAACCCTAACTCGACTGCGGGCCTTGGGTTTGAAAACCGCCCTGCTCACCGGCGACCGCCCCGAGACGGCCCAGACCGTCGGCGCTCAGTTGCAAATCTCAGAAATTCACGCCCAGATCCGGCCCCAGGAGAAAGCCCGGCAGATTGAGGCCTGGCAAAAACAAGGGGAAATTGTGGCCATGGTGGGGGACGGCGTTAACGACGCGCCTGCTTTAGCCCAGGCCGATGTGGGGATTTCCCTTGGCGGCGCTACAGACGCGGCGCTGGAAACGGCGGATATCGTGCTGATGCGGGCCCAACTCGGCGACCTCCTCGGCGCTTTAAGCCTCAGTCGAGCCGCGGTCTGGAAAATTCGCCAAAATCTTTTTTGGGCGCTGGGTTACAATCTCGTTGCCATTCCCCTCGCCGCAGGCCTCTTTTGGCGCTGGGGTCATCTGTCCCTCAGTCCCGGTTGGGCGGCGGCCTGCATGGCAGTCAGTTCCCTCTTGGTGGTGACCAATTCCCTGACCTTAAAACGTTTTCCCAATCGGCTTGATCCTGAAAATTAGCCAGCAATTCCAAATTTAGAAATTGGGATGGGGAGCTAGTTTCAGGAAGAATTGGCTCGACGAGGAGCGAGTTGAGGCGGAGCCTCATCCAAGAGAAAATCGAGCAAGTGTTCCCAGCTCTCAAAGAGAAGATACTTAGTC
>JBKCES010000127.1:0-2735 GCA_046304295.1 Cyanobacteriota bacterium | reverse complement strand
GGGTCAAACCTTGGCGCAGGGAGCCATCGCAGTCTTGAATTACCCGGAACTACGGGTTCAGGAAACGGCGCTGGCCCAACTGCCCCTGACAGTTCCCTACATTCCCGGCTATCTCTCCTTTCGGGAACTGCCGGTTTTGCTAGCGGCTTGGGAACACCTCCACTGCGACCCGGATTTAATTCTCTGCGACGGTCAGGGCTACGCCCATCCCCGGCGCTTTGGTCTGGCCTGCCATCTCGGTCTGGCGCTGGACAAGCCGACCATCGGAGTCGCCAAATCTCTATTAACCGGTCGTCATGATCCGGTTCCCTCCCAGAAAGGAGCCTGGGTTCCCTTGCTGGACGGATCGGAAACCCTCGGCGCCGTTCTCCGTTCTCGGGCTAACGTTCGTCCGCTCTATATTTCCGTTGGGCACCGTCTTTCCCTAGAAGACGCATTGATCTGGACCCAAAATTGCCTGACCCGTTACCGCTTACCGGAACCGACCCGTCTAGCGGACAAAGACAGTCGGCAGGCTTTTAATACGTTTAGATTATAGCGAGATTAGATGAGTGATGAACGCAATTCAGTGATTATCCCCCCAACCCCCTTGGAAAGGGTGGAGCTAAACGGAGACTGTTCATCATTCACTTATAGCGCACTTATAGCGGTATTCTTTCGGCTATAAGGTGGACATATATCAGTTTTTAAAGTTTTTGAGCTAAATTCGCTAACTCTAGTATGCCCGCAAAAAACACTTAGGTATGAGCTTTTTTGAAAATTTTTTGAGTATAAATACGGATACAAGCGCCGGGGAAGGGCCAGAAAAAATACTAGGCTAGGAAAGCGCTGGCGCCGGGCGGAGTCGGAGGAAACAAGCTTCAACCCCTTTAAATATAAGGATCTTACTCTACCTACGTGTTAGAGAAGTTAAAGAAAAATTCACCAAAAAAAAGACTCTTTGCTAGAATAGGTTGCCAGCGCACCAAACGCCAAAGATTAAGTGTCCCCCCTCCTTCGGGCATCAAGGGGAACCAGGCATCAGCCTTAACCGGATCTTTACCTAAGCTTTTCTCAAAACCCTAGAGAACCTACGAGCTTGTTTTCCTCTTCTATGGCTCCCGAGCAAACCCTCCCCAGCCATCCCCCCTTAAACCTAGCGATTCTCAGAGCGCCGGGGGCTGTCTCTTCCAATACCCTTGTTGGCGAAGGGTTAGCTCTTTTGGCTCAAGGCTCGGACTGGGCCAGGGGACTCTGGTATTTAGACGCAGACAACCGTTGGCGCTGGCTGGCGGCGAGAACTCTGCTCGGTCAGGATTTAGCCCGACCTCTAGACGCTTTGGCGGGGGAAGCGGTTCAACTCAGAGAGGAAGACGCGCTTGAAGATTTATTTACCCTAGTTGACTCTCTGTCGGGGGCCGTCGGTGCCCTGGGGATTGTGGATCGCCAGGGGAACTTAACCGGCGCCGTTACCCCGGAGAGTTTGCTCTCCGCCCTGGCGGACTGGGAGATTTGGCGCGGGTTGTCTGTTCAATGGGTGGCAAAGAAGGCGGTTCTTTGGCTAGCGCCGGAGATGACCATGGAGGAAGTGGCTGATTTGTTCTACAAAAAAGGGATCAACTCCGGCTTTCTGTGTAAAAACACGGGGGAGGCGGCGCTTCAGATTACGGTACACGATCTATTAAGAGCTTATGAACGCCAGGGTTCCCTTGGAAAAACAAAGGTTCGAGATCTGCTCCAGCTAGGAACGGCGCCGGGGTGGCAAATTGATCTGGAAAATTCCTTAAACCTCGCTCAAAACTGGATGAAGGGCGGCGCCGGGGTTGAATTAGCGGCGGTTAATTCCGCAGGGGAACTGGTGGGGCAAATCGGCGCCGGGGATCCATTATCGGCGCTCCGTCCTTCGGCGCTGTTAAATTGGGTCGGGCAATTAGGTCAGTCGCAATCGGCACTAGCGGAGGAAAATCAACAACTCAGTCAATGGCGCCGGCGCTATGAAGCGGCGGAACAAGCTAGCACTCAAGTTCTTTATGAATATGATTTTGTTAATCATCAAGTCATTTGGGGAAGCAACGCCAAAGGCGTTTTAGGCTACGCCCCTCTAGAAATGCCGCGTCAGGTTTCCCAATGGATCGAGTTAATTCATCCCGAGGATCAGTCCCGCTTTCAGGAAGCCTTGGAAACCTGCGTCGCCCAGGGGACTAACTTCTTTTGTCAGTACCGTTTGCGGCACCGTCGGGGCCATTACCTCTGGCTCGAAGACCAAAACCAGTGGCTAGGGAACCGTCAGGGCGTGGTGGGCATGTTGACGGATATCACCGCCCACAAGACTTTGGAAGCGGATCTCACGCGCCAGAAAAATTTTAACCAGTTCATCGCCGAAGCCGCGAGCCGTTTAGGCAACGCCGAACGGGCGAACCTAAAAGACGAGATTCAGCGAACCCTGGCGCAGTTGGGAGAAACTGTGGACGCCGACGATTGCGTGATTTTTTCCCTAGACCTTGATGCCGAGACCTTGAGCATGACCTACGAATGGCGCCGGCCGGAACTGGCTTCCAACGCCTCTACCGTTCAACAGCTTCCCTGGAGTCTTTTTCCCTGGTCAATCGCTTGCCTGCGGCGGGGCGAAATCTGTTATGCTCCCGATCTCAGCCAACTGCCCCCCGAAGCTGCGACGGATGTCGCCAGTTGGTCGCTCTTTAGCCTCAAGTCGGTTTTGGCGATTCCCTTGGGAGCGCCGGGTTCCATTCGTCGAT
>JBKCES010000126.1:0-6130 GCA_046304295.1 Cyanobacteriota bacterium | reverse complement strand
CCCTGAAGATCGGCGCCTTGCCACCAGCGCCCCTATTACCGAGACTTTACCGGCGCCGATCTTCAGGGAGCTAATCTGAAGGAAAAGGATCTGTCGGGCCGAACCCTGAGTCAAGCAAACTTGAGCTACGCCGACCTGAGCGACAGTTTTCTCCACCAGGTGAACCTCGAAAACGCCAACCTTTTTCGGGCTAAATTAGTTCGGGCCAACCTACTGGAGGCTAACCTTCGCGGGGCCAACCTGCGGGAAGCGGACTTAATGGGGGCGGATCTGAGCGGCGCCGATTTGCGGGAGGCGGATTTAACCGGCGCTAAGGTTCGGGCCGGGAAACGGCTCATGGTCAAACTCACCGGCGCCCGTCTCAGCGGGGCTATTCTGCCCGACGGTGCCCGCCACGCTTAAGTTTTGAGGGCGCTCGATAATTCCCCCCCCGAGGAGGATATCTCCCTGGTAGAGCACTGCGGCTTGGCCCGGCGCGATCCCAAATTGGGGTTCCGCAAAGCGGAGTTGTAGGCGTCCGTCCTCGGCGGGAATGGCTAGGACTGCCACCGGCGCCGAGCGGTAGCGGACTTGAACCTCGCAGGTGAGGGGTTGTCGGGGTTCGGGAATGGACACCCAATTCAGGCGACTGACCCAACAGTCCTCGCCGCCGGCGCTGTCCCGATTGCCGACGATCACTTGATTCCGCACCGGATCGAGCTTGACCACATAGAGGGGTTCCGGCGCCGCCACCCCCAGCCCTTTCCGTTGCCCGATGGTGTAGTGATGAATACCTTCGTGCCGTCCCAGGACTCGCCCTTCTAAATCCACAATTTCTCCCGGTTTCGGCGCTAGATATTGCTCTAAAAACGTTCGCAGGTCGCCGTGGGCTTCCACGAGGCAGAGATCCTGGCTTTCGGGCTTATCTGCGGTTTTCAGCCCCAATTCCTGGGCGATTTGACGGGTTTGGGTCTTGGTTAACTCTCCCAGGGGAAAGAGAACCTGACTGAGAACCTCCTGACTCAGATCGTAGAGGAAATAGGACTGGTCTTTATGCCGATCCAGTGCCCGCCGTAACTGCCAGCGCCGGGTTACTTGATCCTGCCCGACCTGAGCGTAGTGGCCGGTGGCTAGGCGCTCAATTCCCAGGGTGTCCCGTCCGTAGCGCAACATCGGGCCAAACTTCACGGCCCGGTTGCATTGAGAGCAGGGCAGTGGCGTGATGCCTTCCGCGTAACTGGAGACCACATAATCCAAAATTTCAGCCTGGAACACCTCCCGACTATCCACAATCTGGTGGGGAATCCCCAACTGCTCGCAGATAAACGCCGCGTCCACCATCCCCTCCGAGCAACATTGCCCCTTGCCCTTCATTAACCAGAGGGTCACGCCGACTAAATCGTAACCCTGGCGCCGGAGGAGCGCCGCGGCCACGGAACTATCTACGCCCCCCGAGAGACCGACTAGCGCTTTTTTATCCATAACTGTCCATCACTCGTTTACCCGTAACTTAGCGGCCAAAATTTCTGTCCATCTAGGCTAGCATGTCCATCAGCCTAAGCGGAGCTTGGGAAGGTTTTGGCCAGAGAGAGAGAACGACTTGTATCCATCACCGAGGGTTTTTCGTATCTTGGGTTACATTCTGAATTCGGAATTGCTGGGCTGTTAGACGGCCAGTTTGGATCTGGATGCGGTTTACGCTAGGGTTAACAGTTAACCTCAATGTTTACTGAATACCGATGGAAGCGACTCAGAAACCCACTGCGATTATTACCGGCGCCTCCTCCGGGGTTGGTCTCTACGGCGTTAAGGCCTTAATCGTCAAGGGCTGGACTGTGATTATGGCCTGTCGCAACCCCGAAAAGGCTCAAAAGGTGGCTCAGGAACTTGATTTCCCGGCGGATAGCTACCAGATTTTAAAACTGGATTTAGGGGATCTAGGCAGTGTGCGGCGCTTTGTGGACGCCTACCGGGCTCTCGGCAGACCCCTGCGGGCGCTGGCCTGCAACGCGGCGGTCTATTTTCCTCTGTTAAAAAGTCCCCTCTACAGCGCCGACGGTTACGAAGTCTCGGTGGCCACGAACCATTTAGGGCACTTTTTACTCTGCAACCTCTTACTGGAGGATTTAAAGCAATCCCCGGAGCCGGATAAGCGCTTGATCATTCTCGGCACCGTCACCGCCAACAGTAAAGAACTGGGGGGGAAAATTCCCATCCCGGCGCCGCCGGATTTGGGGAACTTTGAAGGCTTTGAGGCGGGTTTTAAGGCGCCCATCGCCATGATCAACGGCAAAACCTTTAAGTCCGGCAAGGCCTATAAAGACAGTAAGCTCTGTAATATGCTCACCACCCGGGAACTGCACCGGCGCTTTCACGATTCCACGGGCATTATTTTTAACTCCCTTTATCCCGGTTGCGTAGCGGACACGCCCCTGTTCCGCAACCATTACCCCCTGTTTCGCACCATTTTCCCCTGGTTCCAAAAAAATATCACTGGCGGCTATGTCACCCAGGAACTAGCGGGAGAGCGCCTAGCGGAGGTGATGGCGGACCCGGACTATCGGGAATCCGGTGTCCATTGGAGTTGGGGCAACCGCCAAAAAGCAGGGCGAGAAGCCTTTGTGCAGGAACTTTCGGCGGAGGGAAGCGACGACGCTAAAGCGCAAAAAATGTGGGAGTTAAGCGCCAAACTGGTCGGTTTAACTTAGCCTTTGGGCTGTCGCCAATCCCTCTTTCAAAGTCCTTCCTCGGGGCGTTCTGTTTACCCTGATTCCCCGTCAATTCAGCGCCGATTTCAGCCCCGCTTCTTAGCGTTGTGCAACCTAGGTCAACGCTTGATCTCCTGGGGATGTCTGTAAAAATGACTCAGAACTCAAAGGTAGCCCGCACGGCGCCAATAACTAGCGTGCCATTGGCGCTGTTATAGTCGGCGTTGGGAATGACCAAAATCCCCGGCGTCAGACTGAGGTTATCCGTCACCTGCCACTGGAAAAAGGTCTCTAAATGTAAGGAGGTATCCTGATCCGTCGCCGGTAGATCATCCGGCAGGGCGATGTTGGAGGCGCTGACCCAGGGTTGCATCCCAATAATAAACCCTGCCACATTTCCTTCTTTAAACACGTCCGGGAAGGCGAAGGTTAAAGCCCAGTTCCAAATCTCTAAATTGCCCCGCCCTAGGGAAAAATCTTCCTGGTCAATGGCGTTGAGAGTCTGGGCCTTGGTCAAACCGCCCCAGCCACCGAAGATAAAATGATCCCAAACCCGCCAAGTAAATTCCAAGCCGTAGGCGTTGTGGATGGTGTTCACCGGCTCCCCGAAAAGCTCTTCGGTGAAAAACCGGAAATTGGAGCGCTGACTACCGCTAGCATTGGTATCGAGGGTGTTGTAACCGTGGGTGTAGGTCAGGGCCACTCCCAATCGGTCGCTGAGGTTGTAGCCCACCTGGGCGATAGTGCCGTAGGCGCCGTTAAAGAGGCCGTTCCCCGTTTGGGGGTTGGCGGCGTCCGGCGCTAAATACCCCAAACTCCATTGCCAATCTTCCCTGGTGCCCTGGAGCGCCACGCCGGCGCCGGAACCCATGAAGTAGAGGGGACTGCGGGTGCCGAAGGCGGTAAAGGCACCCATGGCGCCGTCGCCGTCGAGGAAGTTGTTAGTAGTAGCGAAGTCGTTAAAGGTGCCCCCGGCCATGGAGACCCAAAAGCGGACATCGTCGTTAATCGGAAAATAATAGGAGAGAACTTCTAGAAATAAATTACTGTCCTCCGGTTGGGTGTAGCCTAGGGTCGCTTGAAAGGTCTGGGCGGGGACGGCTAAGTCCGCTAAATTACCGCTGGTTAAGCGGATAAAGAGGTCGTCTTGGCCGGTAAAACTGGTGTTCAGTTCCAGGCGACTACGGTAGCCTAGGGTGGGAACCTGAGGAATACTTTCGGCGCCGTTGTCCCGTTTGCCGGAGGCGATGCCGTTGAAGGCCATGACCACCTGACCCGTTAATTTGGTGGTGGTTGAAAATTGATGATCTTCTAGAAAAGCCAGACGATTTTCCAGATTATCCACCCGCGCCCCCAACTGTTGCAGTTCCCCTTGAAAACTCTCCGCCAGGCGCCGGGCCATCTCTAAGTCGCTCCGCAGAACGGCGACATTTTCCTGCACCAATTTTTCCAGGGTGTTTAAACAGGCGTTTAACCCGCTGGCAAACTCCCAACGGCTCAGGGCCCGATTGCCCCGGAAAGTGCTGTCGGGATACCCCACAATACAACCGTAGCGCTCCACCAGACTTTTCAGTGCCTCGTAGGCCCAGTCCTGGGGTGCCACGTCCCGCAAATCCGCCACCGCCGTAATCTGGTCTAGACTGTGGTCCTCCGGGGAGGATTCGATATAACCGTCGATGGGGCCGGAACTTCTGGGAATGGTGATGAAATGGGGGTCAAGCTCCTGGGCCCTAAGTCCTAGCGGACTCAGCAGAGTTACAAGCAGAGCCCCTAAGCCGGGACGGAAAAAAGACATCTCTGTTAAGCTCCTCACGTATCAAAATGATTATCATCATCACTTCAGGGTCTGTCAACCCGGCGCCGCCCCCTTCACCCTAACCCTGCCGAAAGAGTAAAGGGGGATTTCGGGAGATTAGCCAACCCGGCGCTTAGCGCCGACCTGTAGGGGACTGAGTTGGGATTCGCTCTCTACCGTAGCCCAAAACTCCCGCAGTTGGCGGGCCGTCATTTCCGGGTAGTCGTAGTGGAAAAAATATTTCCCCCCCGGACAGAGCCAAAGACGGTCGCTGTCCTTTTGCCAACGGCGCCAACCGGAGAACAGCGCCGGGTCTACCACCACGTCCTCCTGACCGGTGGCGACGAATAGAGGAACCGGGACATGGTTGGGCAAAATAATGAGCTGGCGGTAGAGGGAATAGGGCGAAAGAGAGGTAATCAGGTCTTCTTCGAGGATTTCCACCATCGCTTGGGTTTGACTCAGACAATGGCAGTTGACCAAATTATTGGCGATTTGAGAAAGGAGAAAATAGCGGCTACAGTTGAGCAGGTTGGCTTGAGTATAATAGTGGGCCTGCCAATCCAAGGCGGGATAGACTCCCACAGACAGGAGGGTTAGGGACTTCACCCGGCTGGGATACTGGCGGGCGTAGAGAAGCGCCAAGAGGCCGCTGGTGCTGTGGCCGATCAGGTGGAGAGGATGGGGGCAATCTCGGAGGTATTCGCCGAGAATCTTCAGCGCCGCTTCGAGGGAGTTGGGTTCGTCGGGGGTATGGGTATAATCCCATTCCAAAATGGCTCTTTCCTGGGACAGTTTTTTCAGCAAGGGCCGGTCAAAGCGCCGGAGGGCGGGACTGAAGTTGAGCCAGAGGATATCGGCGGGTAGGGTCATGGGAATTAGGGGTTAGGGAATGGGGATTAAAGTCCAAAGACGGATTTGAGTTGGGACGTCCATTTTTGAATCCGTTCGGCGGTCAGTTCCGGTTGGTTGTCTTCATCTAGCGCCAAGCCGACAAATTGCCCGTTGCGGACAGCTTTGGATTCATTGAAGTCGTAGCCCTCCGTCGGCCACTGCCCGACGGTTTTGCCCCCCAGTTGGGAGATTTTGACTTCTAAAATGCCCATGGCATCCTGAAAGTTATCGGCGTAGCCCACTTGGTCGCCGGCGCCGAAGTAGGCGACTTTTTTGGTACTAAAGTTAATCTTGTCCAACTCGTCGTAGAAGCCTTCCCAGTTGCTCTGGAGTTCCCCCACGTTCCAAGTCGGACAACCGATAATCAAGCAATCGTAGAAGGCGAAATCCTCCGGCTCCGCCTGACCAATATCCATGACGTCCACGGCGCCGGCGCCGCCCAGCGCGTCCTGAATCGCTTCGGCTAGGGCTTCTGTGTTGCCGGTTTGAGTGCCGAAAAAAAGACCAATTTTAGCCATAATCAATCCTGAGTAATTGTCCTAAGTAATCGCAAAAAAGAAAGGGAGGTTCGAGGTCTCGACCTCCCGCTTAAGGAGGAGAGGAAAAGCTAGGGTTCGAGGGAATTGAGCGCCCGCTCCACCCGCTGAAAGTCAAACCCTAGAGCCTGGGCGGGGGTGTAGCAGGATATTTGGAAGAGGGTAAAGGCGCCGGTTCAGAAGGCGATCAGCGTTGCTTGCCCACCACTCATACTGAA
>JBKCES010000125.1:0-8179 GCA_046304295.1 Cyanobacteriota bacterium | reverse complement strand
GGTCTTAAGCATAAAGACCTAATGCTATTTCTAAAAATTTGTTTTTTGTTTTAGATTATTAAAATCTAAACCCTAAAACTTTTTTTTTAGCTATTTGGGTTATTAAAATGGCTTTTAAGACCCTTTTTAAGGTTTTAACTGCTATTTCCGCTAATTTACTCTCGTTTACGCCCCTATTTAAAATCGGCTCCCCTTTCCATTTCCCCAGCGCCGGTTAATAATGCCAGTAGAGATTGACGGAGCGAACCGGCTCCCCAAGCGAACCTTTAACTTTCTTATCTGGAGCGAACGACCGTGACCCTCACCCTGGCAGTCTATGGCAAAGGCGGTATTGGCAAATCCACCACCAGTTGCAACATCTCAACGGCGCTGGCCAAACGGGGTAAAAAAGTTCTGCAAATTGGTTGTGACCCCAAACATGACAGCACCTTTACTCTGACGGGCTTTCTCATTCCCACCATCATTGACACCCTTCAGGAAAAAGATTTCCACTATGAAGATGTCTGGCCGGAAGATGTGATCTATAAAGGCTACGCTGGCGTGGATTGTGTGGAAGCGGGGGGCCCTCCCGCCGGCGCTGGTTGCGGCGGTTACGTGGTGGGAGAAACGGTTAAATTGCTCAAGGAACTGAACGCCTTTGATGAGTACGACGTCATCCTCTTCGATGTCCTCGGAGACGTGGTCTGCGGCGGTTTTGCGGCGCCGTTGAACTACGCCGACTACTGTCTGATTGTGACGGATAACGGCTTTGACGCCCTCTTCGCCGCCAATCGCATCGCCGCCTCAGTCCGGGAAAAAGCCCGCACCCATCCCCTGCGCCTAGCGGGTCTCATCGGCAATCGCACCTCTAAACGGGATTTAATCGATAAATATATCGAAGCCGTTCCCATGCCGGTTTTGGAAATTTTGCCCCTGATTGAAGATATTCGCGTCTCCCGGGTCAAGGGGAAAACCCTCTTTGAGATGGCGGAAACCGATCCCTATTTGAACTATGTCTGCGACTATTATTTAAACATCGCCGACCAGATCCTCGCCCAACCGGAAGGCGTTGTGCCCAAGGACGCTCAGGATCGGGATTTGTTTAGTTTGCTTTCGGATTTCTACCTCAATGGCGACCAACCCAAAGCGCCGGTGGTCGAGCCGGAATTGATGATGGTTTAGCCCCCTAAATCCCCCAATTCTGGGGGACTTTGAACTCAAAAAAGCCTCAATCTCCCCCCAAGCTTGAGGGGCTAGGGGTTCTTTTTACTACAAACTTTATTCGGAGAACCTGAACCATGACTGCGACCCTTGAAAACACCGCCCCCTCTGCGCTGAACTTTGACTGTGAAACCGGCAACTACCACACCTTTTGCCCCATCAGTTGCGTCGCTTGGCTGTACCAGAAAATCGAAGATAGTTTCTTTCTCGTTATTGGCACCAAAACCTGCGGTTATTTCCTCCAAAACGCCATGGGGGTGATGATCTTCGCCGAACCCCGCTACGCCATGGCGGAACTGGAAGAAGGGGACATTTCCGCCCAACTGAACGACTATGAAGAACTACGGCGCCTCTGTTTACAGATTAAGCGGGATCGCAATCCCAGCGTTATTGTTTGGATCGGCACCTGTACCACGGAAATCATCAAGATGGATCTGGAGGGATTAGCGCCGAAATTAGAGGCGGAAATCGGCATTCCCATCGTCACCGCGCGGGCTAACGGTTTGGATTACGCCTTTACCCAGGGGGAAGACACCGTCTTAGCCTCCATGGCCCACAAATGCCCCACCGCGGGTCAAGTTAAAGGGGAGACGGAAAAAGAAGAGCGCAACCCGATCCAGAAATTATTGACCTTTGGGCGAGGGAAAAACGAGAGCCAAGGGGAAAAGGAATTTATCGAGCATCCGCCCTTGGTTCTCTTTGGCTCCCTCCCCGACCCTGTGGTGACCAATTTAACCCTGGAATTGAAAAAACAAGGCGTTAAGGTCTCCGGCTGGCTCCCCGCTAAACGTTACACCGAACTGCCGGTCATTGACGAAGGTTACTACGTCGCCGGGGTTAACCCCTTCCTCAGTCGCACCGCCACCACCCTGATGAGGCGCCGGAAATGCAAGCTTATCGGCGCTCCCTTTCCCATTGGCCCCGATGGGACTCGGGCTTGGATTGAGAAAATTTGCTCCGTTTTGGGCGTGGAACCCCAAGGGTTAGCGGAGCGAGAAGCGGAAATCTGGGCGAATTTAGAAGACTATCTCCAATTAGTCCGGGGCAAGTCGGTCTTTTTTATGGGAGATAACCTCCTAGAAGTGTCCCTCGCCCGTTTCCTGATTCGGTGCGGTATGACCTGTCAGGAAATCGGCATTCCCTACATGGACAAACGCTATCAGGCCGCCGAGTTGGCGCTGTTGGAAAAAACCTGTCAAGAGATGGGAGCGCCGTTGCCGAATATTGTGGAAAAACCGGATAATTACAACCAGATCCAGCGAATTTACGACCTTAAACCGGATTTGGTGATTACCGGCATGGCCCATGCTAACCCCCTAGAAGCTCGGGGCATTAACACCAAATGGTCGGTGGAGTTTACCTTTGCCCAAATCCACGGTTTCACCAACGCTCGGGACATTTTAGAACTGGCGACCCGCCCCCTGCGTCGCAATCAAAACCTGAAGGAATTGGGTTGGGAAAATTTCGCTACAGTTCAGGGTTAACGGAGCCGTTTAACTCTACGCTTCCTCTAGCCACAGAGTCTCTCCCTCTCCCTGCAGAAGGCGCTCCGCCGCTTCCAGTAAATCGGGAACGAGATCTTTAAGGTCGTTGCGGTTTTCTAAATAAGTGGACAGCGCCGCTAGGGGATCGAGGGAGGCGCCGACGCCCAACTCCGGCAGGCGGGGGCGGGCTAACTGGCTGACGAGTTCCGGGCGAATGGCGTAGGAGTGGCTGGCCTTGAGCGCCGTTTGCAATTGCCGATTGTCAATCTGTTCTAACTGCTCGGAGCGAATTTTATACAGCAAACGCACGACGGCGCCTTCTATGTCCTGCTTAGCGATGGCCGCCAATAGCGCCGCCTGGGGCCGTTCCGCTTCCGAGACATCTAGTTCCAGGGTGAGAAAGTGCCGGGCCGGTAGGGGACAGAATTGCCAATCCGCCTGACCCTTGGCAATTTCTAACCAAACATACCCCTTGGTTTCCTTCTCTTCGCTAAAATCCACCCGCTCGATACTGCCGGGGTAAACAATGGGCGGATTATTGGCCGGGTTCAGGTTTTGGTGTTTATGAACGTGGCCCAGTGCCACATAGTCAAACTCCGGGCGCAGGAGTAGAGAAAGGGGGATGCTAAAACCCCGACCTACCGCTAGAAACTTTTCCGCCCCAAGGCTAGCCCGATCCGCCATCAAATGTCCCAGGAGGATCGTGGGTAAATGGGGATCAAGATTACGAATTTCCCCCTCCAGCGCTGGCGCTAGGCGCTGAATAATCAGATGATTAATGGCTTCGAGGGACAGCCCTTCGGTTTCCGGGCGGGTGAGGAGGGTGGAGCGGGTCAGCCAGGGTAGGGTGATGATCTGTAAATCCCCCCGCAGGGTAGGAATGACATGGGTCGCCAGACGGTCGCCGACAATGAAGCCCGGCACCGCTAGGGTGCGATAAATACAAAGGCTATCGCCGCCGCTCCCCTGGGAATGTTGGTCGTGGTTGCCCACCAACAAAACCGCAGGAATACCCGCGTCCGCTAGGCGCCGAAACTCCCGGGCGAAGGCTTCCTGGACGTAGGGGGCCGGGGTGGCGTCGGGAAAGGCGTCCCCGCCGAAGAGGACGACGTCCGCGGGTTCCTGGCAGGCCCGGTCGATACAGCGCCGCAAACTGGCGATGAAATCCTCCAGACGGGTATTGAGACCCGTGGCGGGATTGACATGGCCGTGGGCGAAACCGCTACCGAGGTGAATATCAGACAGATGGAGGACTTTGATCATGGGAGGAAGGCAGGGGAACCCAAGTCGAGCGCCAGGCCTGCTCCGCTTCGCAGGTCAGTTTTTCCCGGCGCCGTTGGTGGTAGTGTTTATGGAGTTTTTTGAGTTGGTCGGCCAAGTGCCGTATTTGCTTGCGAGCGCCGGTTAAGGCGCCGTCTTGAAATTCGAGATCGCTGGCCCGGAAACGGAGGGCGATAAATTTAATCAGCTGACTGGACTTTTCCGCCTCGTTTTTATCGGTCTCTTCGGAGTCTTCTTCTGCCTCCTTTTCCCCCTGGGGGGTCATCTCCACAATCAAATTCAGAATATAGGGATTTTTGTCCCGATTAAAGGCCATGCCGCTTTCTTCCGCCCGCAGGGCCACCTCTAGCACTTTGCTGGGCAGAACGGGGGGAATAATTTTGATGCCCTGTAATATCTGGTTCACCTCCAGGGAAATCTCCTGCAGGGTGCGCTCCACAATTTGCTCAATGGCGCTGCCCCAAGCGGCTAAAGCATCGGGGTTACGCAGGGGGTAAGTCCATTGGGGCCCCCGGTCTCGCTCTAGGCGGTGGAGGATTATCTCTAGGAGTTCGCCGGATTGGGCCAGGGCGGAAAGTTTACTCAAGAAACCGTCGGAGCCGTCTTCATTTTCTTCTGCTTCTTCTTCCACGTCCGTCGGCGCTTCCCCCATTGGCTCCGAGGGAGGCGTTTCTTCCTCCTGATTTAAATAGGCTTGAATATCCAACTCCAACTCTTCCTCCTCCAACGCTTCCTCCGGTTCCGGCTCCGGTTTCTCCGCTTCCGCTTCCGGTGCCGGCTCTAAGGGCAGGCCTTCAATTTGAATCTCCCGGCGTCTGAAGCGTTCCCCCAGTCGGGGCAAAAATTGGCGGGTGAGGGTCTGGATTTTGCCCTGCAATTCCCGGCGCTCTTCGAGGCTGAGGTTTAAAAACTCCTCCGGGTAAAGGCGGGTGCAGACTTGATGGGTCGCCAGGGAGAGTTCCCGCTCCAGTTGTGCTCCTAACCCCTGGAGGTATTGACAATAAACTTGGCAAAGGCGCTGGTAGAGGGTCTCGGTATGGGTCTCTAGCTCCGCCAATTCGGCTTCCAGACGACTGAGGGAACGAGTCATGGCATTAAAGGTTGTTTAAACAGGGGCAAATCGCATTTTTTATCCCCCCTAGCCCCCCTTAGACAGGGGGGAACTGGCTTCAAAGTCCCCCTTGCCAAGGGGGATTTAGGGGGATTTGCCGTACCCCTTAGTCCAAAGGAATAACAGTGACCCACTCTTGATACTTCGGCTCCTGATTTTGGGTAATGCGGGCCAAGAGGGTTTTCAGGCGCCGGGTAATGGGGCGCTCGCCGGAGAGGGGAAAGGTTTCAATGCGGTTCACCGGGGTGATCTTGGCGGCGGTGCCGCAGAGAAAGACTTCGTCCGCCACAATCAATTCCGATTTATCCACCGGGCGCTGTTGGGTGGGAATCCCGAGATCCTGGGCGAGTTTAAGAACGCTGTCCCGGGTGATGCCCTCCAAAATATCTTGATCCAAGCCGGGGGTAATCAAGGTTCCATTGCGGACAATAAACACGTTCATCCCCGTGGCTTCGCAGACCTTGCCCTGGGTGTTCATCAAAATAGCCTCGTCAAAGCCCGACTCCACCGCCTCTGTTTTGGCCAGCGCCGAGGTGATGTAGGCGCCGCTAATTTTGCCCCGCAGAGGAAAACTGCGGTCTTCCTGACGGTACCAGGAGCTAATGCGGCAACTGACGCCGTCCCCCGCTAGGTAATCCTCCATTTCCAGCCCATAGACCAGAAAATCTTTTTCGATATTGTGGAGGCGGGGAGCGATACCCAGACCGGAGCTATAGACCAGGGGACGGATATAAAAGGAGGTTTGGGGGCGGTTTTTGCGCACAAATTCCCGGATAATCGCCTCGATTTTCTCCGCCTCGATCTGAAAATTGAGAAAATTGGCACTCTGGCTCAAGCGCCGACAGTGGCGATCGAGACGAAAGAGTAAAATGTGCTCGGGATTTTGGGGATCCGGCAGTCCCCGCAGTCCGCCGAAGGCCGCCGTGCCGTAATGGAGCGCGTGGGTCGCCACCGAGACTTGGGCTTGCTCAAAGGGAATAAACTGGTTTTTAAAGTAGGCGATGGGCAAAAACTGGTGCATGGGCGCAAGGGACTGGGGCGGCGCGTCTTCAAAAATAGGGGGGTTAATGACCGATCATACCATTCCCTCGCCCTCCTAACCGCCGATACCGAGGCGGAGCGCCAGCCCCGGACTGAGGGGAATCAGGGTCATCAGCATTAAAAAGAGGGCAAAGAGGCCCCAACCGGCTCGGGCGTCGTCGGGTTCCGTCAATTCGTTTAAACTGGGGCGCTCTAGCTCCCGTTGTAGGAATAAAATCACCACGGCCCAGTATAGGGGGAGGGAGTTAACGGTGTTCACCAGGGCCACAATCCCCAAAATGATTAGGGTTCCCACCGTGGCCCGGCGGGCGATTTTGCGGCCATAGATGGCTTGGACGATCCGCCCCCCGTCCAGTTGTCCGGCGGGGAGTAGGTTTAAGGCGTTAATCACCAGCCCTAACCAACCCAGAATAACGAGGGGGTGAATAGCGACGACGCTCTGCTCCAATTCGGCGCCGAGGATACTTTTGGCTAACAGTCCCACTAGGATCGAGGCTTGGAAATACTGACCCGGCAGTTGTAAACCGGCGCCGGGATGGGAAAGGACGAGACCGATGGTTAAAAAGAGGAGGGACACTAACCCGCCCAGAGCCGGCCCCGCTAGAGCGATATCCAAGAGCGCCGCGCGGTGGGGGAGGAGGGACTCAAAGCGGGTGATGGCGCCGAAGGAGCCGATTTGCCAGGTGGGTAGGAAAAAGGGCCAACTAAGGCGGATTTGGTATTTCCGGGCCAGAAGACGGTGCCCGATTTCATGGGCCGCGAGGATAGCCGCGACGGCTAAGGCCCAGGGCAGAACTTCCGGGAACCGGCGCCATTGGCTAAGGAAATCAAACCCCAACAGGGCGGCGCTGGCCTCTAGGGTGGTGGCGACGGTGGCGATTAGGAGAACCAGTGCCAAATTCTTCTGGGGCCAGGTCATGGGCTGGGGGTCGTTGCGGCTGGGGAGAATCACCACCACTGGCCGGTCTTCGGCGCCTTCTACTAAGAAGAGACGGTAGGTCTCGCCACAGGCCGCCGTTAATTTCTGGGAGAGTTGGGCAAAAGCTTGCTCCGCTTCCGCCCGCAGGTTGCCCCGAAAAATGGCGCCTTCCTGGTAGGGAATGGTTTCCGTGGCGAAAAAGGTGTCAATGCCGAAAATGCCCCGAATTTTTTGTAAATCGTCTTCGGGAATGGGCAGGAGATCCGGCTCATCCTGCGCCTCAACCGGCGCCGCTGGCAAGGGCTTGGCCGTCGGCAACGGTAAAGCGGAGTCCTCCGCCCGGATGCGTTTTCCCAGATAAATGTAGCCGCCGAAGGAGCCTAAAGAAAGGGCGAGAATAACGGCAAGGTTGAGGCGCAGACCCAGGGCAAACACCGTGAGGGAAATGAACCAGGGCGCCATGAGCACGAGGGACTGGAGCCAAGTCAAAACCCCCACTCGACCGTAGGGGCGAGAGCGCCGATAGCTCCACCAGAAAAAGACCCCGGCGAGTCCGAGAAGAGCCAAGGCGGCCCAAGTGAAGCTGGTAGGGGGGGTCATAGCCAATGGGAAACGTTAAACAAACTCGGCGCTAGCGGCCCGGAGGTTGCCCCGACAGGCTTGCAGACGGGCTTCCGCCGCTTCGGCGTCTAGACCGCTCCAGCGCATCAATAGCGCCAGTTTAACCCGCTGTCCGCTCTTTTCGAGTAAGTCCAGGGCCTCCGGGCGGGAGAGATCCGTTAAATCCTGCAAAATTCGCAGGGCCCGGTCTTCCAATTTCCGGTTGGTCACCGCCACGTCCACCATCCGGTTGCCGTAGACTTTCCCCAGGCGGGTCATCACGCCGGTGGAAATAATATTCAGCGCCATTTTAGTGGCGGTGCCGGCCTTGAGCCGGGTCGATCCCGCTAAGATTTCCGGCCCCGTTAACAAGCGAATATTAACGTCCGCGACCATCGGCGCCTGGGACTCCGGCACACAGGCCATAAAAGCCGTCTTGGCTCCCTTTTCCTTCGCTTTTTCCAACGCACCCCGCACATAGGGCGTCGTGCCCCCTGCGGTAATGCCGATCACCAGATCCAAAGGGCCGACGCCCCGCTCAAC
>JBKCES010000124.1:0-6795 GCA_046304295.1 Cyanobacteriota bacterium | reverse complement strand
GCGCTCGGCGGTGGAGATACAAAACAGGCGGCGCTGGGGATTGATTAACAGCCCGACGGTCAAACTCACAGGCGGCGCTCGGCGGTGGAGATACAAAACAGGCGGCGCTGGGGATTGATTAACAGCCCGACGGTCAAACTCACAGGCGGCGCTCGGCGGTGGAGATACAAAATAGGCGGCGCTGAGATTGATTAACAGGTCGGCATCCAAACTTACAGGCGGCGCTCGGCAGTGGAGATACAAAACAGGCGGCGCTGAGGATCGATTAACAGGTCGGCATCCAAACTCACAGACGGCGCTCGACGGTGGAGATACAAAACAGGCGGCGCTGAGGATTGATTAACAGGTCGGCATCCAAACTCACAGGCGGTGCTCGGCGCTGGAGATACAAAATAGGCGGCGCTCGGCGTTAACAAGATAAAATAGTTCGATCGGCAAGATCGAGGTCTAACGACTTTCCAGCATAACAACAGTTGAGAAATCTGCTCTGAGCGCAGATGCTTGTTAGACAAGCTACGAGGACTTAAACGCTAAACTGAAACCAAGCTCAATACATACTGCTTTCTCAATTTCTTCCCAATAAATTTCTTCTAAAATCCCTTGTTTGCTCTTGATTCTTTGAGCATCTACAGCCCTCATTTGACTTAAGTTGATGTGCCGATTACCCTTTAGTCCATTCTGTGCGGTTGGTTTAATATTTACTACAAATGGATAAGTTTTTATCCCAGGCAACAAGGGAGCAACTATTGTCGTTGTCCCATTTTGGTTGCCAATATCGTTTTGCAAAATCAGACAAGGGCGTTCTTTGTTAGTTTCATGACCAATAACGGGTTTTAGGTCAACCCACCATATCTCTCCTCGCTTGTAGGTTAAGTTTCCGTTAGGCATTTAAACCATCGCTCACTGCAATATCCCACGCAGAAATTTCTTCCTGAAACTCTGGATCGCTAGCCTGATCTTTATAAGCATCTTCTAGCTCTTTCATGAAAATCCTTTTCTTCTCTTGCCAGAGGATATCATTGATAAAGCTACTACGATTGTTTGCCAACCGATCCACAAAATCTAGAACTTCGTCATCCAAAGTTATACTGACCTTCTTACTCATAGCTATGAACTGCCTGCGACAGTCTGGTAGGATTATGTTATCATACTAGCTAATCCTCCATCGATTGTCAATGACACTGCCCTTAAACAACTGGTGAGTAGGTTGAATACCTAACCTAGCGGCGCTCGGCGCTATCGCTCAGGCTCAGGCATGATCTTGCGTCTCAGCGGCTTCAAGCATTTTTAGCATCTTGTCTGCTGCGTCAAAGGCATTATAGGGTGACCACACGGGATAGGATTGTCCTTGCTTCAGTAGTTGTTCTTCCTGCTGGGCAAGTTCAGAGATTAAAGCTTGTACAATATAAAATTTGTCAGTTCTGTCTAAACCTTGTAACGTTGCCATGAATTTTGATGAGAGCATATTAAACATGGAATAGGTCAGGTTTGCCTTCCTATTCTAGCTACCTTTCACACTTCTGAGGAATCTCGGGTCAGTTTTTATCTCTCCACCTATGACTCACAATTATATAGCATTTACAGATGAGTCATAAAGTCGGGTTATAGTGTATAATGAGAGACGAGGCGAGTTCTCAGGAGTGCACTATCATGATTAACGAAAAAAGTGTGAATGAAATTATTCAAGAGCTAGATGACTGGATGGACACCAATATAGATGCGAGAGAATTGAAAAGGGCTCTTGCCGTTAAGCTTGCTTTTTTAGGATGGGCTTACAGAGCGATTGGTAGCTTACTCAATATCTGTGTTAGTTTTGTGAGTAAGTGGAAAACTCTATTTGAGGAAGGAGGAGTAGAAGCACTAAGGCTAGGATATCAGGGATCAAAAGGCTATTTAAATGATGAGCAAAAACAGCAAACGTTCCAGTGGTTAAACCAGCAAGAATATTGGAGTTTATCGGAGTTAGAGTGTTACTTGTTAGAGCAATTTGACGTGGAATTTAAATGGCTCTCCGGGAATGAGGCTGGTATTCAGGGAGGCAATTGGCCACATCCCTTACTGGATAAGGTTTTCTCCTTGACCGCCCAGGGCATAATTGTATAGTAGGATACAGTTTGTCGCTCGATTCCCGGAGAGCCATTTAAATCTTTAACAAGCTACTACAATATCTTGAAAGAGGCGGGTATTAGTTGGCAAAAAGCACAGGTAAAAAATCCTAGACAAGATCCAGAAAAAGTAGAGCAAAAAAATAAAGAAATCAGTGTAATGTTAGAAAAACAATTACCAGAGATAAAAGCTGGAAAGCTTGTTGTGTATGCGATCGACGAGGTTCATCTAGTAGAAGGAGACTTGATTAGTCACTTATGGGGTAAGACTCAAGACAGAGTCAATCTTCAACTGGAAAATCCGAAGAATCGTCAAACCTATTATGGGGCATTAAATTTAGTAACTCAAGATCTAGTTCTTGAAAAATATGAAGCAGGAAATGCAGAATCTACAGTAGACTTTCTGAGAAAATTACTAGAAATGCACCCCAATCAAAAAATTTTGATATTCTGGGATGGAGCTAAGTATCACACAGGAGAGGTAATGAAAAATTTTCTAGAAGAAATTAATGGGAACTTAGACCCTCGCCAGTGGCGACTCGTGTGCAGCTTATTTGCGCCATACTACCCCAAAGGAAATCCAATTGAGTCAATTTGGCTATCTTTAAAAAGTTTATTAAGAACGTGTCATCGATTTTGCAAGAATTTCAAAATTATGAAGTCTATATTCGAGCTTTTTGCTAAAGTCAAACTATACACAGTTCCTAATCTGACAAAGTATAAGGCTTTTTCATGTCTCGTTTGAAAATGCTATAGATAGCCGCCTTATAAGCCGACAGACACCGTTTCCAGAAACATAGCGCCGATTTTCAGACCCGACACAGATTCGTAAAAAAAACTTACCAACCTTCAGTTACCCCTACCCAGCAACGACCACGCGGCGCTGAGATTGATTAACAGGGCGGCGGTTAAACTCGCTGACGGCACTCGGCGCTGGAGAGACAAAACAGGCGGCGCTGGGGCTTGATTAACGAGGCGGCATCCAAACTCAGAGGCGGCGCTCGGCGGTGGAAATACGAAATAGGCGGCGCTGGGGATTGGTTAACAGGTCGGCATCCAAACTCAGAGGCGGCGCTCGGCGGTGGAGATACAAAATAGGCGGCGCTGAGGATCGATTAACAGGTCGGTATCCAAACTCACAGGCGGCGCTCGGCGGTGGAGGTACAAAACAGGCGGCGCTGAGGATTGATTAACAGGTCGGCGTCCAAACTTACAGGCGGCGCTCGGCGGTGGGGATACCAAACAGGCGGCGCTGAGGATCGATTAACAGGTCGGCATCCAAATTCACCGGCGGCGCTTGTCGGTGGAGATACAAAACAGGCGGCGGTGGAAATACAAAACAGGCGGCGGTGGGGATTGATTAACAGGTCGGCATCCAAACTCACAGGCGGCGCTCGGCGCTGGAGGTACAAAACAGGCGGCGCTGGGGATTGATTAGCAGGTCGGCGCTCAAACTCGCTGACGGCGCTCGGCGGTGGAGATACAAAACAGGCGGCGCTTAATGGGGAGGCGGTTAAAACTCTTTGGCGGCGCTCGGCGCTGGAGAGACAAAATAGGCGGCGCTGGGGATTGATTAACAGGTCGGCATCCAAACTCACACGCGGTGCTGAGATTGGTTAACAGGTCGGCATCCAAACTCACAGGCGGCGCTCGGCGGTGGAGATACAAAACAGGCGGCACTGGGGATTGATTAACGGGCCAGCGGTCAAACTCGCTGACGGCGCTCGGCGCTTGTTGCCAATTCAAAAATGAGGCGCGCCACCAAGGGCGGGCTATCTGAAAAGGCCCCCATAAAAAAAGTCACAACTCTGACCCTATTGGCAAGATTGAGGGCTAACGTTCTTAGTCAGCGGAGGCAAGTTGCCTTTGCATCACCGCTCAGATCTTGATTCCTTCCGTTGCACCAGGTTTCTTCTACTGTCATATCAATCGATTACTGTCGTGGATCATTAGCAGGTGGATGCCAACCACCTCGAATCCAGAGACGACGGGCGTGCTTGATAGAACCATCATCGTGCCAATCGTCATTAATATCTAAACGTTGAATTGTGGCGCGTCCGATAGGAGTGACGCCTATAATCTTTTGTCCATCAGCAGACCAGATAAAATGCTCAGACCACTCATCTCGCCTAGGATTGAAGAGCGGAGCGCTCACTTGGGTTTCAGGATCAATGCCCTCTGTAAAGTTGTAACGACGACCATTACAGCGATGACAGGCAAGAGCGAGGTTCTCTTCAAAGTCCGTACCGCCAAGGGATTGAGGTACTAGGTGGTCAAAGGTAAAGAGAGAGGCGCTAGCTTCTTCCGAGGAATGACAATATTCACACAAACAACTGGCGCGCTCACGTATGCGCTGACGACTCTTAATGCTGATAGTCATGACTCAGCAATAATTCGAGCATTCATTAGGGTAAAAATTCGATCTAGCTCAGTAATACCAGCCAGCTCAGCAGTTTCTTCTGAGGTAAGCAGGTTAGCCTTTTGCCGATCAACCAATGTTTCAAGTCGTATTTGGAGGTCATCGGTAAATTTGAAAAGATTCAGTCCACGTATTTTTTGGATCTTAATACCTCCTTCGATCCAAGAAGAAGGTTGTACCATTGTTTGAGTAATCATGTCAACTTTTCCTACTCTCTATGGGCAATTATATTTTACAGAATTCACTACAGAGAATGTTAATGTCAGCAAAGCAAACAACAACAAGGAAACTGCACTAGGGCTAAATTAATTAGCTCTCCTCTCACTGCTGAAGAAAGAGTACTAATCAATTTGCCGCATTATAGCGCCGATTTCCCGACCCGACACAGATTCGTAACAAAACTTTACCAACCCCCAGTTATCCCTCCCAGTAACGACCATGCGGCGCTGGGGATCGATTAACAGGTCGGCAGTCAAACTCACAGGCGGCGCTCGGCGGTGGAGGTACAAAACAGACGGCGCTGAGCATTGATTAACAGGTCGGTATCCAAACTCACAGGCGGCGCTCGGCGCTTGCAGTGTTAGCCTTGCTGATGCAGTGGTGTCATTATAGGGTTAAGATTAAGAAGTTACGAAGCACAAGACCCTTTGTCTGGTGTTGCCTACCACAACTTTCACCAATCGTCAAATATGCTGAGGTCGCTAAGAATTGAAAATTTTCGTTGTTTCCAACTGTTTGAGCTTCATCAGCTTGGCCGATTGAATTTGCTTGTCGGAGCTAATAACAGCGGTAAAACTTCAATCTTGGAAGCGGTTCAGCTTCTTAGTTCTCAATCTAATTTTGAATCATTACGAGAAGTAATGATGGGTCGAGGTGAATATATTTTAAATGATGAACGAGGTGGCGGTCGAGTGGCAGGTGACGGTCGAGAGCTAGATGTTCGTCATCTTTTTTATGGTCATGAAATTGATGAAGGCAGTCAGTTTTCCATCGTGGGTAATAATGATAATGATAGAGAGGGAATCACGGTATCTCTAAAACGAAAAGGACAAATCGGCCTTTTTGAAGATCTACGTGATTTCGTGTTGGTCATCCACTGGCTAGGACAAGAAGATGAACCCATTGAGCTTTCCTTATCTCCTAAAGAAGGGTTGCCATTAGATTATGTGAGACGCATTCGCAAGAACTCTAAAAATTTAGACTCAAGAACTCAATTTGTCACATCTTCGTCGTTAACAAGCGAGAAAATGATCGAGCTATTCGATCAAGTTGTTTTAACGCCAGAGGAAGAGCTGGTTACAGAAGCGCTCCAGACGATTGAGCCAACTATTGATCGTATTGCTTCGGTTGGCTCTGAGAAGTATAGGTATATAAGCTCCCGTAGCGGTTTTGTCGTCAGGCTCACGGATGGAGACCAACGCATACCGATTGGCAGTATGGGAGATGGAATATGGAGAATGCTGGGACTGACATTAGCCATTGTTAATGCAAGGAACGGTATTTTATTAGTTGATGAAATCGATACGGGGCTTCACTTCAGCACAATGTCTGATATGTGGAAATTAATTTGGGAAACAGCTAAACGGCTCAACGTTCAGGTTTTTGCGACAACGCATAACAGTGATTGTTGGACAAGCCTTGCCGCAATTGCAAGCAACGAAAGCCCAAGCGAAGAGGGTATTACCATTCAAAGGATTGAGAGAGGGAAACCAAACAGTATTGTTTTTACGGAAAGGCAAGTTGCGATCGCCGCTGAACGAGGCATTGAGGTACGATAGCGCATGGCTAACATTCACCCAAAAGTTCTTCTCGTAGAAGGAACACCGGATCGTTTTGTAATACCAGAACTTATTGAAGCCAATGGCGTGAATTGGGGGACTAAGGAAAACCCAGTTGTTTTTATTCGCGAGTCTGGTGGTTATGAAAAGTTAGTCGAGCAAGATCTTATTTCCACCGAACTACAAGCCTCTGGACTTTCCGCGCTGGGAATCATGATTGATGCTGATGATAACCCCACAGGACGTTGGCAAAGCATTAGAGGCGCAAGCTTGAAAAGTATTCCTAATCTCCCAGAAATTCTACCCGAAGATGGCTTAATCCATATCACGCCCACCGAAATTCGATTTGGAATTTGGATCATGCCTGACAACAGGATGCGAGGCATGTTGGAAACCTTTCTGCCTTACATGATGCCAACGGGCAGTACGGAACTCTGGCAGTTTGCCCAAGCAGTAACCAACGAGGCTAAAGGTAAAGGCGCAGTATTTACGG
>JBKCES010000123.1:0-6366 GCA_046304295.1 Cyanobacteriota bacterium | reverse complement strand
GGACTGGTATATCAAAAATTATTTATGAATTTCGTCTTCATCTCGCAGTTTGACCACCCCGTCAGGCTGACGCCTGCCACCTCTCCAGAGGAGGGGAATTTTTAGCCGACAACTCACTGTTACGATTCCCCTCCCGTGGAGGGGTGCCCCGCTAGGGGCGGGGTGGTAATTTTGTCTTTAATTGCGAAGAGCGTGATTTACGAATCATCTACGACCGCTATAGTCGTCGGCTCTCTGAGCCTAACCGCCTCAGTTACTGATCTCCCCGTTAGCTTTGTTCCTTCAATCGGGGCGAAAATTCAAGTTCCCAACGCCGGATAATCCGTCAGGATAGAAGAGCAGAACTCTAAAGGAAGAAGAACGCCATGCTCGATCACGATGTGGTTATTGTGGGCGGCGGCCTGGCCGGTTGTCGGGCGGCGCTGGAACTTAAGCGCCTCAACCCGGAGACCCAGGTGGCGCTAGTGGCTAAGACCCACCCCATCCGCTCCCACTCCGTGGCCGCCCAAGGGGGCATCGCCGCGGCGCTGAAAAATGTGGACGGGGAGGACAGTTGGGAGGCCCACGCCTTCGACACGGTAAAAGGCTCCGATTACCTAGCGGATCAGGACGCAGTGGAAATCCTGACGAAGGAAGCACCGGAGGTCATTATTGACCTGGAGCATTTGGGGGTTTTGTTCTCCCGCCTACCGGACGGTAAAATCGCCCAGCGGGCCTTTGGCGGTCACGCTTTCCGGCGCACCTGCTACGCGGCGGATAAAACGGGCCACGCCATTTTGCACGAACTGGTGAGCAACCTCCGGCGCTTTGGGGTGACGATTTATGACGAGTGGTATGTGACCCGCCTGATCTACGAGGACGGGGAAGCCAAGGGATTGGTGATGTATCGGATTGAGGACGGCAGCTTGGAAGTTATGCGGGCCAAAGCCATTCTCTTCGCCACCGGCGGCTACGGGCGGGTCTATAACACCACCTCCAACGACTACGCCTCCACCGGAGACGGTCTGGCCATGGCCGCCAGCGCCGGCATTCCCCTAGAGGACATGGAATTTGTCCAGTTCCACCCCACGGGGTTGTATCCCGTCGGGGTCTTAATTTCCGAAGCGGTGCGGGGAGAGGGCGCTTATTTAATCAACAGCGAAGGGCGGCGCTTTATGGAAGACTACGCTCCCAGTCGTATGGAATTGGCGCCGAGGGACATCACCTCCCGAGCTATCACCCAGGAAATTCGGGCCGGGCGGGGCGTTCACAAGGACGGCGGCGCCGGGGGCCCCTTTGTTTACTTAGATTTGCGCCATTTGGGCAAAGAAACTATCATGAGCCGCATTCCCTTCTGTTGGGAGGAAGCTCATCGCCTGGTGGGCATCGACGCTGTGGTGGAACCCATGCCCGTCCGGCCCACGGTTCACTATTGCATGGGGGGGATTCCCGTTAACACCGACGGACGCGTGCGCCGGGACGGGGAAACCTTGACGGAGGGCTTTTTCGCCGCCGGGGAATGCGCCTGCGTCTCCGTCCACGGGGGCAACCGCCTGGGCAGTAATTCTTTGCTGGAATGCGTGGTCTATGGGCGCCGGACAGGGCGGAGTATCAGCTCCTATATTCAGGGTCGCGACCTGCCGGAGGTGAACCCGGAACCCTATCTGGCGGAGGCCAAGACCCGGATTCAGGCGTTGTTAGACCAACCCGGCTCTGTGCGCATTAGCCATCTGCGGCAAGCCTTCCAAGACTGTATGACGGAGCATTGCGGCGTTTTCCGCACCGAGGCAGTAATGGCTCAGGGTTTAGCCCAAATTCAGGACTTGAAGAGCCAATACAGTCAAATTTTCCTCGACGATAAGGGGGACTGTTGGAACACGGAACTGATCGAGGCCCTGGAACTGCGCAACATCATGGCGGTGGGGGAACTCATTCTTGCCTCGGCGCTCCAGCGCCGGGAAAGTCGGGGGTCCCACGCTCGGGAGGACTTTCCCCAACGGGACGACGGGGAATTTTTACGCCATACTCTGGCCCGCTTTGAGAGAGAACAGGTGGTTATTGAGGTCATGCCGGTGGTGATTAACCGGTTTCCGCCCCAGGAGCGCAAATATTAACTAACCTTCGGGAGGCGCCAACATCCTCTAAACTAGGGCCTCGAAGGCTCTCTATCTTTGGCGATGACTCCCGACTCCCTCTCCCTGGCCGACCTCACCACGGCGCCCCTCTCCCAGGTGCGAACTTACCTGCTCCACCTCTTCGCCCAATTCGCCTACCAGGAAGGAAACTTTACCCTCTCCTCCGGCCAGCCCAGTGCCTACTATCTCAACGGCAAAAAAGTGGCGCTAACGGCGCCGGGATCCTTGGCCATCGGGCGTTTACTCCTGGCGGAATTGCCCCCCGGCGCCATGGCTGTGGCGGGTCTGACCCTCGGCGCCGACCCCCTGGTGAGCGCCGTCAGCGTGGTTTCGGCCTACGAGCATCAGCCGGTGGACGCCCTGATTATTCGCAAGGAAGCCAAGGGCCACGGCACCCAGGCCTACATTGAAGGGCCGGAGTTGCCCGCGGGCAGTTTAGTTGTGGTTCTCGAAGATGTGGTCACCACGGGGCAATCGGCGCTGTTAGCGGTGGAGCGCCTGCGGGGAGCGGGCTATCGGGCGGAGGAGATCATCGCCCTCATCGACCGGGAGCAGGGAGGAGCGGAGTTCTACGCCCAGCAAAATCTGCGCTTTAAATCCCTGTTCAAGATTGGAGAGGTTCAAATGCTCGCTAGAGCCGGGGTTAAGTCTTAAGTTTACTTCCTCTTATATAGCAGGCCTAAATGAGTGGTGAACGCAATTCAGGGATTATCCCCCCCAATCCCCCTTGGAAAGGGGGGAGCAAACCGGAACCTGTTCATGATTGACTCAGGCCTGCTATATCTTCCGAAACTCGGAAAATCGGTTCGGGACATTGCCCTAATCGCCTCTTATCCCCAATAACACCGAGCGAGGATTTCGCTAGCTTGAAAAGGTGGGTCTCTAATTGTTCAGTCTAATGGCAACAATTCAGAAGCCTGCGGCGATTTTCGCCAGCACCGGGAGAGCGGGACTCATATAATCCCGGCCCCGCAAAAAGCCGGTATAAGCGCCGGGACAGAGGTAGGCGAGGCTTTCCTTGGCAAAGTAAGCCTGTAATTTAGCAACGCTTTTGAGTTGGCGCCGCCAGTGGAAGGTTTTTGTGACCCGGAGGGGTTGGGGCTGTCCCTGGGCGTCGGGCACCAGATGACGGCCGGTGAATAAAATTCCCCCCTGACGACGGTCGTATAAACAGAGAGCTCCGGGGGAATAGCCGGGCATCCAGAGGAGGGTCAACTCCGGCGCTAGGGTTAATTGGTCTGAAAAAGTTATGCGCCGCAACTGGGGGCATAAATAGGCTTCTTGTTCTTGAATAATGATCTCCAAGTTAAAGAGCTTCTGCCAGGCGCCGAGGGCCGGGCCGGCGCCGTCCCGTTGGGTTAAGACTAAGTAGCTAACCCCTCCTTGTTCTAGCAGTAGGCGCTCGGTTTCCGGGGTTTGGGGCGGCGTGTCAATTAAGAGATTCCCCTGGGGATGGAGACAAAAATAGGCGGTTCCTCCCAGGGTGTCTCGGTTGGGGGGAAAACGGTAAAGACCCGGCAAAATCAAACGGGGCGGCTTGGGAGAGAGCATAGCGGCGGGCGAGGAAAGCAAGAAGGGGACGAGGTTAGTTAAACTGGATGACTATCGGGAGTTTCTAGGGCGGTTTCCCCCGCGCTTGTCCCATCATCCCCATTCCCGCGCCGATTTACAATGTGGCTTTTTCTTCTGCTTCTGGGTCTCACCACCTACTACATTATTAAGCGCCATACCGCTCCCTTGACCCGGACTCCCGTTTGGCTGTTGTGGATGGTGCTAATGACGCCGGCGAGCCTTTGGATGCTTTGGGCGCTGGTCTATGGCGAAGAGCGCCCCCTGCCCCCCTGGTTGCTCTTTGGCCCCTTTATTATTTGTCCCTGGGTCTATTGGTGGCTGGTGCAACGGGGACGGATCTCGCCCTCCCCTGAAGATAGCGTTGCGGCGCCGACCCCGGAAAAAAGCGAGACCAAACTGCGCCCCATCAACGCCCAGGAAGAAAAATCCCTGCGGGACTGTTTTCCTTGGGGGATCTATTACCTCCAGCAGTTGGACTACCGTCCCCAAGCCATTCTTTGTCGGGGCAAACTGCAAACGGCACCGGAGATGGCCTACGAGCGCATTAAGACCAATGTGGAAGGGGTGTTTGGCGACCGCTTCCTGGTGCTTTTTCAGGAAAGTTTCCAGGGACAGCCCTTTTTCGCCCTGGTGCCCAATCCCAGCTTGGAGCCGAAGGCGGAAGCGCCGGTTCAGACCCTCAATCGTCCCTGGTTGGCACTGGCCCTACTGCTGATCACCCTCTTTACCACCACGGTGGTGGGGGCGGAAATGGCCGGGGTCAGGCCTGAAGATTTAGAAGCGAACAGTCAAGTTCTCCTTAAAGGACTGCCCTACAGCTTGGGAATTGTTTTAATTTTAGCCTGCCACGAAGGCAGCCACTACCTAACGGCGCTGTTCTACCGCATTAAAACCACCCTGCCCTATTTCATCCCCGTCCCCTTCTTTCTGGGCACCTTCGGCGCGTTTATCCAAATGAAGTCTCCTGTGCCCCACCGGCAGGCGCTCTTCGATGTGGCCATCGCTGGGCCCCTAGGGGGCTTTGTTGTCGCTCTGCCTTTGCTCTGGTGGGGCTTGGGACAATCCCAACTCACGCCGATAGCTGAAACGAGTAGTTTGTTAAGCTTCGACCACCTCGATCCCCGCTTTTCTTTCTTGCTAGGGGCAGTCAGTAAACTTGCTTTAGGAGAGGCGTTAAAACCGGGTTTAGCCCTTGATCTGCACCCCGCCGCCATCGCCGGTTATTTGGGCTTAATCGTAACGGCTCTGAACCTGATGCCCTTTGGGCAGTTGGACGGCGGCCATATTATCCACGCCATGCTGGGGCAACGGGCCGCGGTGATGGTGGGGCAACTGACCCGGGTGATGATGGTCATTTTCGCTCTGATCCACCGGGATTTCTTCCTCTGGGCGATTCTTTTACTGCTCATGCCCGCGGGGGACCAACCGGCGCTGAACGATGTGACGGAGTTGGACAACCGCCGGGATTTATTGGGCGTCGGAGCCATGCTTTTATTAGCCTGCATTCTCCTACCAGTGCCGGCGGTTTTGGCCCGGATTTGGAACCTTTAAACCCGCATTCGGCGAGTTGGCAGAGAGAACGTCTCAGATCTATCAGGTAATTTATTTGCTCTTATCCCCAGCCCGTTCTCCCAAAGTGGAAGAAGGAGGAGTCAAAGTCCCTCTCTCCCTTTGGGAGAGAGATTTAGGGTCAAGAGTTTTAAGCGGACTAGTTGAAAAACATGAAATACTCCCGAAAGCTCAGCCAAGACCCATGTCAAGTTAAGACGAGAAGAATTTTTTATATAGTTATATTTCTTGAAAGTTATTGCAATGGCTAGCGAGCGCCAAGGTCTCTGTTCCACCCTGGGTCAAAACGGCTCAAAAGCTTTTCATAAGAACCTTTCCGGCATCGCAGTCGAGGGCTGAAACCCGAGTAAACTCGTTGATTTTCCTCAAACTTGGCGCTGTCGAGTCCTAGATTTAGTGCGCACAAATGAGTTACAAACGCCGTTCTAGCTAACTTTTTCCTAACTTTTCTCTCGTTTTTCCCTAACTTTTTCCTAACTGACAAACAGCGCCGCAATCCATAGAATAGAGCCATCAATCCTTAAACCTACTTCAGGAGCTTTGTCAGGTCATGCCTACTGAATTTGACGATATTCTCAATGGCACTAACGGCGCCGACACCATCAATGGGTTGGGCGGTAACGACACTATTAATGGATTAGGCGGCGCCGATATCCTCAACGGCGGCGATGGTAACGACACCCTCAATGGGGGAACCGGCGCTGACACCATGGATGGCGGCGACGGCGACGATCTTTACCTTGTCGATAACGCTGGCGATATTGTCCGCGAAACCTTTGACGACGATCTCGGCGGTGTTGACACAGTCAACGCGTCTGTCTCCTATTCCCTCGCTCCCGGCACTGCGGGTAATCAAGGCTTCGGCATTGAAAACCTGACCCTCACCGGAATGAGTAACATCAACGGAACCGGGAACGCCAAAAATAATACTATTACCGGCAACAGTGGTAACAATACCCTCAACGGCGGAGACGGTGACGACACTCTCAACGGCGGTGATGGCAATGACACCCTGATTGGCGGGAACGGTAACGATATTCTTGTCGGCGGCGCCGGACTTGATACTCTCACGGGTGGAAGTGGGGACGACAAGTTCCGCTTTAATTCACTT
>JBKCES010000122.1:0-24293 GCA_046304295.1 Cyanobacteriota bacterium | reverse complement strand
CGGCGCCGCTAGCCTAACGGCGCTGTCCCTTGCCTTTTCCGCTCCGGCCCAAGCCATCACAACTTGGAACTGGTCTTTCACTGGAGACGGTAATCAATCAGCAACAGGTACTTTTACGACAGCAGACGTAACCCCCCAAGCGGGCGTGACTTATACTATTACCGGTATCACGGGCACGTATAACCGCGACTCTACGGCTTATACGATCACAGGTCTGAGCACGGACTATCAGGGGCCAAGCAACACATTTCAGTGGAATGGTACACCATCTTCCCCACTTCTTTCGGATTTTGCTGGAATTTCTTTTGACACCACCAGTGAACTAGTCAATATGTATGTCGAGGGATCCGGCTCTTTTGATCCTGTGAACAGTACATTTACTAATTTTGCGGGTACGGACAATTCGATCGTTTCTAGCACTGTTACCCCTGTTCCCCTAGAAACTGACGCCCTACCGGTTGTCGGCGCCGCCGCCTTTATGGGCGGGGGCATCTGGTGGAAGAAAAAACGGGCCGGCGCTAAAGTTGCGGACTTTATTGCCAACAAATAAATCAGGTTGGCTATACCCCAAGCCTGAGTGAAGGTTCCAGATTAACGGAGCCTTTTTTTGTGGGGACTGGAGCGTTCTAAAATGAGGACGGGTCGGCAATATCCTTAAGAAAACGCCCCGGTAAATGTACGACAACACCTGTAAATATCTAGCCGAAACCTATCCCGCCGATTTTGCCACCTGGTTATTGGGTGAACCCATCGCCCTTACTCGGTTAGAGCCGAGGGAATTGTCCACTGAACCGATTCGGGCGGACTCCTTAACTTTTCTGGAATCTCAGGATGTGGTCTTGCATCTGGAATTTCAAACCCGCCCCGATGACGCCATTCCCTTTCGCATGGCGGACTATTACCTGCGGTTGTATCGCAAATATCCCCAGCGCCGGATTCGGCAGTTTGTGATATATCTGTTGCCCAGCCAGGACCCGTTGGTTTATCAAAGGACTTTTGAGCCAATGTATCTGAGACATGAATTTACCGTCATTCGCCTCTGGGAAGAGCCTGTGGACATTTTCATGCAAAATCAGGGTTTAATGCCCTTAGCCGCCCTAACTCAAACCCCCGATCCCGTACAAACTTTGCGGGACATCGCCCAACGCATTGACCGTATTCCTGAACGCCGTCAACAGCGCAATTTAACCGCCGCAACAGAAATTATTTCTGGGTTAGCATTGGAAAAACAGGTCATTCAGCAATTGCTCAGGAGCGACATCATGAAGGAATCTGTCATTTATCAAGCCATTCTGGCAGAAGGCAAACTGGAAGGTCGGCAAGAAGGTCGGCAGGAGGGACGGCAAGAAGGTCGGCAGGAGGGGCTAACTGAAGCCCAAAAACAGATTGCCTTAAAGATGCTACGGTCTGGGCTAGCTAAGTCGTTAATCGTTGAATTAACCGGACTTTCTCCAACAGAAGTAGAATCATTGGCATCTTCCTGAACCGGTGTCCTACCAGTCACAGCCGACGCCGGCGTCATTCTCCGGTTCCCCTCCTTGGCGGGGTTAGTGCTCAAGGTTGAGAACCCATCCCCCAGCCCCCTCCCAAGAACTACCTTGTATACATAACTAAAATAATTTCTGAAATTCTATCAAGCACCCCTCCCTTGCCAAGGGGAGGAAACAAAAATTTCTGGTTCTCCCCCTTACCAAACTACCGTGTATACACAAATTTTAGAATCCCCCCTAGCCCCCCTTTGAAAGGGGGGAACTGGCTTCAAAGTCCCCACTTCGACAAGCTCAGCGTGGCACCTTGCAAAGGGGGATTGTTCCACTGGACTCCACTGAGCTTGCCGAAGTGAGCAACGCCGAAGTGTAGGGGGATAGAGCACGAAAACTGACTCTTTAACCGAGATCTGTGCACACCGTAATTCCAAGAGGGGGATTCGATCTCTAGTTATTTCTATGGTACCAATACTGAGAATCCTAGACTTTGTAAAAAGAACGAAAAATTACGGAAAAAGATTTTCCGAATTATCATAGCGGCATCTGCGCTGGTGAGAGACAATAAAATGGCTAAAATCTTTACTGAGCAAGGGTTTCAGCACCCCTACTCATTTAAACACTGCTATACTAATTGTCAAAAAATATTTTAGGTGGTACCCTAACAGGGCGCAGGCCATAATTTACACGGACCTTTCCTTAACGAAATCTTAAACACAATGAAAAACTTACTTACCCCCCTTGTCGGCGCCGCTAGCCTAACGGCGCTGTCCCTCGCCTTTTCCGCCCCTGCTGAAGCTGTCCTAGTTAACGTTGGCGGGACGGACTATGATCTCGGCACCTACACTGGCTCTTACAATGACAATATTGCAAATGCGTGTCCAAGCGAAAGTTGTTTAACAACTACGCCCTGGTGGGGGAATAATGCTCTCGCCACTCAACTTGCGACAGCGTTGGCGGGCGTTTCCATTCCCGGTGGCGGATTACCCGGCAATGACGGTGGAACGAGCGGTCCTTATTTTGCTTGGGGATTTAGCTCAGGCAATGTTCAAACAGTGGTTTATAACACTACCTTCTCAGGTGTCGTTGGGGTTCCCCGTAACCCTGCCACTACTTTCAATTACGCCGTCCCTGTTCCCCTAGAAAGCGATGCCCTACCGGTAGTCGGCGCCGCCGCCTTTATGGCCGGAGGTCTGTGGTGGAAGAAAAAACGGGCCGGCGCTAAAGCCCTCGACCTATCCCCAACCGAATCGGTGAAAGGTTAAGGGCATGAGAAGGGTTCGATACGGGATTCAAGACTTTTTCCAATATAGAAATTTCTTGGCGCCGTTTCGTCGGCGCCCGATCGAACTAGCCATTGCGGAGCGAGCGCCGAGCCGATTGATCTCTATTCTGGGATGCTTCGGCTATTTGCTCGCTCTAATGAATCTAGTCGATTATTGCCTCTATCCCCAATCCGGTGTCTGGGGTTGAGAACTAGCCTTTAAAAGTAGCTCCCGCAATTTCCTTGCGGCGCTGGTCGCTTCCTTCGGCTTGGGATTTATGGTCTGGAAAACGGCGAAGATGTTTCCCTAACCGTTGGCGCGGTCCTAACGATGAAACGGTTCCCGCTCCTTTGGTTGGAATGCCGGCGGGAATATTTTCCGCCCGCCTCCCGGATGCTTTACCTTTTCCCAACTCTGGGCTATGATGAGAAATTGTGAGTTTTTCCCTAACCATCCATGAGCGCCCAAGCTATTATCCAGTCCATCGAGGCGGAATTCCTGAAAACGGATCTGCCGACGATCCACGTCGGCGACACCGTTAAAGTCGGCGTCAAGATCGTCGAAGGCGGTAAAGAACGGATTCAGCCCTACGAGGGCACGGTGATCGCCATGCGTAATGGCGGCATCAGTGAAACCATCACCGTTAGAAAGGTCTTCCAGGGCGTCGGCGTCGAGCGGGTCTTTCTGCTTCACTCCCCCCTAGTCGCCAACATTAAGATTCTCCGTCGGGGTAAAGTCCGCCGGGCCAAGCTTTACTACCTCCGCGACCGCGTCGGTAAAGCCACCCGGATTCAGCAACGCTTTGACCGGGCGCTTTAGGGTTCGGGGCCAGAAAACCCAAAAAGCCAACAGTCGGCGCCAAAATAGGTTATGATTGCCTAGAGGTCGGGAAGCACTCTCCAACCCAGACTGCTTAGACTATGCGTCCTTAGTTCAGTTGGTAGAACGCAGGTCTCCAAAACCTGATGTCGGGGGTTCAAGTCCTCCAGGGCGCGTTGCTTAACCATCTTCCAGCTTGGCTTTAAGTGGCTCTAAGGTTACAGTCAGGCTGGTTTGCTCTCGGCGACTCGCCTTAATTCACCTAGTTATTGACAGCGGGAGTAAGCGTAGCGTGGCTAAAAAAGAAATGACCCCCCTCGGGCCGACGGACGCCCAAGCGACGAGGGGGACTCTAACTCGCAACAATTTTATCAACGACACCAAGGAAGAGTTAACTAAAGTAGTTTGGCCCAGCCGTCAACAACTCATTAGCGAGTCTGTGGCGGTGATCCTGATGGTGACCCTAGTGGCCACGGTTATTTATTTAGTGGATAACCTGTTTAGCTGGATCGCTCAACAGCCCTTCCTCTTCGGTTGACGCATTTAATGGCGCCTAGTGACATGACTTTTGCCGACGATTACTCTTCTCCGTCCGCCTCCGTTCCATCCGCGGCGCCCTTGGCGCCCGGTGCTCGCTGGTATGCAGTTCAAGTGGCCTCCGGTTGTGAAAAACGGGTCAAGGCCAACCTAGAACAACGGATTCACACCCTAGACGTGGCGGATCGAATTTTGAAAATTGAAATTCCCAAGTCCGCCACGGTGAAAATCCGCAAGGACGGCTCCCGACAACATGGCGAGGAAAAAGTCTTTCCCGGCTATGTCCTGATTCAAATGATCATGGACGACAACGCTTGGCAGGTGGTGAAAAACACGCCCCACGTCATTAACTTCGTGGGGTCGGAGCAAAAGCGCCACTACGGCCGGGGGCGGGGTCATGTGGAGCCGGTGCCTCTCAGCGCCGGGGAGGTGGAGCGCATCTTCCGTCAGGCGGAGGAGCAGGAGCCGATCCTCAAGGCTTCTATGCAAATCGGCGACCACATCACCGTTCTCTCCGGGCCCTTCAAGGAGTTTGAAGGGGAGGTGATCGAGGTCAGCCCCGAAAGAAGTAAGCTCAAAGCCTTACTCTCCATTTTTGGCCGGGACACCCCGGTGGAATTGGAGTTCACCCAAGTGGAAAAACACGGTTAAACTGCGCCGAGTTTGAAATCCGACGTTTCCGGTTCCCCTCCCTCGGAGGGGTTAGGGGTGGGTTAACCCTTTGATTCGAGGTCAAATCCACCCCCTGACCCCCTCCCAAGAGGGGGAATTAAACTGAAGTTTTCACTGTCAATGGGGATTAACCGACTCCAAACTTTTATCCACAATTAATCCTTACCTTTTTATTTAGCAATGGCCAAAAAAGTCGTCGCCCTCATTAAACTCGCCCTGCCGGCGGGGAAAGCCAACCCGGCCCCTCCCGTGGGCCCGGCCCTGGGTCAGCACGGGGTCAATATTATGGCGTTCTGCAAAGAATACAACGCCAAGACCGCCGACCAACCGGGGATGATCATTCCCGTGGAAATCTCGGTTTATGAAGACCGCAGTTTCACCTTTGTCCTCAAAACCCCCCCGGCTTCCGTTCTGATTCGCAAAGCCGCGGGCATTGAAAAAGGGTCTAACGAACCCAACAAAAAGCAAGCTGGCACGTTGACCCAGGCGCAACTGCGGGAAATCGCCCAAACCAAAATGCCCGACCTCAACGCTAATGACATCGAAGCGGCCATGAAAATTGTGGCCGGTACCGCCCGCAATATGGGCGTCTCTATCCAGGACTAGAGGTTCGCCCTAGCCTAGCTGTTAACTGTTCTACGCCTAACCTTTTTTTTGACAACCGGGGAGAAGCGCCGCTTCGTTCGCACCCAAGGAGTAACCATGACCAAAAAACTGTCCAAGCGCCGTCAGGCCCTCGCCAATAAGGTGGATAAAAAGACCGCCTACGAGCCGCTAGCCGCAATGGCCCTACTGAAAGAAACCGCCACTGCCAAGTTTGACGAATCGGTGGAAGCCCATATTCGGCTGGGTATCGACCCCAAATACACCGACCAACAAATCCGCACCACCGTTTCTCTACCTAAAGGCACCGGGCAGACCGTGCGGGTGGCCGTCATCGCCCGGGGAGAAAAAGTGCAGGAAGCCAACTCTGCCGGCGCCGATCTTTGCGGCTCGGAGGAATTGATCGACGAGATTCAGGGGGGCATGATGGACTTCGATGTCCTGGTGGCCACCCCCGATATGATGCCCAAGATCGCCAAGTTAGGTAAATTACTCGGCCCCCGGGGCTTAATGCCCTCCCCCAAGGGCGGCACGGTGACCACCGACGTCGCCGCGGCCATCGCCGAATTTAAAGCCGGAAAATTAGAGTTCCGGGCCGACCGCACGGGCATCGTTCATGTTATGTTTGGAAAGGCGTCTTTTTCCGCCGAAGATTTGCTGGCTAATCTCAAAGCCCTGCAGGAAACCATCGACCGCAATCGCCCCTCCGGCGCTAAAGGTCGGTTCTGGCGCACGGTCTTCGTGTCCGCCTCCATGGGCCCCTCTATCCAAGTTGACGTTAACGCCTTAAGGGATTTCAAACTCGCCGAAGCTTAACTTTCTTGTCAGCCTAAATTCATCATTGGCATACCAATGACCGCAGGAGCGGTTTCCGCTTAATCGCCTGCCGAGGTTAAAGCCTAAATTTCAGGGTTCGCCCCCTTTTTGGGGCGGATCTGGACTTTAGCCCCGGCCTTGGCTCCGGGGCTTTGTTGTCGGCGCCTATTTCTCTCACCCCAAGGAGGTGAAACCCGTATGGGAAGAACCAAAGAAAATAAAACCGCCATCATCGCGGAGGTCAAGGAACTCTTCCAAGACGCCCAGATGGCCATGGTCATTGACTACCAGGGGTTAACGGTTGCGGAAATTAGCGATCTGCGCTCCCGTCTCCGTCCCCTGGGTGGCACTTGCAAAATCGCCAAGAACACCCTCGTGAAAATCGCCCTGGCCGAAGAAAGCCAGTGGCAACCCCTCGAAACCTACCTCAAGGGAACTTCTGCCCTGCTCCTGCTCAAAGACGACCTCGGCGGCGCTATTAAGGCCTACAAAAAATTCCAAAAGGACGTCAAAAAAACCGAGCTTCGGGGCGGCGTCCTAGAGGGAAAAGTCCTCAGTCAGAGCGACGTGGAAGCCATTGGCGACCTCCCGTCCAAGGAGCAACTCATGGGACAGATCGCCGGTTGCCTCAACTCCCTGGCCACCAAGATCGCCGTGGGTGTCAAGGAAGTTCCGTCCTCCATCGCTCGGGGCCTCCAAGCCTACGCCGACAAAGAAGCGGGTTAAGGACATCCCGAGGGCTGAGCGTAGTCGAAGCCCGGTTCCCTTAAACCTGAATCTTCTCTCTCAATTTCTCTTTACTTACCTTCAGGAGTCATTTCCATGTCCGCCACTACCGACACCATTCTCGAACAGTTAAAATCCCTCACCCTGCTGGAGGCCGCCGAGCTGGTTAAACAGATCGAAGAAGCCTTTGGCGTCAGTGCCGCCGCTCCTGTGGGGGGCATGATGATGGCCGCTCCCGCCGCCGCCGCCGCCGAGCCGGTGGAAGAGAAAACCGAATTTGACGTAGTTCTCGAAGAAGTGCCCGCCGATAAGAAAATCGCCGTCCTCAAAGTGGTGCGTAGCATCACCGGTCTGGGTCTCAAAGAAGCCAAAGACCTCGTGGAATCGGCGCCCAAACCGGTTAAAGAAGCCACCAACAAAGATGACGCCGAAGCTGTCAAGAAACAACTGGAAGAAGCCGGCGCTAAAGTTAGCGTTAAATAAGCGCTTTTTCTTCCGTTTTTATTTTCTTTTTCCCCCGGTCGCTGAACTGGGGGATTTTTTTGTCAGGCCATCGCTGAGCCATAGCGCCGGAAGAGAGACTATATTCTTGTGGTATCGAATAGACGGAGTTTGCTATGACAAGGCGAGAAAGTTGGCAAGTGTTTCTCCAGTGGGTCGGCGCTACAACGGTCAGTCTTACCTTAGCTAGGGGAGTGTTACGTTTTTTGACCCCTTTCCTAGAAAAGGCGGTTCTCTATAGCGTGGCCAGCACTCTCCAGGGTCGGATTTTGCTCGTTCTCTTCCAATCTTTTCAGCAGGGCATCCTCGGCGCCGTCATTCTAGGGGCCGCCTTGGGTTGGGGACAATGGCTAGTACTACGGCGGCGCTTGCCCCTCTCTCCCCGCTTCATTCTGGCTACGGCGCTGGGGTTGGGGTTTAGCGGATTTTTGGTTAACTATCAATTCTTTGGCTTTGTTGGGGGGCTGAGCCTGGGCTTAGCCCAGTGGATGATCCTCAGACGGCACTTGCCCTGGGCGGGCTGGTGGCCAGGAGTCAACGCCATCGCTTGGGGATTAACCAGCGCCGGCCTGTCCTGGAGTTTTGTCAGGGTAAATCCTTACGAGGGAGTTTGGCGCTGGATTCCCGACGCAACCTTAGTTTTGATTGCTCTGACCACCCTAGGGGGCGCTTTACTGACTGGCGGAGTCCTCGTCCTATTGCTTCGTCAGCGTTCTCCCGGCGCCGGAGGGACGATGGATGGAACCTAGGCGATTACCCTAGTCTTAAACAACGCTACCAGCGCCGACAAATAGAGGAGGCAAAACCAATGGCCATTGAGATTGAACGCAAATTCTTAGTCCGGGGCGACGCCTGGCGGGAGCTAGGAACCCCCACCCTCTACCGCCAGGGCTATATTCCCACCAAGGACGGCGTCACCGCTCGGGCCCGGATCGCCGGGGAGAAGGCTTATTTAACCCTCAAGGGCAAAAGCCAAGGTTACAGTCGGGCCGAGTATGAGTACCCCATTCCCCTCAAAGACGCCGAGGAAATTTTGGCAACCCTCTGCGCTCAACCCCTAATCGAAAAATATCGCTACGCCATTCCCCAGGGGGATCTGGTCTGGGAAGTGGACGAATTTTTGGGGGAAAATCAGGGGTTAATTCTGGCGGAGGCGGAACTGGAACGGGAAGATCAAGTCTTGACCCTTCCGCCCTGGATCCACGCCGAAGTCACCGGCGACCGGCGCTACGACAACGCTAGTTTGGCCCGCCATCCCTATCGGCGCTGGTAGGTTGGAAGGAGAGACTACAACTACAGGCGGCGGCGACGTTGGGGTTGCTGAAGCGGAAACCGCCCCCCATCAGATCCTCGGCGTAATCCACCTTCAGACCCCGTAACCACTGGGCTCCCTGGGGGTCAATGAGGATCACCACTCCGTCTTGCTCGTATTCTTGATCCCCTTCAGCGTAATCCTCCGCCAGATTGAGGGTGTAATAATAGTCCAAACACCCCCCCGGCAGAACTCCTAGACGGAAATAGCGCCGCTCCTGATGGCGACTGCGTTGGAGACGCTTGATTTCCTGAAGGGCGGCGGGGGTGAGGTGGATCATGGCGGGGACTAGTCGATGCTAATGTTTTGAGGGCGAGTCTCGGCGCCGCTAAAGTCGTTGGCGCTATATTCACTCAAACCCTGTTTGGAGAGCCAAGCTCTCAGGGGATCTTCCCCTAACTTCAGACGCAGAGCGCCGGAAACAAAGCCCCCGGCAAAGGCTAGGGGTTGTCGGCAGAGTTCTTGGGTCAAGGGTTTCAGTTCGCTTAAAAACATAACCGGCGGTTCCTAGCAAAATACAGGCTTGCGCTCTAGGGTAGCGCCTTTTCCGGGTCTGGGGGGAGGAGAGCCGAGAGGGGTTGTCCACTCAGGCAAAACCAGTGGTAAGCGAAGAGATCGGGGGTGGTTTTATTTAAAGACGCTAGCGCCGGCGCCGCGGGGAAGGGCCAGAGTCGGTCGAAGATAACCTCTTCCCGCCGCAGGGCGAATTGAAGAAGATAAACCGACGACGGGGCGCGAAGTTCCTCTAGCAAGGAGCGGGCGAGGCGTTGTAAGGTTTCGGTTAAAGCGGGCGCTAGGGGGCCGAGTTGCTGATAAGCATTGGGCATCGCCCCCTCCGTAATCGCAGCGCCGAACTGGAGTTCCCCGGCGCTCCAGATGATGGGAAGCCAACAGTCTCCTAGGGTTTGGGCCGTGTCTAAAACCGGCGCTCCCAACTGGTTCCGCACCCACTGGCGCCGGGACTGAACCGCTTCGCAGGCTTGATAAATAGCCTGTTGGGGAAAAACGAGCCAGGGCGGCAGTTGAATGGTGAGGGGACAGTAAATTTTGCCGCCCAGTTCCGTTTGCTGTTGGGCACTCTGGGACCAGAGACTGGCCACAGCTAGGGTTTCAATCACTGTCTCCGGGGAGTGGCGGGCAATAGCGCCCTTGAGCGCCCAGACCATCCGCTCCGTCACTGGGGAAGTGGCGATTAAGCGCCCTTCCTGTTTAACCTTGGCGTTGATAATAATCGCGACCCGACCGCTCCGATTGGGCACTTTCAGTTCCCGATTGGATACGATGCGGGGATTGACGGAGGCGGAGGACGAAATCGTTCCCATGGAGCTTTTTCCCGTTTTTAACGATGGACAGGGAGAGTGAAGTGAAAGGAACTGCCTTGACCCGGCACGCTATCCACCCAAATTTGCCCGTAGTGGGCTTGGATAATCTTGCGGCAAAGGGAAAGCCCTAGGCCGTAGCCGTCCTTACCCTCGTCCCGTTGCAAGCGAAAATGCCCCTCAAATATCGTCTCTTGTTTAGATTCGGGGATGCCGGGGCCGGTGTCGGCCACGCTCACCTGCACTTTTTGAGTGGTGCGATGAAGAAGGGATACCGTAACGACGCCTCCCTCCGGGGTGTATTTAATGGCGTTGTCCAGTAGATTGACCATCACCTGACGGAGCAATTCTTCATCGGCAAAGACCGGAGGTGCGTCCTGGGGCAGATCCGCCACCAGAGTTAGGCGCTTTTCTTGAAATTGCTTGTGGTAAAGCTCTAACACTTCCCGAAAGGATTCCTGGAGGAGCAGAGGCTCGCAGTTGACCTGAAAGTGGGCGTTCATGTTTCTGGAGGCCTGCAAAATATCGGTGATAAGACGGTTCATCACTTGAAATTGCTTGCGGGTCTGGGCGACTAACTGCTCCCGCAGGCGGGGAGAGCGGAGCGCGACGGGCTTCTGCTCAATCAACTCTAGGGTGTCCACGGCAATAGAGGCGGCGGTGAGGGGACTACGCAGATCGTGGGCCAACATGGCGAGGATTTGGTCTTTGAAACGCAACTGCTCCAACAGCGCCGTCCGCTCCTGTTTCAGTTGAAAAATCTCGTCCGCCATTTTCATCAACTCCCCCGAATAGCCCACCTCGGAAATTTCCAGAGAGCAGGAGGGCGCGGGAAGGGTCTCCGGCGGCGGCGCCGCCAAGAACTGTAATTCCTTTTCCCAGCGGGGCCACCATTTCCGCAACTGCTGGACGATATTACTGCCCGCTAGGGTCTGTTTGGGTTCGGGAAAGACTTTGACCAGGGAGGGGGTGGCCACTAGGCGAAAGTGCTCTACGAGGTGGGGATGTTCTTGAATTTCGAGGATTTGCAGTTCAAAAGTGAGGGCCGGCGTCGCTTCCTTGAGATAGGCGAAAATCGTCTTGGCGTTGTCCTGGGAGTAGGGGCGCTCGTCCACAAACAGCAAAAACTGGAGGCTGGTCGGAGATGAGAAACCAAGTCGAGAGGGGGTTAACATGCAACCAGGGAACCCAGGACAGGGGACGACGGAATGGGGTCAAAGCAGGCTCTGCTTTTTATTATCGGGGATCGGGGAACCCCTGGGGGGCTCCGCCCCAAGTGTTAAGTTTTGTGACAATTTGGGATTCTGTAAAAATTTATACCGTTTGCGTGCTAAATTAAGAGTGTTGAGGAAAAAGCCTCGACCTAGCAATCAACACTTTAGTCCCACAGACCCCCAAGGAAGACTGTTATGAATACCCAACAACAAGCCCGCGCCCTGATGAACCGTCGTCAACACGACCAAAAGCACCGTCAGCAATCCATGCTAGAACGAGCCGCCAAAGAAATTGGTTTGGACAACAATACCCAGAAGTAAGATCCCGCCCTCGGGACGTTGTCAGCCCCTAAGAGCGCGTTCCGAAATACGGTTTAAAATTGACAGAGGAGTTTAGCTCCTCTTTTTTGTTGTCTTTATTGCCCCCCCGGCGCCGCTAGCCTATGTTCTCCCCCCGCCGTTTCCTCTTACTCCTACTCCCCCTATTCCTTTGCCTGAGCCTGGGGGGCTGTGTCCGCTACGATGTCGGCGTCCAATTCCCCGAGCAACATTGGGGGCAAATTCGCCAACATATTCAACTGGGGCAACAACTGACCACCCTCAGTCAAACGGAGGCGGACCGCTGGTTAGATAGCCTCTCTGCCCGGGCCAAAAGCCTAGGGGGACAAATCCAGCGCCGCTCCGGGGATGAACTGCTCCTGACCATTCCCTTTGGGAGCGGCCGGGAGTTGACGGAGAAATTCAATCAATTTTTTAATCCCCCGGCGCCGAAGGGAGCCAAACCCGCCGCCAGTCAATTAGATCTTCTGCAACTGGAGGCCCGCCTCGACCTTCAGCAACGCAATTGGCTGCTGGCAGATCAAAACCGTCTCCGCTTAACGGCGGATCTGCGGGCCTTGGGAGTGCTCTCGGAACAGGGCAAAATTATTTTGAGTCCCGGCGCCTTACTGGATCTCAATTTTGGTCTGCAAACGGCGCTTTGGGCCCGGAATTTAACTCCAGCGCCCGGAGAAGAGGGCCCCGTTCTCACTCGGCGGACTGAATGGCGACTGCAACCCGGCGAAATCAATACCCTAGAGGCGGTCTTCTGGACACCGAGCTATCTGGGCTTGGGAACCCTGGGCATTACGGCGCTCTGTTTCGGGGGGTTTTATCTCAAATATCGGCGCTGGCCGGGAACAAAAGCGGCGCTTTAACAAGGAACAACCAGTCCCGCCCCCTATGCTTCGACCGGCTCAACGGAACAATCCCCCAAGTTTGAGGAACTTTGAGTCCGGTTCCTCCCAGAATTGGGGGACTCGGCTAGGTGACCAAACATCCTTACGTCTGCAATCAACCCTTCCTTTTCTGCTCTCATTTACTGAATATTGCGCCATTGCGCCTCTGCCCCGTTTTGCCCACCAGAAGGCTCGTAACCGTTACTATCGCCTTTTCTCTTATTCAGGAATTTCAGGGTTTTTCCTAGTTTCTACCCTTTTTGTATTGAAAAATGTGTCCGTCACTCAGGGGATAATCATTGGATTGCGTTCACCACCCGTTTAGTTTTTCTATATTATAGATATCGAAATGTGGGCCAAAATCGCTCTGAATTTTTTTCTCTTCCGCTACGCTTTATTTCGTGCCCTGAGCGAAACCGAAGGGCAAGCTACAACTGATCACTAAAAAAATGGCTCTCCAAACTCCAGAGATTAAAGCTCAAGCCCGGTGCGTCGGTTTTCACTTGGTCGGCGTCGCCTCTGTCGCTCAACACTACGACGACCAATATCCCGAGCGCCTACAAAGATGGTTAAACCAGGGCTATCAGGCGGAGATGACCTGGATGGAAAATCCCAAGCGCCGGGACATTTTACAGGTCTTCCCCGGCGCTCGTTCTGTAATTAGCCTGGGGCTAAATTACTATACTGACCACCAGCGCCGAGAGGGCGCAGAATACGGCAAAATCGCCCGCTACGGCTGGGGACGGGACTACCATCGGGTTTTAGGCAAAAAGTTAAAGGAGTTAAGTTGTTGGCTCACCGCCCAAGATCCTGGGGTGGAAACCCGTTTTTACGTTGATACCGGCCCTGTCTCCGATAAACTCTGGGCCCAGCGGGCCGGCTTGGGTTGGATCGGCAAAAATAGCAATTTAATCAGCCGCGACTATGGCAGTTGGTTATTCCTAGGGGAAATTTTGATCAACATCGATTTGGAACCGGACCGTCCCCACAGCCAGCATTGCGGAACCTGTCGCCGTTGCCTCGACGCCTGCCCCACCGGCGCCATCCCGGAACCCTTTGTGGTGGATAGTCGGCGTTGTATCGCTTACCATACGATTGAGAATCAGGCCGAGACTTTACCGACAGGAATCAGTTCAGAATTACAAGGCTGGGTGGCGGGTTGCGATATTTGCCAGGAGGTCTGCCCTTGGAACATCCGCTTTGCCAAGGAAACCGATATTAGCGACTTTCAGCCCTATCCCAATAATCTAGAGCCGACATTCAGGGAATTGGCCCAGTTAACAGAAGCAGACTGGGGAAGGCACTTTCCCGCCTCGGCGCTGAGACGGATCAAACCGGCGCAATGGCGACGCAACGCCCATGCTAATCTAGAAAGTCAGGGAAATAACGGGGCTAGCGCCGACCATGCGGGCGATTTTATTTGATTTTGACGGCACCATCGCCGATACCCAAGACGCTTTTTTAACGATTGTTAATCGGCTAGCGCCGGAGTTTGGCTATCCGTCGGTAGATCAGGGGCAATTGGCCTATTTGAAAACCCTCAGTTCCGGGGAGGTGATTCGCTACGCCCGTATTTCCCCGCTGAAAATTCCCTTTATTCTCAAGCGCCTGAAAAAAGAGTTGGGGAAAACGATTACGGAACTTCAGCCCTATCCAGGGGTGGCTTCGATGTTGACGGCGCTGAAAAGTCAGGGCTATTTTCTGGGGATTGTCACCTCTAATTCCCAGGAAAATGTCTTGGCCTTTTTAGCAAAAAACGAACTGGACGGACTGTTTGACGTCATCCACTCCGGCACCACCCTCTTTGGCAAAAATCGCATTATCAATCGCCTCCTACGGGAGCGTCGTCTGCCAGCGGAAACGGTAATTTACGTGGGGGACGAGACCCGGGACGTGGTGGCGGCCCAAAGAAGCCATATTACGATGGTGGCGGTGGGCTGGGGCTTCAACTCTCCCGGTATTTTAATGGAGTACCATCCCGACTACTTGATTTATGATCCTCAGGAACTCCTAGCGATTATCATTAAGTTAGAACAAAGAAGCCCAATACCAGCTATCAATTATAAGTCATCAGTCATTGGTCATCATCAGCCAACCGAAAACTGAACTCACCAAGGAACCGTTGCCGCTCAGAAAGGCAAACCCACTAGCCGTCCTACTCTACCTTGAATTCTTCAGTGTTTTCCGGCTGTCTATCTCGTTGGGCTAGGGGGGAATTTCGATGCCCTCTCCGGCACCGGTTTAATCTAGACTTTAGGGTCGCTTTAAATGGCTTTTGAATAACCACAACGTATGTTCCCAGGCATCCGCCGCCGCCTTTGGCTCATAACTGTCCCGCTGGTCGCAGAAAAAGCCGTGGTCAGCGCCGGAATAACGGAAAACGCGATGGCGGGGATTCGCTTGCCGGAGGCGGTCTTCGATTAAATTCACATCTTCTACCGGGATGCTTTGATCCTCCAGTCCAAAGAAAGCGTAAACCGCGCCGCCAAAATTTTCAACATACTCTAGAGCGGGTTTGCCGTCCCCCGGACTCCAATGGGGGATACCGGCGCCGTAGAAAGAGGCGGTGGCGATGACTGAAGCTAAGGACGCGCCGATAAAGGCCACTAAACCGCCGAAACAAAAGCCTATTAAGCCCACGCCTTGGGTTTGAATTTGGGGCAATTGGTAGAGAAAATCCATGGTCGCCTGAAGGTCGCCGAGAAGTTCCTCCGCTTGGGTTTGCGCCTTGTAGCGTTTACCCAATTCAACAGCCTCTGGGGTGTAGCCCGTTTCAAAGCCCGGCGCTAGGCGCTGGTAAAGCGCCGGCGCGATGGCGGCGTAGCCTTCCCGAGCGAGGCGCTCCGTCACGTCCCGGATGTGGGCGTTGACCCCAAAAATTTCCTGAACCACAATCACCGCCGGAAAGGGGCCCGGGCCCTCGGGGCAAGCGAAATAGGCATCGATGGCGAGGTCTTGATTGGGAACGGTCACCCACTGGGTGCGGATAGATAAAGTCATGGTTATTCTTTATTAACGAGCGAGAACGTATTTAAACTCTTTTGGCCCCGTAAAGCCGCTGAGTTGAGCTAACTCGTCTAATAATTTAACCCCCGGCTCAATTTTGCCGTTAATTTCCCAACTGGGAAAGGATTGAATCTGGGCGTCGACACAGGCTTGGGTCTGGGGATTTTTACCGCTGGGGTCGCATTCAATATAGGTAATCTTTTCCATCGCTTCTTTACCAAAGAGTTGCTTTTGCTCAAAGCAGTGGGGACACCAAAAAGCGCCGTACATTTTAATGTCCTGGGCGGTTAAATGTTCAGCAAGGGCGATTTCTCCGGGGCCCGATGTGGTGGTCATGGGCCAACCGAGGGGAGGACGGGGCTGGGCGGTAATGGCCGGAATGGGGGTTTGACCGTCGGCGTTGACCCCAGGCCCGTCGGCGCTGGCATAGACGCCAAAGGCTCCGATGAGGGTGACCATGCCGACAACGATGCAGGTGAGAATCAGTTGACCGAGTTCTTCCCACTCCCGACCAATGACCGCCAAAATAAACAACAGCAGGGAACAGGTCGCGGAGGCGATACAGTAAAGACAGGTTTCCTGAAGCTTAAAGAAAGCGATATACATCAAGTAACCGCTAAAAACCGCCATAGCGGTGCCCCCCACCAGCAGGAGAAAACCCGTCGTTTCCTCCAGTTTTTGCCGTTGCTTTTTTTTGGCGTCGCCGTTGACCAAAAACGGCGCTAGGGCTAAGGCCGCCATGACGATATAGGCCAAGAGTCCGAAGACGCTGAGGGGAACGCCAAAAATCTTAGCGTAGGAACTCTGAAGCACGAGATCACAACTCGACCCCCCTGTCGCCGGATCGACGGGGCAGACGGCACTCCCCCCGGAAAACGAGACATAGGTCAGGTAGGTGGTGATAAAAATTCCCACCACGGCAACGGCGCCCATGATCAGGCGGGAGTAGCGGTGTAACCAAGGAGTCGAGCGACGGCGAATCATAGCGGGGGCGGAGGGGACTGAAAAATCCCCTCGATTTTAGCAGTTTTTTTTGCGACCCTAATCCGGCATCGTTTCCTCCCCGTCCTGATCCTCCAAGTTCAGGGTCTCTTCTTCGGCGTCGGCGATGACCAAATCAATTTGCTGGCGGTAGTAATCCACATTTTTAATCCGTACGGCGATGTCGTCCCCGAGGCGGAAGGTCACCCGGCTTTTGCGCCCCACTAAAGAACTGTGGCGGGCCCGGTACTCATACCAATCATTGCGCAGGGAACTGACATGAACCAGACCTTCCACCAGAAAATCCTCCAGTTCCACAAAAAAGCCGTAGGATTGCACCCCAGTAATCAGACCCCGGTAGGTCTGACCGATGCAGGCCCGGAGTTTTTCCGCTTTCCGCAGACCTAATAGGTCTTTTTCGGCGTCGGCGGCGACTTTTTCCAGGTCGTTGAGGCGGGGAACCAGAAGGTGGAGGTCTTCGCCGAGGGAATCCTGTAGCGCCGGTGGCAGGACGCTCCAGCTAATCTGTCCGTAGCACTCCTGAGAGCGGAGATTGACCCCGGTTTTCGTGTGTTTTGTCCGCCGGTCTCGCCCTACCGTTAAGACGAATTTTAAGACTCGCTGGTTAACCAAATCGCCATAGCGCCGGGCGGGGGCAGTGCAATGGGCGTAGCCGTCCCCGTAGGCGAGACCAAAGTGGGCCGCGGGGTGACTGTAGTATTTGGGGGTTTTCAGGGTTTGGAGCAGGAGATGGTTGAGGATTGGCCGGGCCTCTAGCTTGTCGAAACCCTGAGCTAAGCGGCCAAAATCCTGAGGCGTTGCGGCGACCTCAGGATCAAAAGTGGCTTCCAAACCTAAATTCTGAACCAGTTTCAGCAAATCCGTCAGGTCGTCCCAATCCGGCGGCGCTTGACCACAATAGAGCGCCGGCAGAGCCAGTTCCCGGAGATGGCGAGCGACTTGGTGTTGGAGGACAATGACGACTTCCAAAAGCAGGGAATGGAGGGGCAGGGCGGGGGAGTGGGTGACGGCGCCGGCCCGACCTTCGTCCTGAAACGGGAGCACACCCTCGCTTTGGAGCGTAAACCCCCCCCGTTCTAGACGCCGGGCCCGGAGTTGGGGACAGAGTTGGAAAAAGAGGGAATGGAAGAGATCCCCAAAGGGGCCCAATTCCGGCCCGGGGGAGTCCGCTAGCCAAGCTTGAGTTTCGGCGAGGTCGAACTGCCGATCCACCCGAATCACTGTCCCTTGGTATTCAAAATCGGCGACGCCTCCCTGGGCATCAAAGCTAAGCCAAAAAGACAACGCCTTCCGGTCGGCACCGGGAGTAAAACAATAGTCCGCCGTTAGGCTATCCGGTAACAGCGGGCTGGACGACTTGCCCAAAAAAACGCTAGCGCCCCGTTGACGGGCCTGTTTATCGAGGTCGCTCTCCGGGGGAACCGCCTGGGCGATATCGGCGATGTGAACCCCTAAACGCCAACCCTCTGGAGTCTGCTCTAGAGTAAAGCCCATTTCTGTCCAGGGCGTTTCCTTGGAGCCAAAACTAAAGGTCAGCGCCGAGCAACAGTCTAGGAGCTCTAGGGTTTCCGCGAGAGGCGCCGGTCGAGGAAAATCCGCCGGCCAGGGGCCGGGAAGATCATGTTTACAGGCGACAATATCCACGTCCCGGGCCGCCTCGGCGTTACTGCCGAGCACTTTGGTCACCTCTCCTAGGGAAAGGGACTGGGCCAGGGGATAGCGCAGAACCGCCACATGGACTAAGTGATCCAGCACCGTGGCAAGATCCAACTCCCCGGACTGAAGTTCCAATTCAAACAGTAAACGGTCGTCCAAGGGCACGGCCCGAAAACCCTCCCCCTCTTGTTTTACTTGGGCCAAAACCGAGGGATTGGCCCGGTCGAGAATCACCCGCACCTCGCCCTCCGGAGAGCGGCGCCGACTCCCTTCCTTAATCATTTTCACCAGCACCCGATCCCCGTTCCAGGCGTGGCTCAGGTTCCCTTCCCGGATGTAGATATCCTCGCCGTCTTCGTCGTCTTGAATTGCGAAACAAAAGCCCTTGCTGGAGCAACGCAATTTAGCTTCCACGACACCCGTTTCCCAGACCCGTTTATATTTGCCCCGCTCCCGAGTCAAAAGACCGAGGCGCTCTAGCGCATCTAGGACGATGCGGAGAGTTTCCTGAGCTTCTTCGCTTTCGCAAGCCAATTTTTTTTCCAGTGCCTTGGCCGCTACAAGCTTATCTTCGCTAAACTGGGACAACAGAGCGGCGATTGTAAAATCCATGGAGAGCAATCCTTGTAACGGCGGACAGTAGAGAGGCGTTGTGTCGGTTTCAGTCGTCTAGTGCCCCTGGGACCGGGATTAATCAGACTCGAAGCTTCACCCAAAACCCTTGAATCGATTTGGTTCAGGCTGGGAAGCAGGGAAATGGCAATCAGTCGGGATTGAGCAGTAAATAAAAATGATCAAAGAGTGACGCTACAGAACAAAGCTCCACTCCGGCAATTCGAGGCAAAAAACCAGCCGGGACAGAGATTTTAATGGGGCGACTATGGCGGCCGTTAGAATTTATCCTACCAGAAAAGGGCACATCCTTATCGAGTCTCGCCCCAGCACTGGGGGAATTTCGGAAAACCGCCAGCGCGGCCGGGGGCCGGATTGGTTATAAAAGGAGTAGTCCCTCTCGCTCTGATGTGGAGAAATTGGATCTTTATGAGTAATACAAGTAACTTTCGCCAGGCGATGCAGGAGGCCCGTTCCCAGAGCCTCGTCGGCCCGAACGTGATCTCCAAGTCCCTACCTTTTCTGGGGGGCGGCCTCGTCCTCACGGCGCTGGGCGTCTACGGGGGACTGGGGGTCATGGCCAGCGCTCCCGCCCTCTTTATGCCTCTCTTTATCGGGGCGCTGATCGGTAACCTCGTCCTCTTTTTCGTGGCTCGGGGCGTGGCGGAACGGGGCAACGACGGCGTGGCTCTACCCCTGCTAGCCCTCTACAGTCTCCTCTCGGGCTTTACCCTCAGCGGCATTGTGGCGCTAGCCCTGGGCACTTCTGGAGTCGGCATCGGCGGTATCGGTATTGCGGCGCTGGCCTGCGGCATTACCTTCGTGGTGGCCCGGAGCGTCGGCTCTAACCTCTCCGACCGGGACGGTTTAGCTCTGACCCAGACAGTGCAACTCGGGTTGATCGCTCTGTTGGTGGTGGTGCTTCTCCAGGTCGTCCTGTCCTTCTTCGGGGTCTTCACCCCCAGTTGGTTAGAAATCGGCATTTCCGGCTTGGGAGTCCTGCTCTTCGCCGGCGCCTCGGTGGTGGACTTTTATGTTCTTCCCCGCACCTATACTGATCGTCAGTATCTCTCGGCGGCGCTGTCGATGTACTTGACCTACATCAACCTTTTCATCTTCATCCTGCGTCTGCTGATCGCCATTAATAGCCGCGACTAGACCCTAGATGTTGAAGTTTCTTAACCCGCCCCTAAGGGCGGTTTTTTTATCCTTTCTCCGGCGCCGCCCACTGACTCAAGTCTTGGTTTTGCAAAGAGAGGATGTCATAACTGCCAAAAATTTTGAGCGCGTCGGTATAGGAATTCAGCGCCGCGAGAGCTTCCTGAAAGAGCGGATTATCTTGGCTAATTTCCAAATCCATAAAAAATAAATACTCCCCTAAGGAGCGCTTCGTCGGCCGGGATTCAATGCGGCTCAAGTTAATCTGACGCTCCGCTAACGCTCGTAGAGGATTGACCAAAGCGCCGGGGACATTGCGGGGCACAGAGAAAGCCAAGGCCGTGCGAGTTCCCTGGAGGCTGGCTTCGGCGCCGACGACCCAAAAGCGGGTGCAGTTGTCGGGATAGTCGTTAATATTTCTGGCCAGAAGGGGAACTGGAGACCAGAGGCTAGCCTGAGGAGAGGCGATGGCCGCGGCTTGGGAACGCCCGCAGATTAACCCCAGGGCCTCGCTGGTGGAATTGACGGCGATGGCCGTCGCCTGGGACAAATTTTGGCCTAACCATTTTTGGCACTGTCCCAGGGCCTGAGGATGGGAATAGACCTGGGTAATTTGGCTCAGTTGGGGCGCTTCGCTGTAGAGGGCGTGGAGGATAGGAAGCACCAATTCCTGTTGAATCTGGAGATTGCCCTGCTCCCAGAGGGTGTCGAGGGTGACGGCGATGCCTCCTTCCGTGGAGTTTTCCACTGGCACAATGGCTAAATCCGCCTCTCCCAAGGCGGAGCTGAGGAGGGTCTGGGCGATGCTGGGACAATCCCGATACTTGACCGCTAACCCCCGGCGCCGCAGACAAACGGCGCTGTAGGCCCGGGCCGCCAGTTCGGAGTAGGTGCCTTGGGGGCCGAGATGGGCCAGGGTGAGGGGGGACATGGTTTCAGATGACAGATATCAGATGACAGTTAACAGTGATTCAGTTAGCAGGGAACAGGTAACAGTTATAGCGGTATAGCGGGCCTAAAGTGAATAGCGAAAAAGCTCCAGTTAGCTCCCCTTTCCAAGGGGGGTTGGGGGGGATCGCCATTGGGTTGCGTTCACCACCCATTTAGTCCTGCGGTATTTTCTCAGGCGAGGGACAGCGAGGGCTGCCCTTCGACTACGCTCAGGGCGCAAAGGCACGAGGGCTGAGCGTAGCCGAAGCCCGACTCTTCAGACAGCGCCGATTAGCGCCGCGACAACTTCCCCTAGGCCGACGGAGTTGGAGGCTTTGAACAACGCGCGGTCGCCGGGTTGGAGGGTTTTTTGCAACCCTTCGATGAGAGTCTCGCGATCCTCAAACCGCTCCGTGGGGACGCCGGCGGCGCCCTGGGCGATGTAGTCCGCAGCCGGGTCGGTGGCCAGTAAAAAGAGAGCGTCAATGGCCAATTCTTTGACCTTAGCGCCTACCCGTTCATGTAATTCCGGCGCCCAGTCTCCCAGTTCCTTCATGGCGCCTAATACGGCGATGCGGCGCCGACCAGGGGTTTGGGCTAAAAGCTCCAGCGCCGCCAGCATGGATTCGACCCCGGCGTTGTAGGTTTCGTCCAGGAGCAGAATATCCGGCGCTAGGGTAATCTGTTTGGCCCGTCCCCCTGGCATTTCTACGGTTAAGCCCGCAGTAAAGCGGCGCCACTCTAGCCCCAAAACCTCGGCGCTGGCCAGCGCCGCTAGATAGTTCGAGGCTTGGTGGCGACCCGGTAGGGGAACCGGGAAAATTAACTCGCCAATCTTGAGGGTCTGGTTCCCGAGCCATTCCCCCCGAAAATCCCCCCCCTCTAAACCGTAGGTCAGAGTTTTCCCCGACCAAAACCGGGAGGCGGTTTCGATCAACCGCCGATTGTCATGGTTCAAAATGGCGACGCTGTCCTTCGGCATTTCCCTCAACAGTTCGCATTTGGCTTCGGCGATGGCTTCTTCGGATCCTAATCGCTCGATGTGGGCGGCGCCCACATTAGTGATTAAGCCGATATTCGGCGCGGCGATTCGGGCTAATAAAGCAATTTACCCCCGACCCCGCATGGCCATTTCCACTACGCCGTAGTCCTGCTCCGCCGTCATTTGCAGGAGGGTCTTGGGCACGCCGATTTCGTTGTTGTAGTTGGCTTGGGTTTTATGGACTTGACCAAAATGACCGAGAACCGCAGCCACTAATTCTTTAGTAGTGGTTTTGCCCACCGATCCCGTAATGCCGATAATTTTCGCCGGCAAAGACCGGCGCCAGGCCTGGGCCAACCGTTGATAGGCGTCGAGGGCATCCGCAACCACAAACTGAGGCAGGGACAGGTCGGGACAGACTCGTTCCGTCACGATCCCCCAGGCTCCGCGCTCCGCCGCCTGGGGAACAAAACGATGACCGTCAAAATTTTCGCCCTTGAGGGCTACGAATAACTGACCGGATTCAATTTCTCTAGAATCTGTACAAATCCCTGACACCCGTAGTTTTCCTGAATCTTCCCCCAGTCCCACAGGAGAACAATCGAGGATTTCACGGATTTGAGATAGGCTGAAAGTCAACACCATGGAATTAAGGTTGAGCAACACAACAATCCTCTAGTGGCAAATACTGGCGCTTGCTTAAGGGAAGTGTCCCCTCACCTTGTGATCTCGATCACATACAAGCCCGACATTGTATTCTATCCTTAAGGAAAAATTACGATGTCCCCCCTGGCTAACCCCAGCATTCCCTCGGATAACCCCTATCCTATCACCCCTTGATGATCTCTTTCCGCAATTTCCGTCCCCATTGAGAGGACTTGCTCCTCTTCTTGGCTTCTACGGATCAACCCTATTTTCAGTCTAGCTTCCCCGGCTTATCCTAGAAGGAGGGCTGTTTCCATGAATAGTTCCCCAATGTTAACCAACTCCCATTTTCAGAAACAATCAACGGACGAACAGGGTCTTTACGATTACCTGCTCCGGATGGTTCAGAACGAGGCGCCCGCCCAGGCGTTAGACGAATTTCGTTCGCTGTTTTTTGAAGGACGGGGATGTCGGAACTATGAAGTGTTTATGGGATTAGAGCGCCTAGTCAAAGCGAAAGGCTCCGACCGTAATTTCGACTATATTTTTAATCGGTGTTGTCATATTCTCATCAACCATTGGCAGATGAATCCCCAAACCCAACGGGAGATTCCCAAACTGGTGGATTTATTTGATAACGTCCGGGCCGGTAGCCATTACGCCGGTCAGAGCCGAGTGCGACAGTTGGTGCAAGGTTTTACTCAGAGCGAGCAGTACAATAAGCTAAAACGAATCGCGACGGTCATTAGCGACAAGCAATCCGGTTCTACTCAATCCACCTCCGTGGGCACCTTGATTAACCGTTATCCCTACCTCTACGATCATTGTTTAATGGGGGACGACAGTAGTCAGGAGCACCGCCAGACCGTGCGCCGAATCAAAGCTCAAAATGAGCGGCGCTTTGAACTCAACCTTTCTCGTTATGTTACCTATAAAGTTCGTTTAGCCCAGACGGCCCGCTCCGGCTTGATTCTCCCAGACCCAGAGATCATTCGCACCGTTAAAAACCCTACCCTCTTAAGCGACAAAGAACTGAATAAATCCCTCAAGCATTTTGTCGGCCCCGTGGAAAGCGGACAGAGTTATAAGGCGCTGTCTCAAAGCTTTAACAACCATATTGTTCATACCCAAACCTTTGGCTCTTTTAAAGACGACCTCTACGACTACATTCTTAATTCTTTGGAAGGCAAATATCGTCAGGGACAATTCAATAAAAAACTCTTCCAGTTGTTTCAAAACACCTATCCCGAGTGTAACCATCAAGCGCCGAGCGAATTTTTGATGATGCGCACGTCGAGCCAATTGCTTAACTTCCTGATTGTGGAGGGGCCCCAGCAGTTGGATCACTATGTCTTTATCGATCTGATTACCAACCTTGGCGTCACTAAAACCGTGGGGCTATTACTAAAAATTATCCTTTTCTGTAAAAAGGTCAAACCCTATTTAGAAAAAAGATTCTCGATTTTGTTTAATCACTATGAATCCTTTAGTCGGGAAGGGGTGCCTTGGTTGGTCAAGTCCTTGGAAAACATGCAGTTGGCCTTTAGCATTCATTTTGGCCGGGTGGATCTGTCGGGGTTGCAACAATCCAAAGCCATGGGCTGACCCGCCGGTTTTTCTCCCCTTAATCGAGGCGCTTCTCCTTGCTTTCCGCCACGGAGCGACTACAGACCCAGTTGCTGGGAAGGGTGGAGGGCCAACCCATGCGGAGGGCTTCGGGACAGATGGTGGTGACGGTTAACTGGCAGTCAATTAACTGCATGGCTTCCCGCTCGCATTGCTTGAGGCTATGTTTGAGAATCGAGTCATTTTTAAAT
>JBKCES010000121.1:0-8363 GCA_046304295.1 Cyanobacteriota bacterium | reverse complement strand
ATCGGTTGCCCAGCGAAGCGGAATGGGAATACGCTTGTCGAGCGGGAACTCAAACTCGTTATTATTTTGGGGATAATGAAAATCAGCTAGGCGATTACGCTTGGTACGGGGATAACTCAGGGGATTCTATCCTGAACACAGTAGAAATTTGGGAAAATAATCAAGAGGGTTATTTTGATCGCTTAATGAATAACAAGAATAAAACACATCCGCTCGGACAAAAAAAGCCAAATCCCTGGGGACTCTACGATATGCACGGCAATGTCTGGGAATGGTGCGAAGATCAATGGCATGACAATTATCAAAAAGCGCCGACCGATGGAAGTCCTTGGAATGATAACGATTCTCAAACAAGGGTAATACGCGGCGGTTCTTGGAACGGCTCTCCGAGGGATTGCCGTTCGGCTTATCGTAACTACCTCAATCCCGGCTTCCGTCTCACCGATTTCGGTTTTCGAGTGTTGTGCGAGAGTCCCAGACTCTCCTAGCCCTTTGACCCACCCCTAACCCCTCCAAGGAGGGGAACCGGAGGAAGGAGCGGCGCTGGGGTAACTAGATGGCTTGACCACCCCGTCAGGCGGCGCCTGCCCCCCTCCAGAGGCTACGGTTTACACACAAGTCTTTGGTTGTGCCATTAACCTTATCTCGCCCCCTACACTTCGGCGTTGCTCAGTGGGACAATCCCCCAATTCTGGGGGACTTTGAACTCAGAAAAGCTCCGAACTCCCCCCAAAATGGGGAGGCTGGGGGGGCTTGCCAAATATCCTCCAAGGTCTCCCGCTTCGCTATGATGGGGGACGATCCCTACTGTTGTTTCCCCGGCCCGATGACTCCCCTTCCCCCCGATTTGCTCTATCCCAGTTTTGTCACGGCGCTGGTGCTCTTAATTTACTGGGTTCTGACCCTCAACGTGGGCCGCAGTCGCTTCCAGTACGGGATCAAGCCCCCGGCCATGGCGGGGAACGAAAATTTTGAGCGGGTTCTGCGGGTTCAACAAAACACCCTAGAGCAATTAGTCTTCTTTTTACCCCTGCTTTGGCTCTTTTCCCTCTACGTCAACGCCCCCTGGGGCGCCGGTTTAGGCTTGGTTTGGGCGCTCGGTCGTATCCTCTATGCTTGGGGCTACTATCAAGCGCCGGAAAAACGGGGGCCGGGCTTTGGGGTGAGCGCCCTCAGTAGTATGGCTCTGCTATTCGGCTCCCTGGGGGTTCTGGGCTGGCGCCTCTGGCAACAGATTTTTTAACGCCATGGCCGTCCCCCAACAACGTTGGAAAATTGCCCCCCTTGACCCAGAGTTAACCGCCCGCATTAGCCAAGAAACGGGTTTGCCGCCCCTACTCGCCCAGGTGTTGATTAACCGGGGAGTCCTCAATCCCCAACTGGCCCATATTTACCGCCAGCCGGAAAGCCAAATCCTCCCCAGCCCCCAACAGGAATTTCAAGATTTGGAAACCAGCGCGGCGCTGTTAGCCCAAGCGATTAGCGCCGGGGAGCGCATCGCTATTTGCGGCGACTACGACGCGGACGGCATGACCAGCACCGCTTTATTGTTAAGAGCCTTCCAGCGCCTCGGCGCCCGGGCGGAGTACGCCATTCCCAGCCGCATGAAGGACGGCTACGGCATTAACGAGCGTATTGTCCGGGAATTTGCCGAGGAGGGAATCGGTTTAATTGTGACGGTGGACAATGGCATCGCCGCCTACGGGCCCATCGCTCTGGCGGTGGAGTTGGGACTGAAGGTGATCGTCACCGACCACCATGATCTGCCGGAAAAACTGCCCCCGGCCCAGGGCATTTTAAACCCCAAACTCCTCTCTCCCCAGTCCCCTTACCGCAGTCTGGCGGGGGTGGGGGTGGCCTATATTTTGGCGGTGACCGTCGCCCAAAAATTAGGCAAATTGGAGGGCTTGACGGAGCAATTGCTGGAACTCTGCACTCTGGGCACTATCGCCGATCTAGCGCAGTTAACGGGGGTGAATCGGCGCTGGCTGCGGCGGGGCCTGCGACTTTTGCCCCAGTCCCAAATCCCCGGGGTTCAAGCTCTGATTCAGGTGGCGGGGCTGGATCAACAACAGACGGCGCTGAAGCCCGACGACATTGGCTTTAAGCTCGGGCCCCGCATCAACGCCATGGGCCGCATTGGCGATCCCCAGACGGTGATCGAACTGCTCACCACCGAAGACCTAGGCGCCGCTTTAGAACGGGCGCTGATTTGCGAAGCGGTGAATAAACAGCGCCAGGAACTCTGCGACCAGATCGAACGGGAAGCCGTGATCCTCATCGAAGACACCCCCATCCCTTGGCACCAGGAACGGGTTTTAGTGGTGGTTCATCCCGGCTGGCATCATGGGGTCATCGGTATTGTGGCTTCCCGTCTGGTGGAGCGCTACGGAGCACCGGTCTTTATCGCCACCACGGAGGACGAAGGACGATGGATTCGCGGCTCGGCCCGGAGTATCGATGAATTCAACGTCTTTGAGGCACTGGTCTTTTGTCAGGATTTGTTTACTAAATTTGGCGGCCATCCCGCCGCCGGGGGCTTTACCTTACCTGCGGAGCGCCTAGAGGAATTTAAGCGCCGTTTGGGGGAATTTGCCCGGCGCTGTCTAGAGCCGGAACACCTCAAGCCCTTGCTCAAAATTGACGGCGAGGCCCAGTTTCAGGAACTCACCTTCGACCTCCTGGCCCAAATGGAGACGCTCCAGCCCTGGGGTATGGGCAACCCAGCGCCGGTTTTTTGGTCCCGCAATATCCGCATCAAGGAACAACAACGGGTGGGCAAAGACCGGCGCCATCTGCGACTCACCCTAGCGAATCCCGCCGATACGGTTCAATTTAAAGCCGTGGCTTGGCGCTGGGGCGATTATTTTCCCCTCCCCTCTCCCCTGGATGTCGCCTACCAGTTGGAAGCCAACACCTACCGGGGAGAAACGACCTTGCAGTTAAATCTAGCGGGCGTTCGTCCGCCGCTCCAGGGGGGAGAATTTCAGTTTCAGGGGCGCCGCTACCGCTACAGTTTCAACCCCCAAAAGGAGGAACTGCGTCTGCAAAACGACCGGGGACTTGTGCTTTCCGTCCAATCCGGCGCTGAGGCGGGGCTACTCGGCGCCGATCGGCAAAGCGCCCAACGGGTGAATTTAACCCAATCCCCCTATCGGGAACTGATTCGTCAGGCCCAGGCGTTGCTCGGGAACAGTTGAATAGTCTCAAGGTAACTAACCGTCAAGTCTATGAGTTCGCTAATTTTGAGCGTTTACGAATGGGACTCTTTACTCCTCTAGGCCTAATTCTTTTAACCGGGCCGCTAGGCGCTCGGCCCTTGGCCGCCCGCTGGTTGGCCGCCTCGACGGCTTGAGTGAGTTCTTCCGCTCGTCGGTTGGCCGCCTGAACCGCCTGGGAGAGTTCTTCCGGGGTGAGCAGTTTTTCGCCGGTATCGAGACGGTAAAACCCGATTAGATAATCCTCCGGCTGGAGGCTTAATCCCAAGACTTGACTGAGCCGCTCGGGAATCGGTTGATAGCACCCCGCCCCGTCGAGACGATAACCCCGCAGTTGTTCGGGAATCCATTCTCCGTAGGGGTCAAACAGCCAATACTCTAAAACCCCCAGTTGTTCGTACAGCGCCTTCTTGAAACCCCAATCCGTCTCCTTTGTCCCTGCGGAAGTGACCTCAAAAATAATGGCAGGGGTTTGTTTTCCTTCCCAGAGCTTGTAGTTATCGTACAGGCGTTGGGGGATGTCAAAAATGACCATCACGTCCGGGGCCACCCGGGCCTTGGGTTGACCTTCCCGATAGTAAAAAAATTGGTCGGCGAAAACGACGGCGGGTCGGTCTTGGAGATAAAGGCGTAGGAGCGCCAAGGTTATCAAGATCGCAAGAACATGTCGTTGAGTTTCAGCCAAGAGTTCTCTATCGGAACTGGGGTAAAGGATTTCTAGAGGAGCTTCGGCGCTGGTAATCATGGCGGTTGGGCGGGGGCGAGACCAGAGAGATTTCAGTATAACGGCGAGACGATTCTACTCGCTCCGGGCAATTTTCGTAATATATCTTCACATGATTACAAAACTGCAACAAAGGGGATCCAAACCTAGGAAACTACGCTAAAGATGGAGGTAACGGCGCCGTCTTCTATTTGAGGAAACCATCTGCTCCTAATTCTTAACCCCAACCCGTTCGCCCGTCGCGCCTACCGCCCGAGACGCAGGTCTCGCCAGACTTCGGCGCTTCCCTTTGTTGTCCATTCCCCGAAGTTTTCTGCCGTCTCCCTGGGTTGATCCTGAAAGCCTTAAAGCAACTTTTTAGTTGTTTTAGTCGCTCAATTTGACCTAACCCCGGCGATGGTTGAACTTAACATTCCTTGGGCAATGTCCTTAACGGCAATTAAATACATTTTTTAGGTAAAAATACCTGCTTCTTTATCCGCTATTCCTAGCTCTGAGAGGAGACCATGAGAACTGTAACCCACGCCACCCTTGACGGAAATGAAGCCGTCGCCCGGGTCGCTTATCGCCTCAGCGAAGTCATCGCCATCTATCCCATTACGCCCTCGTCTCCCATGGGGGAATGGGCCGACGCCTGGGCTTCGGAAGGGCGACCCAACCTTTGGGCAACGCTCCCCGCGGTGGTGGAAATGCAGAGCGAAGGCGGCGCCGCCGGCGCCGTCCACGGCGCTTTGCAAACGGGGGCCTTAACCACCACCTTTACCGCTTCCCAGGGGTTGATGTTGATGCTCCCCAACCTCTACAAAATCGCCGGGGAGCTGACGGCGGCGGTGATTCACGTGGCGGCCCGCTCTTTGGCGGCTCAGGGGTTATCCATTTTCGGCGACCACAGCGACGTCATGGCGGCCCGCAATACCGGCTTCGCCCTGCTGGCTTCCGCTTCCGTGCAGGAGGCCCAGGATTTCGCTCTGATCGCCACGGCGGCTAGCCTAGAGACCCGCATTCCCACCCTCCACTTTTTCGACGGTTTCCGCACCTCCCACGAAGTGCAAAAGGTGGAGCTTTTGAGCGACGCGGATCTGAAAGTTCTCATTAAAGACGAATTTGTCCTCGCCCACCGGCAACGGGCCATGACCCCGGACCGGCCGGTTCTGCGGGGCACGGCCCAGAACCCGGATGTCTATTTCCAAGCCAGGGAAACGGTAAATCCCTTCTACGACCGCTACGTGGAGGCCACGGAGCGCCTGATGGCCGAATTTGGGACGTTAACAGGGCGCCGCTATCAGTTGTACGAATACTACGGCGATCCCCAGGCGGAACGGGTGATTGTGCTGATGGGATCCGGTTGCGAAACAGCCCAGGAAACCGTGGCGGCGCTTCAGGCCCAGGGCGAAAAAGTGGGGGTCTTAAAAGTCCGGCTCTATCGCCCCTTTGACGGCGCTCGCTTAATCGCGGCTTTCCCCACCACCACGAAAAAAATCGCCGTTCTCGACCGCACCAAAGAACCCGGCGCGCCGGGAGAACCCCTTTACCTCGATGTGGTGACGGCCTTTGTGGAACAGGGGGGAACCCTGCCCCAAATCATCGGCGGGCGCTACGGTCTCTCCTCCAAGGAATTTACCCCGGCCATGATTAAGGGGATCTTTGATAATTTGGCGCTGGCTAAGCCCAAAAATCATTTCACCATCGGCATTATCGACGACGTCACCCATACCAGCCTGACCTATGACCCCAGTTTCTCCACCGAGCCAGTTAACGTGGTGCGGGCCATCTTCTTCGGGCTAGGCTCCGATGGCACCGTCGGCGCCAATAAAAACTCCATCAAAATTATTGGCGAAGACACCAACAACTACGCCCAGGCTTACTTTGTTTACGATTCCAAAAAATCCGGCTCCGTCACCGTTTCCCACCTACGCTTTGGCCCCGACCCCATCCACTCCACCTATTTAATTGACCAGGCCAATTTTATCGCCTGTCACCAGTGGGAGTTTATCGAGCAATTCGATTTGGTTTCTCCTGCGGTGCCTGGCGCGACCCTACTGTTTAATAGCCCCTACGGCGCCGAGGAAATCTGGGGACAACTGCCCCGCCCTCTCCAGACCCAAATCATTGCCAAGGGGTTAAAGGTCTACACCATCAACGCCTACCAGGTGGCCCGGGAAGCCGGCATGGGGGGACGAATTAACACGGTGATGCAGGTCTGTTTCTTCGCCTTATCCGGGGTTCTCCCGCGGGAGGAAGCCATTGAGCAGATTAAAAAATCCATCCGCAAGAGCTACGGCAAAAAGGGCGAGGAAATCGTGGCTATGAATATCAAGGCCGTGGATGCGTCGCTGGCCCACCTCTACGAGGTGTCCGTCCCTGCTACCGTTGACCCCGAAGCGCCGGAAATCGCCTCCCCCATTCCCGACGCGGCGCCGGCCTTTGTGCGGGACGTTTTAGGAAAAATTATGGCCCGCCGGGGAGACGAGCTACCGGTGAGTGCCTTGCCCTGCGACGGCACCTTTCCCACCGGCACCACCAAGTGGGAAAAACGCAATGTGGGTCATGAGATTCCCGTTTGGGATCCAGACGTCTGCGTCCAGTGCGGCAAATGCGTGTTGGTCTGTCCCCACGGGGTGATTCGGGGCAAGGTCTACGGGGAAGACAATCTTGCCCAGGCGCCGGAAACCTTCAAAAGCGCCGCCGCCAAGGATCACGACTGGCGGGATCTCAAATTCACCATTCAGGTGGCCCCGGAAGATTGCACCGGTTGCGCCCTCTGCGTGGACGTCTGCCCGGCCAAAAATAAATCCCAACCCCGTCTGCGGGCCATTAATATGGCTCCCCAACTGCCCCTCCGGGAAGCGGAGCGGGAAAACTGGGACTTTTTCCTGGATCTGCCCAACCCTGACCGTTCGGCGCTGAACCTGAATAAAATCAGCCACCAACAAATGCAGGAACCCCTCTTTGAATTTTCCGGCGCTTGTGCGGGATGCGGGGAAACGCCCTATGTCAAATTGGTGAGTCAACTCTTTGGCGACCGGATGTTGGTGGCTAACGCCACGGGGTGCTCTTCCATCTACGGCGGCAACCTGCCCACCACGCCCTGGACGACTAACGCCGAAGGTCGCGGCCCCACCTGGTCCAACTCCCTCTTTGAAGACAACGCCGAATTTGGGCTGGGCTTCCGGGTCTCCATTGATAAGCAGGCGGAATTTGCCGCTGAATTGCTCAAGTCCCTAGCGCCGGAAATTGGCGAAAGTTTAGTCTCCGACATTATCGACAACGCCCAAACCACCGAAGCCGATATTTTCGAGCAACGGCAATGGGTGGAGGTGGTTAAACAGCGCCTCGGGGAACTGGCTCACACCCAGGATGAAACTCAGCGGGCCAAAATCGCCATGCTCCAGTCCTTAGTGGACTATCTGGTCAAAAAAAGCGTCTGGATTGTGGGGGGCGACGGCTGGGCCTACGACATTGGTTTCGGCGGTTTGGATCACGTTCTCGCCAGCGGGCGCAACGTCAATATTTTGGTGATGGACACCGAAGTCTATTCCAACACCGGCGGTCAAGCCTCTAAAGCCACGCCCCGCGGCGCCGTGGCCAAGTTCGCCGCCGGGGGTAAACCCTCTCCTAAAAAGGATCTGGGGCTGATGGCCATGACCTACGGCAATGTTTATGTGGCCAGCATCGCCATGGGCGCTAAAAATGAGCAGACGATCCGGGCCTTCCTCGAAGCCGAAGCCTATCCCGGAGTCTCCCTGATCATCGCCTATTCCCACTGCATCGCCCACGGCATCAACATGGCCACCGCCATGAACCACCAAAAAGAACTGGTGGACAGCGGGCGCTGGCTCCTCTACCGCTACCACCCCGATTTAATTGCGGAAGGGAAAAATCCCCTGCAACTGGATATGCGCTCTCCCAAGGTGCCGGTAGAAAAAACCATGTACTCGGAGAACCGTTTCGCCATGCTGGCCCGCAGTAAACCGGAAGAGTCTAAGGCCTTGATGAAACTGGCCCAGGAGGATGTCACCACCCGTTGGGCGATGTACCAATATTTGGCTAATCGCCATCTAGAAGCGCCGCCCCAGGGCAACGGTCATAGCAACGGTCAACCGGCCCAACCCGCCCCCGCGGCGCCGCAAACGGTGGGTTAGACTCAGGTTTATCCCCCCTTTGTAAGCTACGGTGTACGCAGATCTTGGCTAAAGACCTAAATTTTGGGTTTGATCCCCCTAAATCCCCCTTTACACGGGGGACTTTGAGATTTTTTCCCCCCTTTCCAGGGGGGGCTTGGGGGGATCTCGGCGCTTGTGTACACACCGTAGCCTTTGTAAGGGGGGAACCAGATTTAACGTCCCACTTCCCAAGGGGGATTCTTTCCCAGACAATATCCACTTCGCTTCTCATGGTTACTCCCACTCCTTTAGCTCAAC
>JBKCES010000120.1:0-9979 GCA_046304295.1 Cyanobacteriota bacterium | reverse complement strand
CTTAAAGACAAGGATTTGAAAATAATTCAATCAAAAAAAGAACTGAGAAATATTTTAGTACACTACAAGATCGAAACAACATCTGAGTCTCATTTTTCTAGTGATCCTAATTTTAAAAATTTGGTAGAGCATTTCTTTGATAGGGACTACACTTTTGGAGAAATAGATAAAAGAATAAGTTATCAGATCGATCGAATTGCTTCGATTTTAGAAGAATGGTCAAATTGGTCTTTAGACTCTCATCCCCATTCAAAATGCTTTTAATTAAATAAAATTTGGGTCTTGAGGTTCGCACATGGTTTTGTAACAAAGATTACATTTTGAGGCAAGGCCCCACTGAAATCTGCTCCACTGCATAAAACGCTTTTTTGTCAAGCATAGTAAACCCAAAAGAGCCTAAAATTTGATTTACAGCCAAGACTAAAAGTCCTAAAAAGGAGCTACAACATGAATAACAATCCCCTACCGGGGCTTTATGATCAGGATATTATCGCCTGGGCTAACGAACAAGCCAGTCTCCTGCGCAATAAGCAATTTGACTTGCTTGACCTAGAGCATATTGCGGAGGAAATAGAAGACGTGGGCAAGAGCGAACAACGAGAACTCGCCAGTCGAATGGCTGTCTTACTCTGTCATTTGCTCAAATGGCAATACCAACCCGCCCGTCAAGGATCGAGTTGGCAAGCGACCATTCGGACTCAAAGAGAGCGCCTTAAACATCGCCTCAAAAAAACGCCCAGTCTCAAAACTTGCTTAGACGATCCCGAGTGGTGGTCTGATGTCTGGGCCGACGCGCGGGATTTAGCGACCAAAGAGACCGCTATCCCTTACGACCAATTTCCCGAGCACTGCCCCTGGAGCGCCGATCATGTCTTGTCAGAGACTTGGTTTCCTAAACTTTAGCGGCATTCTATAGCGGGCCTAAGTAAACAGCAGATAGACTTCAGTGAGCACTCCCCCCAAAGCTACCATGTATACACCTTTAGCCATTACTAAAGATAATCCCGATTCCTCGCCTCATCCCGCCATTCTGTTGGTGAGCGCATCGAGATCTGTATACACGGTAGCCTGCCAAGGAGGGCTAGGGGGGATCAAACCGGAGGGGTAGACCCTGTTGAAACATCCTTTTGGGGCGGGAAGATGGCAAACTGTTTATTTCAGACTTTCTTGTTTTCGTCCTCCATGGCTATCCTCAATCACCATTACCTCAAACTCAAAGCCGGTTATCTCTTCCCGGAAATCGCCCGCCGGGTCAAGGTTTTCGCCGATACACACCCCGGAGCCGATATTATTCGCCTGGGCATTGGCGATGTCACCGAACCCTTACCCCTGGCCTGTCGCCAAGCCATGATCAGCGCCGTGGAGGAAATGGGACACCTTTAAGGGCTACGGCCCCGAGCAGGGTTATGGCTGGCTCCGGGAAAAAATCGCTCAGCAGGATTTCCAAAGCCGGGGGGGCGCCATCAGCGCCGAGGAAATTTGTGTCTCCGATGGCTCCGGCTTCGGTGCTGCTGGGGAAGGTTATTTCCGCATTTCCGCCTTTAACAGTCGGGAAAAGGTGACGGAAGCGATGGCGCGGCTGACCCAAGTGTTCGGCGCTTAATCGCCAAAATGGTCGATAATCGCCTGGGCAAAGGCGGAACACTTGAGGGGCGGATTGACGGGGGGTTCCATTAAACGAGCAAGATCGTAGGTGACCTCCCGATTGGCGATGGCGGCGCCGATCCCTTTTTTAATCAGATCCGCCGCCTCCTGCCAGCCCAGAAATTCCAACATCATCACCCCGGAAAGAATCACGGAGCCGGGGTTAATTCGGTCTAAGCCTGCGTGTTTCGGCGCCGTGCCGTGGGTGGCTTCAAAAATAGCCGCTCGGTCGCCAATATTGGCGCCGGGGCCCATGCCCAGACCGCCGACAATGGCCGCGGCGGCGTCGGAGAGGTAGTCGCCGTTGAGGTTCATGGTTGCGAGGATGGAATACTCGTCGGGGCGGGTTTGAATTTGTTGGAAAATACTATCGGCGATGCGGTCGTTGACCATAATTTTGCTTTTCCATTGCCCCTGACCGTGGCTAGCGCCGATCTGGGTTAAAACCGCCTCCACTTCGGCCCGGACCGCTGCTTTTTTTTCCTCCGTCAGGGCGTCGTAACCCGGCTCGATTTTGCGGGCGTTGTCTTCTAGGGATAGATCGGGGTTCCGGTCTTGATTATCCAAAATCCAGGACTCACGCTCCGTCACGCACTCGGCCCGAAATTCCGTGGTCGCTAATTCATAGCCCCAATCCCGGAAAGCGCCTTCGGTGTATTTCATAATGTTGCCTTTATGAACCAAGGTCACCTGTTGTTTCGCCGGGGGCAACTTGAGGGCGTGTTGGATAGCCCGCCGCACTAGGCGCTGGGAGCCAGTTTTACTAATGGGTTTAATGCCGATGCCCGAGTCCAGGGGAATTTGTTTTTTACCGTGCTCCGGGGTGGCGGGAATCAGTTCCGTATTCAGCAAGTGAATTAATTGGTCGGCGATGGGGGCGCCCTGCTTCCATTCAATGCCCAGGTAAATATCCTCCGTATTCTCTCGATAGACGATCACGTCCAGCTTTTCGGGGGATTTGTGGGGAGAGGGCGTGCCGGGATAATAGCGACAGGGACGGACGCAGGCGTAGAGGTCAAAAATTTGCCGCAGGGCCACATTTAAGGAGCGAATGCCGCCACCGATGGGGGTGGTCAGGGGGCCTTTAATGGCGACGCCGTATTCGCCGATGGCCTTGAGGGTGTCTTCCGGCAAATACTGATAGGTGCCGTAGAGGTCGCAGGCTTCGTCCCCGGCGTAAACTTTAAACCAATGGATTTGGCGCTCGCCCCCGTAGGCCTGGGCCACCGCCGCGTCGAGGACTTTTTGGGTCGCAGGCCAAATATCCACCCCTGTGCCGTCTCCCCGGATGAAGGGAATAATCGGATCGTTGGGAACCTGGGGTTTGCCGTCCGCAAAGGTAATTTTAGAGCCGGCGCCGGGGGGCTGAAGTTTCTCGTACATAGACCTGCTATTGCAACTGAGGGATGATTTTCGCATCTTACCGCCATTGTTTTGAGGCGGACTGCAATCAAGGTTGCAAAAGCGCCGGAATTATCCCAAAAGCCATTTCTGCACCCGTTTGGCGTCCTCCCAATCCGGTTTCCGTTGCAGACCTTCCTCCAAACTCTCCAGCACGATCTTGGCTAACTCCTGGTCTAGAGACATAATTTGGGCCGCCAGCTCTACGTGGGGACGCACCCCGGAGCGTTTCGCCGCTAGCATGGACAGCGCCAGGTTAACCTGAGCCTGGGGATGCTTGGCGTCGATCTTAACCGCTCGCTGGGCCGCCTTCAGCGCCGGGGAGGGCCGGTCCGCCAGCAGATAGAGCCAAGCCAGACAACTCCAAGCCGTGGCGTTTTTCGGCGCTCGGTCGCAAATGTCCTTAAACCAAGGGATGAGGGTCTGGGGAGCTTCCCCGGCTTCGTAGCGTTCCATCCCCTGCTGGAAAGCTTCTTCCGCGGTTAAGGACGGGGGAGCGGACTCGGGGGATTGGCTCGGGGCGCTGGTCATAGTCGCGAATCGGATGCTTAATCGACGGTTAATGTTTAGCCCTTTATTCTAACCAAGAACGCTCTAGCCTGAAAGTCCCGGCGCTGTTCCTGTCTCTTGGCTAAAGCGCCGACGGAGGGCGTCGATGATTTTTTGATTGGCCGCGGGGAAGGGCAGGGTTGCTAATTCCTCTAAACTGACCCAACGGACTTCCTCGCAGGCCAGCGCCTGGGGTTCTCCTCCCAAATAGCCGCAGAGGTGGACGTAGAGGGTGACGCGAAAATGGGTGTAGGCGTGGTCAAGGACAATGAGTTCTTCCCCGACCTCAATCTCCAGTGCCAGCTCCTCCCGGATTTCTCGGACAATACAATCCGGGACGGTTTCCCCGGCCTCGATTTTGCCCCCCGGAAATTCCCAGAGTCCCCCCAGTAAGCCCTGGGGCGGGCGCCGATCTACCAAAAATCGCTGGTTTTCTTTAACAATCACGGCGACGCCGATGCGTTTGTGGGGTAAAGGCGCTTTAGTCATGGTTTTAGGCAGTTGATGTTGTAATCCCTGGGCGTAGGCTAAACAAAGGGCAGACCAGGGACAATCTCCGCAGAGGGGCCGGCGCCGGATACAGACCAGCGACCCCAGATCCATAAGTGCCTGGTTCCAGTCCTTCGGCGCTTGGGGCGCGAGTAGGGTTTCTGAAAGATCCCACAGTTGGGACAAGGCCTTTTGGGGAGGAACGGGGAGGGCCATTAAACGGGCGAAAACTCGCTTAACATTGCCGTCGAGAATGGGAACCGGCAGATTAAAAGCTGAACTGAGGATACCCCCCGCGGTGCTCCGGCCGATACCGGGTAGTTTCAGCGCCGCCTCTAGGGTTTGAGGAAAAACGCCGCCATAGTCTTGTTCAAGAATCTGAGCGGCCCGATGGAGATGGCGGGCCCGGGCGTAGTAGCCCAGTCCTTCCCAGACTTTGAGAACAGACTCCAAGTCCGCCTGGGCTAAGTCGGACAAAGTGGGAAACCGAGTCAACCAGCGCCGGTAGTAGGGTAAAACGGTTTTCACCTGGGTCTGCTGGAGCATCATCTCCGAAACCCAGATAGCGTAGGGATCGGTCGTTTCTCGCCAGGGTAACTTACGCCCCTCGGTTCGGTACCAAACTAACAGGGACTCCCAGAGAAATTCCTTCGGTAAGGCTTTAATCCTCGCTAGCCCCACTGGCAATCTGTAGGGTCTGCTCAAACCCTAGGCGCTGTTCGGCGTTGCGGAGAAAATAGCCGCTCATCATGGCGGAGGCTAGGAGACGCCCGAGGCTCTCCCGACTGGTGCTGATGGTGACGCCAAACTGTTCCGGGGGTAAATTCCCCAACAAGCCGATGATATTGCGCTCCATCACCTGAAACACCTCCGGGGACTCGGGGCGGGACAGTTGGGCGATGGTTTCCTGGCTCAGGGTCTGGACATAGTCCCAAAGACTCTCGCTGTTGCCAGAGTCCGTTGGGCTAAAAAAATTCTGAGGTCTGTTGGCTTCTGGGTTCACGGCTGATCTCCTTGGCGCTGAGCGTTTTAATCCGAGGATACCCTTACGAGTCGGCCAGGGTTTCTGGGCTGAAGGGCTGTGGGTTTACTGTAACAAACTTTTTTCCGCGGCCAAGGGGGGCAGAACCGAACCGCCCCTTTCGTTATTTCTCCCTAAAACAAATCCCAGTGGTAGCAGACCACTCCTAGAAGCGCCGCCAGTGCCGTGATGATTAACCCTTGGGCCGGATGTTGTCCCTGACCCACGGCAAAGGTGGTGACAATCCCCGCGCCAAGGGCGGCGGTTAGGGCGGCACTGACTAAATCTTTTTGGGGTTGTTGGTTATACATGGCGATAATAAAAGAGGGCGTTAAAAAATGGACTGTAAAAAAAAGCAATGTCCCCCAAGCTACCATTCCCCCAGAGGAAACGGCGCCGAAACCCCGTTTTTTGTAATCAAGCTTTAGATTTAGTTAACTTTCTTCACATTCCGGCGCTGGGCGTGCGGTTTCCGCTAGGATGCAAGGACTGCTTTGTTTTCTAAAAGTCAATTCGTTTTCTCATGCCTAGGAGACGGCTCTGGGTCGCGCTCAGCTTCATTTCCCTCAGCCTGACGGCCTGCGGCGGCTATCCCCGCTATCTCAATTTTCCCTTTGACCGGGGCGGACGCAGTTTAAACAGCCCCGCCGAAGAAAACTCTCCCCAGTTAGCGCCGCCCTTTTTGACCTTTGTTTCCGACCGCAACGGCTATCAGGGGGTCTATGTGTTTAATATCCAGACCCGGACGCTGGAAACCCTACCGGGGTTAAACGCCCTAGACGAAGTGGTTTCCCATCCCAGTATTTCCGCTGATGGGCGCTATCTGGCCTTTAGCCTCAGCCGTCAGGGCAAAACCGACATTTATCTCTACGACCGCCAGACCCAACAAAAGCGCAATTTAACCGCCGACGTTCTAGGGGAAACCCGGCGTCCGACCCTCAGCGCCGACGGTCAACGGCTGGCCTTTGAAGTGGCGAAGGACGGGCAATGGGACATTATAGTGGTGGATCGTCAGGGTCGGCGCTTAACAGGCCCTTAGACCCACATTTGGTGGGTTTCCTAGGAGAGGATAAGAGAGGTAACAATTACGATATAGCAGGCCTAAATGGGTGGTGAACGCAATCAAGTGATGATCCCCCCCAACCCCCCTTGGAAAGGGGGGAGCAAATCGGAGCCTGTTCGTGATTCACTTAGGCCTGCTATATTTATTTGTATAAATAGCTACTTTCTGAGATGTGCTTACCCTGGGCGGGATAGACGAAAGTTAAAAAGTCTATGTATGCGATTAATCGAGCATTTTTTAATTTATCAGTATTGGCAAGGAGAGAAAGGACGGAATCAAGGACATTAGCAGAGGGAAATTGCTAATTTTCGTAAACAAATTAAACGAATTTTGGAGGATAGTCCGAGTTTGAATCATTATCTTTAGGAGAAATCCCCTGGATGTTACGAGGACGGACGGGATTTGGCGGCGAAGCATAGCCAGCTTCCTCTTGATGTGTTTCCAGCTCAGCCTCTCTTTGGTTTGGAGCAGTGGCTTGACGAGCGTTGGTTTCCTTGATGGGTTTTAGTCAGGTGACGTGCCGTCAAGGGAGTCTTATCTACATTCTCTCGAAGAGTGCCAGCGGAGGACTAAGTGCCGGTGGAGGTTTCGGTTTTTCGGTGCTTGTTTTATAATGGGGTCTATGCAAAATAATTGGGCACTATGTCGGCGCTTGAGAATCGACAAAAGTGAGGTGAATCATGGTCGCTGAACTCCGAAAAATAGATAAATCGCTCTATGAGACGGATTACAATCTTTGGGTGCTGGAAACGGTCGATAAACTCCGGCGCCGGGAATTGGGCGCATTGGATTGGGAAAACTTAATTGAGGAGGTGGAGGCTTTGAGTCGGCGGGATAAGAAGAAACTTAAAAGCTTGTTGATTAAGCTGTTTGAGCATCTACTGAAGCTTCGATACTGGTCTTCGGAATATTTACGAAATAAAGGGCATTGGGAGGGGGAGATTCGCAATTTTAGACAACTGATTCAGTTAGAGTTAGCGGATAGCCCTAGCTTGAAGCCTTATTTAGCAGAGGAGCTGAGCGACTGTTATGAGAAGGGGCGCTGCTTAGCGGCGGATCGGTCTCAATTGCCTCTAAGTGTTTTTCCTTCCGCTCCCATAGCAGATCTGGAGCGCGTTTTGAATGAAGATTGGTTTCCCGATCCTGCGGAGGATTAAGCGCCGATTGTCGGAATTTAGCTATGATAAGTCTATTGAAATTGTTACCCAAGTCGCTGACGACGTTTTTGTATGCGGTGGCGGCGCTGTTGAGGTTCTATGGCGACTCAGAAAGCATCCCCTTCCCCGTCTTCCGATTTACCATCGTTGAATGGAGTCTCCTGGTTTTCGGTTTTGCGACGGCGTCTCTACTGGTTAATCTCGGCCTTGAGTGGTACGCTGGAAACCGAGAAGCGGATCGCCGAGCTGAGGAGTCAGAAAGAGCAAATGAGGAAAGAAGACGAGCTGAGGAAGCACGAGTCAGAGCTGAGGCTGAAAATTTTGCAGAAAGAGAACGAGCGGCTCGCCGAGCTAGAATCCAAAATCGATGGATTATTCTTGAAATACAACATCGGTTTGAAAATTCCTCAGAAACCCGATCAGCCTTGAGAGATTTCTGCATTTTTCTTGACGAGTATGGGGAATAAAAATCAATTGATCTTAACGATGCGAGGTACGCTATGGGTGCTGAACTCCGAAAAATAGACAAAACGCTCTACGACATGGACTATAATCTCTGGGTGCTGGAGACGGTAAGCCAACTTCAGCGCCGGGATTTGGAGGTTTTAGATTGGGAGAATTTAATTGAAGAGGTGATAGATTTGAGTCGTCGGGATAAACACAAGCTAGAGAGTTTGTTGATGAGGCTTCTAGAGCATTTGTTGAAGTTAGGGTACTGGAACTCCGCTAGGGAGCAGAATCAAGGGCACTGGCAGGGAGAAATTCGCAATTTTCGGAAACAAATTAAGAGACTTCTGAGGGATAGTCCCAGTTTATGGGTCTATTTGCAAGACATCTTTCCTGAGTGTTATCAAGACAGTCGAGAAATTGTCAGCGATCGATCCCAACTATCTTTAGAGCATTTTCCGCCAGCGCCAATTGGTTCTCTGGAGCAGGTTTTAGACGAGGCGTGGTTTCCCGAGATCCCGGAGGATTAAGCGCCGATTGTCGGAATTTAGCTATGAATAAGTCTATTGAAATTGTTACCCAAGTCGCTGACGACGTTTTTGTACGCGGTGGCGGCGCTGTTGAGGTTCTATGGCGACTCAGAAAGCATCCCCTTCCCCGTCTTCCGATTTACCATCGTTGAATGGAGTCTCCTGGTTTTCGGTTTGGCGACGGCGTCTCTACTGGCTAATCTCGGCCTTGAGTGGCACGCTGGAAACCGAGAGAGAAATCGTCGAGTTGAGGATAGAGAAAGAGCGAGTCGAGAACGAGACCGAGCAGATCAAGAAAGACAACGAGCGGCTCGCCGTGCTAGAGTCCAAAATCGATGGATTGTTCTTGAAATACAACATCGGTTTAGAAATTCCCCGGAAACCGGAGAAGCCTTAAGGGATTTTGCGGCTTTTTTGGCGGAATATGGGGAGTAAACACGCGCAAACTTAACGATTTAGGGAAATTATGGTCGCTGAACTCCGAAAAATAGATAAATCTCTCTACGAGATGGACTATAATCTCTGGGTGCTGGAAACGGTCGATAAACTCCAGCGCCGGGATTTAGATGCTTTAGATTGGGAAAATTTAATTGAGGAGGTGGCGGCTTTGAGTCGGCGGGATAAGCGCAAGTTAGCAAGTTTATTAACTCGATTAATTGAACATTTATTAAAAATAGCTTATTGGCGCTCTGAAAGGGAGCGCAATGAAAATCATTGGAAGGGGGAAATTGTCAATTTTCGGATTCAAATTCGGCGCTTATTAAAGGATAGCCCCAGTCTAAGTCCCTACTTGGACGAAATTTTTCTGGAGGTTTATGGCGATGCGGCTGAGATTTTGAGCCAAAAATCTGGTTTATCTCGTAGTATTTTTACTCAAGATTGCATCTTGGATCTAGAGCGGGCTTTAGAGGAGGCTTGGTTCCCCGATCCTGCGGAGGATTAAGCGCCGATTGTCGGAATTTAGCTATGATAAGTCTATTGAAATTGTTACCCAAGTCGCTGACGACGTTTTTGTACGCAGTGGCGGCGCTGTTGAGGTTCTATGGCGACTCAGAAAGCATCCCCTTCCCCGTCTTCCGATTTACCATCGTTGAATGGAGTCTCCTGGTTTTCGGTTTGGCGACGGCATCTCTACTGGCTAATCTCGGCCTTGAGTGGCACGCTGGAAACCGAGAGAGAAATCGTCGAGTTGAGGATAGAGAAAGAGCGGTTGAGGAGCGAGACCAAGCGAATCAAGAACGAGACCGAGCAGATCAAGAAAGACAACGAGCAGCTCGCCGAGCTAGAGTCCAAAATCGATGGATTGTTCTTGAAATACAACATCGGCTTGGGAATTCCCCGGAAACCGGAGAAGCCTTAAGGGATTTTGCGGCTTTTTGGGCGGAATATGGGGAGTAAACACCCGTAAACTTAACGATTTGGATAAATCATGGTCACTGAACTCCGAAAAATAGATAAATCGCTCTACGAGACGGATTACAATCTTTGGGTACTGGAAACGGTGAGCCAACTGCAGCGCCGGGATTTGGACGTTTTAGATTGGGAAAATTTAATTGAGGAGGTAATCGATTTGAGTCGGCGGGATAGACGAAAGTTAGAAAGTCTATGTATGCGATTAATCGAGCATCTTTTAATTTATCAGTATTGGCAAGGAGAGAAAAGACGGAATCAAGGACAT
>JBKCES010000119.1:0-3882 GCA_046304295.1 Cyanobacteriota bacterium | reverse complement strand
TCCCCGGGAAGCCGATTACCAAGAACTTTTGGAAGCCCTCAGCGGTCTGCTCTACAGCGACGGCGATATTCAAACTCAAGAAGCGAAACTCCTGACCGCAGTTCAAACCCTCGATCCGGCGCTGGAGACGAGCCAAACGCCCCTGGAGAAATTGCTCTCCCAGGTTCGGCGCCTCTACGCCAGCATGATTAAAGAGTAAGCCCGGAACTGTGTTCACCGGACTTGTGCAAGGACTCGGACAAATCGCTCCCCTCGGGGCGGATCGCCTGCGAGTGCGTTTTTGGGAGCCGTCGGCGCCGGAGTGGGGTCGGGACATTGCCTTGGGGGACAGTATCGCCGTGGACGGCGTCTGCCTCACGGTGGAGACCCGAGAAAAGGAGGGTTTTATTGTGACCGTTTCCCCGGAAACCTTGGCCCGGAGCGCTTTGGCCCAAACCAGCCAAAATCAACGTCCCGCCAACCTGGAGCCGTCCCTGCGGGTGGGGGATAAACTGGGGGGACATTTTGTCACCGGCCACGTGGACGGAATCGGCGCTCTGGTAGCCGCAGAAAAGACGGCTCAGTCTTGGGAATTGACCTTTAACCTCGATTCACCCCATAATCCCGTCGCCCGTTACCTCGTTCCCAAGGGCAGTATCGCCGTCAACGGTATTAGCCTCACTGTGGCCCATTGGGCGCCGGAGAGCCTCAGTTTTCGGGTGGCGGTGATTCCCCATACCTACGCCAACACGAACTTACAATATTTACGACCGGGGGACGCCGTTAATTTGGAAGGGGATATTTTAGGGAAATACGTGGATAATTTGCTCCGCCTGCCCCAACCCGCAACCCCTGCGCCGGAGATTAGCCTCGCCTTTTTAGCGGAGCAGGGTTATTAAAAATAAGGCTGAAAACTTCAGACTAAAGCGTGGGGATGAAACCCATGAGAATTCCCAAATTTGTAATTGATCTCTGTAGTCTGTTTTATGTTTACTGTTACTAAACAATTTCACTTCAGCGCCAGCCATATTATTGTCGGCGTCCCGGCGGAGCATCCCTGCGGACGCCTCCACGGCCACAACTACATTGTCGAATTAGTTCTCAGCGCCGAAACTCTAGATCCCATTGGTTTTGTGGTGGATTACAACGATCTAAAACCCTTTCAGGCGCTGATCGACCGAGAGTTAGACCACCGCCATCTCAACGATGTCTTGCCCGGCTCCACCTCCGCCGAAGCCCTCGCTTATTACTTGTTTCAAAAGGCCCGCCCCCTCTGGCCTCAACTCGTCGCTGTCCGGGTCAGCGAAACGCCGAAAACCTGGGCAGAATACCGGCCGGGTTGAGCGGTATCCTCATAGCTATGACTAGCGTTTTTTAACGTAAGGGCCACCAACTAACCTTTTCCCGAGTGGCGCCGTACACTTCTTTGAGTCCTTCGGGGGACAAAATTTCCAGTGCGTCATCCCCTTCCGTTTTGCAGGGGGCGATCAGCTTAACTTGTCCCATGCCCTTTAACACCAATTCCACCGTGCGTTGGTTTAACTGGCAGGCCCGGGCGATGACATCCACGGGAAGATCAAAAATATAGCGACCCTGGGAGTTGGGTTGGCGGCCCAACTCCCGCTCCTGATAGATTAAGCCCCGCAGAAGACTGGCCACCGCCTGGGGCGGATAACCGCCGCAGTTGAGCAGATGATATTCAAATTTTTGTTGGAGTTCAAAGAGTTGACGGTAACGCTCCTGAAAATCGGCGCTTTCGCCATAGATCTCCTGAACGACCGGTGCCGGGATTTTGAGGACGTGGGCGGTCTTGTAGGCTTCCACTAAGCAGGGAAAAGTCCGGGTGGCTAACCCGTAGCTAAAGGGCAGACTCCGTAGTCCAAAGCAACTCCCGGCGTAGTTGAGGGCAATAATCCGGTCTAAGGGAGTGGTGCGGGTGATGACCAGACCCTCGTCCAGCATCACATAGAGACTGTCGAGATTTTGCTGGGGTAAAAAAGCGGTGTAAACCGGGCGGTTGGAAAAGAGGGTTTCAATTTTGAGATCTAGGGGGGCTAGGCGCTCCGCCAGAGCTGACGGCGCTAAACCTTGAAACAAATAGGATTGATGAATTAATTTTTCCGCCAAGGCAGAGGGTGGAATCGGTGTCGGTTGCGCCATAGGCCCGCCTGAATCACAACAGCCGGGAACCCCGAAGGACGGCCCAGCCTTGTTTTGATCTTGGCACAGGGGGAATCGTTCGCCACCACGCTCAAAATTTACTTGCAATTGCATCCTAAATGTTTTAAGATGACTCCCATCCTAAATGTTTTGGATTTTTTCTCTAATTCGCCCTAAATTTAATCCCGCTGGGATGGAGGTCTATGAAAGCAGTCCTGTGGTTGTCCCTGGGGGGACTGGCTGGCGCCGGTGTTTTGGCCAGCCAACTAGCGCCGACCCCGTTGCTCAGTCAACGCGGCGCTCAAAACTTGGAAGTCACCCTGGTGTCCTACGCCGTCACCCGGAGCGCCTACGAAAAAATCATTCCCAAGTTCGTCGCCCAGTGGAAAAAGGAGAAAAACCAGACCGTCACTTTTAAGCAAAGTTATGGCGGCTCCGGCTCGCAAACCCGGGCCGTCATTGACGGGCTAGACGCGGATATCGTCCAACTGCCCCTAGAGTCAGACATTAAAAAGATTGAACAGGCCGGTCTGATCAAACCCGGTTGGCAGAAGGAAGTCCCCAACAACGGCATTGTGACCAAATCCGTGATCGCTCTGGTGACTCGTCCCGGCAATCCCAAAAAAGTCAAAGGCTGGTCAGACCTAGCCCGCCCCGACGTAAAAACCATTACCGCTAACCCCAAAACCTCCGGGGTGGCTCGCTGGAACTTTATGGGCCTCTGGGGTTCCGTCACCCAAACCGGCGGCTCGGAAGCGAAAGCGAGAACCTTTACCACCCAGGTTTATAACACTGTCCCCGTGCTGGCGAAGGACGCGAGGGAAGCCACGGATGTCTTTTATAAACAAAAACAAGGGGATGTTTTGCTCAATTATGAAAATGAGATTTTACTGGCCAGCGCTAAAGGCGCGAAGGAACCCTATATTATTCCGCCGGTGAATATTTCCATTGACGCCCTGGTGGCGGTGGTGGATAAAAACGCCGATAAAAAAGGAACCCAAGCGGTGGCTACCGCTTTTGCTCAATATCTCTTCACTCCCCAAGCTCAAGAAGAATTCGCCAAGGTGGGTTTCCGTCCCGTTAACAGTGCCGTCGCCCAGAAATACGCCGCTAAATTTCCTAAAGTGCCTAAGCTTTATACCATCGGCGCCTTTGGCGGTTGGCAAAAAGTTCAGGATAAATTCTTTAAAGACGGAGGGGTTTTTGACCAAATTTTTAAGGCAAAGTAATGGCTTTTAAAGCCCTTATAGTAAGACTAAATGAGTGGTGAACCCAATCCAATGGCGATCCCCCCTAGCCCCCCTTGAAAAGGGGGGAACCGGCCTTCAAAGTCCCCCTTGTAAAGGGGGCTTTAGGGGGATCAAATCCACACACAAATTTTAAATGCTAAGTTGTTCGTTTTATTGCCAGCATTACCCATGTTTAAACCTCAACTGTTTCCACTCTCCAGCGCCGAGCCCGACCGTTCAATGCAAACCCAAATTCACCTAGAAATTCCTAACCAGTATCATCAGGAACCGATTATTTCCGAACTGGCTAAGCGCTTTAACTTAGACGTGAATATCCTAGCGGCAGTTTTAGGGGGCAACGGTCGAACCAGCGGTAAGCGTTCAGAGGGTTACGAAACAATAGGGGGTTCGTCGTCCGCAGGAGAAAGAGGTAGTAAGGAAGGAGAAGGGCGGTTCAAACGAGAGGAGCGGAAGGTTTCAGAAAGAAAATCAAGCACGTCTCGTTGCTGGGCAT
>JBKCES010000118.1:0-23411 GCA_046304295.1 Cyanobacteriota bacterium | reverse complement strand
GCCCAGGGGACTGAGGCGCCGGCCAGCGACGGCGGAGCGCCGCACCATGAAGTAGCCGCTCATGGGGTCCGAGAGGCGGCTGAGCACTTCTGGGAGAATCATCAGTCCTAAGACCTGGGCACCCCGAGAGAGAAGACGACGAACCCCGCTCCATTCGCTGACGCCGCCCCCCTCCACATGACGACTGGCCACCGCTAGATCGGCGCCGCGGTTCATTTCTTGGAAAAGTTGCAGGAGAATTTCCGGCGGATGTTGCAGATCTGCGTCCATCACCCCCAGAATTTCCCCCTGGGCCGCCTGCCAACCCCGAATCACGGCGGTGGAGAGGCCCTTTTCCCCTTGACGCCGAATCACCTTAACTGGGGGATACTGGGGCAAGAGTTCCAGTGTCGTTTTCCAGGTCAAATCCGGGCTGTCGTCGTCCACCAGGATTAACTCGTAGTCGGCGCCGAAAACCGGCGCGAGTAGGTCTGTCAGGGTAGCCAGAATTTCCGGGATATTTTCCCCTTCGTTAAAGGTCGGCAAAACTAGGGAAAACTTCAGAGCGGGGGAGAGGGCCTCCGTTACCACCAGGGGCCCCTCTGGACAGGGCGTTAACTGCGGCGGCTTCCCTTGGCTCATTCGTTGCTCGCGTCCCCTTCCCCTAACCCCAACTCCCGCCGCAAAATGCGAATAGAGTCTTCGCCGACGTAATGCTCCGTGCAAACCACCTCCGGCGCTCGGATGATGTGCTCCCGCTCCCGGGCGATGGCTTGTCTAACAATGGCTTCGCTGGCGGGGTCGGCGATAATGGTGCGAGCGGTGCGGGCTAAGGCTCGGAGTTTTTGGCTATCGCTAGCAAGCGCCGTTTTCAGGAGCAGGTCTTCCCCTCGCAGACTGTGGATCAGGATTTCGGCGATGCCGAGGATGCCCGGACTGAGGCTGACAATCCCCAGACAGGTATTTTGGGGCAGGGCTTTAATGAGCGCCAACTCCCGACTGTAGTCGTAGATATCCACGGGAATCACCCGCACGCCAAAGGGCCGGGCGACGTCTTCCGCTTCCGCCAAGAAGTAACGACTGGTGACCACGGTGCCGCCGTTCAGTTCTGTCAAAATTTGGGGCAGATCCTCCAGGGGAGCCAACTCCACCGGAATGGCCAAAGCCTGCTCCAGTTCGCTGAGGATTAACTGCCCGGCGCCGAGGTCCCGTTGGGGTGCGGTGACTAAGACCCGGGCTAAACTCCGCAGGCGCCATTCCACGGTTTCGAGGAACAATTCCTTCACTTGGAATAAACTCAGCCCCTGGCCCAACAGCTCGTCCAGACTGCGTTGGATCAGTTGGCTAGCTTCCGGATACTCCCGAAAGAGGGATTTATCCAAAACCACCCCGGTATCGCTCTCCGGCGCTTTAACGTAGATCCCCGACCCGGCGATGGAATCCACTAGCCCCGCTTCCTCCAAGGATTGATAAACCTTGCTGACGGTGTTGCGGTGCAGACCCGTGATCATGGCCAACTGCCGGGTGCTGGGCAAACGGTGTCCAGGGGGATACTGGCGGGAGGCGATGGCGAAGCGAATTTGGTCAAAGAGTTGCTTAGACGCAGAAATTTCGCTATCGCTTTGGATTTGGAATTGCAACATACCAGAAGTCGGAGGAGAAGCGGCGCTTAGAGGTCGTTTAAAAAGAGTCGGCGCCCCGGTTTGATCCCCCCTAACCCCCCTTGCCAAGGGGGGAACTCCCCTCAAAGTCCCCCTTACAAAGGGGGATTTAGGGGGATTAACAGAGAGAGCTAGGGACGTTCCCAACATTTTCTTCACCCCAGTTTAGACGTAGAGAGCGCCAGGGAAGTTCGATCAACTGGACTCAAAAAAAGAGGGGGGACAAGCCGCAATCCTGCTGAGCCATCCCACCCACTGAATCCTTGAGAAGAGAACACTGTAGGCTTACTATAGATTTAATGAAAAAAATTATCAATAGTCTAAGGGTAAATTAAATCGTCCAACTCGCTGTAATCCGGTAGCGCCGCTTGGAGAGGCTGACCCTGGCGAACCACCAGCCGGTCGGATTGAGAACGGGCAAAGAGTTCGCTAAAGTAGCGGGCCGGGAAGAGGATAAAATCCGCCGGTTGTCCGGGGGTTAACTGGCCTAAGTGGGGAAGCCCCATCATCTGGGCGGGGGTTCGGGTCACGCTGGCGCACCAGTCGCCGTAGGGGTGATCCAGGTGAGCGATGCGGACGGATTGGGTTAACACCTCTAAACCGTCGTGGTCGCCAAAGGCGTAGAAGGGGTCTCGGCAGTTATCGCTGGCAAAAGCCAGGGGAATGCGGTATTCCCGGATCTGGTGAACCCGAGTGATGCCCCGCCAGGCGGGGATGTGACGGTGATGACGGCTCTGGAGGTAGAGGTTGCACATGGGCAAACTAACAATGGCAATACCGGCGGCTTTGACTTGGGCTAGGGTTTCCTGCACAAGGGCCGTTGTCTGCACCCCTAAACTACAACAGTGACCGCAGAGGATTTTGCCGGTAAAGTTCATCTCCTGAACCAATAGCGCCAACTGGTAAAGGACGCGGGAACGGGGATCGCCGGTTTCGTCCACGTGGAGGTCTAAATCTAGACGGCGCTCTTGAGCCAGTCGTAACACCTGGGTTAATTGGGCTTTCAGTTGGGGATTTTGGTAAGCCACGCCCCCCAGAACTCCTCCCAGCGCCGCCATACGATCCGCTAATTTAATCCCGTCGGGGGTTTGATAATAGTCAACCGAAACGAGGCAAACGCCCTGCAAAATCATTCGCTCGGCCCAGTCGCGACGCAACTGATTAAAGACCTCAAAACCGATTTCCCCCTGTTTGCCAAAGGCGTCGATGTGCGTTCTCAGCGCCGTGGTTCCGTGGGCCAGACTGCATTTCAGACCAAACTCCATGCGTCGATAGAGATCTTCGGCGCCGTAATAGCGGGCGACATCCCGGTAAACCGTCTCTAGCGCTCCATCGAAAGTGCCATTGGGGTTGGGAGAGCGGCCCCAGATATGCCCCTTGTCCAGGTGAGTATGAATATCAATAAAGGGGGGAAAAATAATCTTTTGACGGAGATCGACCTGGGGACAATCCCGCCCGTCCCAGGAAACTTGCCCCGCCGGCAGGAGACGCCGAATTTGCCCGCCCTCAACTTCCAAATCCGTTAGACACAACCCCTCCGCGGTTTGGGGCCGCCAGGGTTCAACCCCCAATAAACAAGCGGGAATATGGGCGTTCCTGAGCCAATAATGGGATGTCTCCGGGAGCATGGCCTATTCGGGAATGGTGACGCAATCCTTAAGAATCATTGTTTCTCCCTGCTCCACAAAGGCGGTGTTCCCCTTCGACCAAAACGTGAGACTTCCATTGCTATATTTAGCGCCGGAAGCGGAAGTCGCTTTGGGTAAAGTGACGGCGCTTTTATCCGGCAACGTTAGGGTAACTTGTTCCTCCGTCAGGGCTACGGCAAGGGGCTGATTGCCGGCGCAGAGGTAATTGATCGTTTTCGGCGCCTGACCCCAGACGGCGCTGGGGAAAGCTCCGACCGTCAGCGCAAGGGCCAATAAAAGTTGTCGTTTCATATCAAAACCTCTAATTTAACTCCCCCTCTTGGGAGGGGGCTGGGGGGTGGGTTAGCGCTCAAAGTTAGACCCACCCTTAACCCCTCCAAGGAGGGGAACCGGAAGTGCTCTCTGAAGCAATCCCCGACCATTGCACCTGTTTCTCCCCCGTGCGACGGTAGGAAAAAAAAGACTCCGGGGTTTGGTAGGTGCAGTAATCAGAAACGGCGATCTGCTCCGGTTTCAAGCCCAGACGCCGCAGTTGTAAAGCGCCGACAAGACGGACGTCTAAACGGACTTTGCCCGGTTCGGGGTCGGGCCAAAGCGGTGCGTCTGGCCCAATCTGAGCTTCGGCCAATAGTTCCTCCGCTTCCGCCTCTGCAAAAGTAGGGGAAATACTGCGAACCACTTGTAAGCCCACCTCCCGATCCACCTGATAGACCTGAGGCGCAATGGCGGGGCCCAGCGCCGCCCGGAGATCCGATAACTGACTCCCTTGGGCGAGGAATAAGTGAACAGCTTTGGGAATAATGCCCTGGGCCGTGCCCCGCCAGCCAGCATGGAGCGCCGCCACTCGACCCGTGACCAGATCCGCGATTAACACCGGCGTGCAATCGGCGCTAGCCACCCAGAGGGACTGGTTGGAGCCGTCGCTAAGAAGACCGTCCGCCGGGGAAAAGGTTTCCGCCGCCGTCGGTAAAGCGCCGGGAGAGAGGATCTTGGCGCCGTGGACTTGTTTTACTCGAAAAACGGAAGTGTCCGGCGCGAGGGCTTGGGCTAAGGTTTCCGGTGTCTCCGGCGCCCACTGGCGGGTAAAAAAGCCGTGGGGCCAAGGATCGAGGAGGGCGCAGGTTAAATAGGGCCGTCCCTGAGCCTCGCGCCAACGCCAAAGGGAGGAAAATTGTCTGGGAGTTTTTTCCATAGCGGGAATACAGGAATAGCCAGCCGAAAACGCCCTATGATTGACATTCTAGACAAGCTTAGCCTCCTTCCCCCGGCGCTGGGGCCATTTCCCCGATTGTCTGAATCTTATTCCTTGCCGATGAACCCTGATATTGCCCCCCTGATCCAAGCCCTCGACCAAGCCGACTCCGCCCCGAAATTGGCCCAGGCCACTCGGCGCCTAGCCCAGGCTCAACATGCCGATGCCATTCCCGCCTTGGTTAAAGTTTTGGGTTACAACAACCCCGGCGCGGCGGTGGCGGCGGTGGAAGGACTGATTCAACTCGGGGAAAAGGCGGCGCCCTATCTTCTGGAGCACATCGACGGCTTTAACTACGGCGCCAGGGCCTGGATCACTCGGGCCCTGGCGGGCATCGGCGATCCGAGGGCGTTAGAGATTCTTCTCGACGCCGCCCAGTCCGATTTTGCCCTTAGCGTCCGGCGCTCGGCGGCCAAAGGCTTGGGACATTTACGGTGGGAGCGGGTCGATCCCTCTGATTTAGCCCAGGTTCAAGACCGGGTGTTAACGGCGCTCCAAGAGGTGGCGGAAAAGGACGGGGAATGGGTGGTGCGGTACAGTGCCGCGGCGGGGTTAGAGGCCTTGGCTCAAACTCAACCTAGCCTAAAGACCCAAGTGATCGCTTTTCTCGGCGACCGTTTACCCCGGGAACCGGAAGCCGTGGTTCAAGCCCGGATCCAGTGGGCGCTGGAGAAGCGAACCTTAGACGAGGTTTAATCCTAGTTCAGGTGGCAACTCTAACGTAGTGATAGAGTTATGAATTTGCGAGTTGTGCATTGTATTAGTGGATAAAATTCCATACAGCACTCCGCAAATTAAACCGGGAGAGATTAAAGAGACTTTTTGAGAAGGAAAGAGTGCAGAGGACAAGTCTTGATGGTCTTTGTGTAAATGTATTGTTTGAGCGTCAACCATGATTTGTTTCTCCACTTTCTTTACCAACTGATCGATGCTGAGCCTCTGGAATCACTTTTTTATAAGCTTGCTAGAAGTCCGTGTAGCAAGTCGCATTTTGTCGGTACCGCTCCGGTAAACTATCCTATAGTTTTTGAGCAGATTTTCTTGTCCGATCTCCAATGTAGCAAGCCAGTATAGCAGGACTAAGTCAATCATGAACAGGTTCCGGTTGGCTCCCCCCTTTCCAAGGGGGGTTTGGGGGGATAATCCTTGGATTGCGTTCACCACCCATTTAGGCCTGCTATACACCCTTTGGAAACTAATTTGATAAGTCAATTATAGCGGTATGCATGCGAGTGAGATACAGGCTTCGACTACGCTCAGCCCTCTATTCAAGCGGTTCAGCTATAAAATCGTCCCTCAGCCGAGAGAATACCGCTATATAATCTAAGATTAGGTCTGGTGTCTCTTCCCACTTTCTTTTGTACTAGTACACGAAAGATTTTTTTGTGAACTAAATGTATTGTCGGGTGATATAAGCTGAATCTTGGCATCACTACATTTTGATTTCTACCCGTCAAGCCTATGGGTTTACAAATTTTGATCATTTATAAAATTAGACTGGTAGTCGCCTTTGCTCCCTAGTATCTATTCTCATCCTGATCCCAGTGGCAATCAAAAAAGAGAACACCTCCGGGCGACAATGGGCGGGTTCTGAGGCTAGATAGGAGAATCTCTGACTCTTTACCAGTCCAGATTTAATTCCTTCGTGAGGATGTTCGTTATGGATCACTCCCCAACTTCCCGGGTTTCGGCGCTCCAGCGCCTGATCTTCGTTTCCTTTGCCACCCTGATTTCCCTCTCTTCCCTGCCGCCCTCCCAGGCGCAGACGCCCCCCGCCAAGACCTTCCAGCCAGGATTCTGGCAACCAGTGGCCCGCTTTAACCCCGACCAAGCCGTCAGTTTAACCCTAGTTAATCAAGTCAGCGTCCCCCTCAACTTTGACCTTGTCACGGAAGAGACGCCGGCGCCGAGGCAGATCCCCCCAGGAGAATCCGTTAGCCTAACCAATCTCCCCAACTCCAACTATGTGATGATCTATCCCGCCACCCCGAGCGAGAGCGCCGAGCGCCCGCTGACCCTTAAATTTACGCCCGAGGTGGAGGAGAAAACCAATGCGGTAACGGTGACAATTTCCGAAGCCGAACCCAGTTTTCTCGGGCATCGCACGGTTAATTTACAAAAAACCGGCGCAGTTTTCTTTTACTAAAGCCGAGGTAATGCGAGCGTTTACTCGAACTCTTCCTGCTAGGCAACGCTTTGAGCGCCGAATGAATCTGGCCCAAGGGGGGAAAACTGAGAGATAGCGCAATGACAAGTTTCCATCGAGATGGGGTTTATAATTCAAAGACCCAAACCTCGAAGGATTGAGTCCCCATGGCCTTTTTGCTCCAACGCCCCGAAATTCCCGCCTGCGCCTGGCGCCGTCCCCTGGGTCAGGGCTGGGACAATCCCTATCGGGTGCGCTACGCCAGCAATTTAGACGACGGCCCCTGGCACGGAGCGCCGTTGGGGGGGTTTGGCGCCGGTTGTATTGGGCGCTCTCCTCGGGGAGATTTTAATTTGTGGCATTTGGACGGGGGTAACCATATTTTTAAGTCCCTGCCGGCCTGCCAATTCGCTCTCTACGAATACGCCGAGGGGGAAACACCTCAGGCCTACGCCCTCTGTACGGAAAAACCGGAGGATGGTAGTCTAAGTTCCTGGCAATGGTATCCCCAGGGGCGGGGAACCTACGCGGCGCTCTATCCCCGCAGTTGGTTCGACTACCGGGGCGTCTTCCAAAGCGAAGCCACCTGCGAGCAGTTTTCGCCCATTTGGGGACATAACTATCAGGAAACTAGCTACCCCATCGCACTTTTCGACTGGACTTTTTTTAACCCCACTGATAAACCCTTAACCTTAAGCTTGCTGGTCACCTGGCAAAACCCCCTGGGCTGGTTTACCAACGCCATCAAATCTCCCACGGTGAAGGTGCGGGACGACGGCAGTCCCGTCTATGAGTATCAGCCCCGCTGGGGGGATAGCACGGGGAATTTTAATCAGTGGATTGAAGACCACTATCGGGTCGGGTGCCTCTTTAACCGCATCCAACTGGGGGACATAGTGCGGGAGGGGGAAGGTCAGATGTGTATCGCCAGTATTATCAATCCCAGTTTAGAAGTCTTTTATCACAGCCGTTGGAACCCCAGCGGTGACGGCGCCGAAATTTGGGACTTTTTTAGCGGCAACGGCTCTCTGCCGGATTATCAGGACGAAACCCCTGCGGAGCCGGGGGAGCAGATCGCCGGAGCCATGGCCATTCGCTTTACCATTAAACCGGGACGGGTGCGAAAAATTCCGGTGGTTTTGGCTTGGGATCTGCCGGTGACGGAGTTCGCCGAGGGAATTAACTATTATCGGCGCTACACGGATTTCTACGGCCGCAACGGTCAAAACGTCTGGGCCATGGTGCGGACGGCACTCAAACATGGGGATGTCTGGCGGGAACAAATTCAGGATTGGCAAAAGCCGATTTTAAAGGACCCGGAGCTGGCGGATTGGTTAAAAATGGCGCTCTTTAACGAGCTTTACCTCCTGACCCAGGGCGGCGCCCTCTGGACGGCGGCCACGGAAACGGCGCCGGTGGGACAGTTTGGGGTCTGCGAATGTATGGATTACCGCTGGTATGAGAGTTTAGATGTCCGCCTCTACGGCTCCTTTGGCTTGATGATGCACTGGCCCCGTTTAGACAAGGCAATCCTACTCGATTTTGCCAAAGCCATTCCCCAGGAGGACTTAACGCCCCGGATCATCGGCTACAACCAAGCCAGCGCCGTTCGCAAAGCCAAGGGCGCCACGCCCCACGACCTTGGCGCTCCCAATGAGCATCCCTGGGAGCAGACTAACTATACCAGTTATCAAGACTGTAATTTGTGGAAGGATTTAGGAAGCGACTTTGTCCTCCAGGTCTATCGGGATTACCGTTTTGCCGGGACGCCGGACGGGGAGTTTTTAGCGGACTGTTGGCCCGCCATCGGCGAAACCCTGGCTTATTTAAAAACTTTTGACCTCGATAACGACGGCATTCCCGAAAATAGCGGAGCGCCGGACCAGACCTTCGATGATTGGCAACTGAAGGGCGTCAGCGCCTACTGTGGGGGCCTCTGGATTGCGGCCCTGGAGGCGGCACTGGCCATGGGTCGAATTTTACTGCGGGAAAAACGCTTAGAGCCGGGGGAAATTGAGGAAAAAATGGCCCTGTATCAAGCCTGGCTGGCTCAGTCCCGCTCTGTTTATCACAATACCCTCTGGAATGGGGAATACTACCGTCTGGATAGCGCCAGCGGCTCCCAGGTGGTAATGGCGGATCAGCTCTGCGGGCAATTTTACGCCCGGCTCCTGGGTCTGCCGGATGTGGTGGCGCCGGAGTTTACAGAAAAAGCTTTGCGGAAAATTTACGACACCTGTTTTCTCAAATTCGCCGACGGCCAATTCGGCGCCGCCAATGGACTTCTCCCCGACGGCGCTCCCGAAAATCCCCAAGCCACCCATCCCCTGGAGGTTTGGACGGGGATTAATTTCGGTTTAGCGGCCTTTTTAGTCCAAATGGGCTTTAAAGCCGAAGCTCTCGGGCTGACGGAAACGGTGGTGCGACAGATCTACGAGAACGGTCTCCAATTCCGCACCCCGGAGGCCATTACGGCGGTGGGAACTTTCCGGGCTAGCCACTATCTGCGGGCCATGGCCATTTGGGCGCTCTATTTCCAACTCCGGCGCTGAACTACCACAAGGTCGCCTTCGGGTCGATCACCCGTTGACTTCTGGACGGCGCCGGTAAGGGCGGCGGCGGGAGGGGCGGTTGCGTCCGATGAGCCTGGGTTTTGGTTAGACGGTGGAGCGCGTTTTTCAAGACCCCTAAACAGTTAGACCAGGTGAGAATTTGGTTGGGGTATTCCAGTAGTCCATAATCCTGGAGCAATTCCTGGAGACCGTAGAGGGTTTGTTTAGCTTCTTCATACTGCATTTCTAGATCGGAGACGATGGGGATGGAACTGCGGAGGGGGTCTCGCTCCACCGCCGCGATGGCCCGGCGCACTACGGATAAGATTTGCTCCCGATATTGCCTTTCCCCCAGACGGCGCTGTTGCTCCTGTCCCATTTTGCTGGAGGCGTAGAGGGGCGGTAGGCGGTTGAGGGCGTAGGTGGCCACCTCTACGGTATTGAGATAGCTCCGCAGATTTTTGGGGTAAAATTTGAGTTGTCGTTCGATTTCTGCATAGACCAGAGACTCCATGACGTTAATGTGAGTTCTGGCCACTGAATGTTCTGGACTGAATGCAGACTGGGACATAAATGGCTCGCTGGCGGCGGGAAGAGGAAGTTAAAAACTGACTTGGGGAAGCGTTATGGCGACAGCCAACGTATCCGACAAGCGCTCTTTACTTTTTTGAGCTACTGATAGACTGCTTGCCCTAGACAAGCCGAGGATACTTTCTATTATCGCCGATTATTTTAGCTGACTTTCTCCGTAATATCCACAGGGTATCAGAAGCGCCGGAGAACAGCGTAAAGTGGAAAGAGATTTCGGAATGACCGGGTTATGCTGTCCCCTTCTCCAGAGCGCCGGGCGCCTTTTTGGTATTTGTTGCCCATCCATCCCTACGGCCAGCGCCGCACCCTACGCCAGACCCTTGTTGCGGACTGGATTTGGAGCTTTGAGCAGGTTCAGGGCATTTTTTATGTGGTGGTGCCCACCCGGATGGTGGCGGTTCGTCTGGAAACCGGCGGACTGTTGCTCTACGGCGCCGCGGCGCCGACGGGGGAATGTTTACAGTTACTCGAAGAATTGGTGGATCAATACGGCCCGGTTAAGTATATTATTCAACCGACCCTTTCCGGGTTAGAGCATAAGGTTTTTGCGGCGCCGTTGGCCCGGGCTTGTCCCCAGGCGCAAATTTTCGCGGCGCCGGGGCAGTGGAGTTTTCCGGTAAATCTGCCCCTGAGTTGGTTGGGCTTTCCCCCAGGACGCACCCAGATTTTGCCTGCTCAGTCTGAACAGGCACCCTTTTTCCCCGAGTTTGACTACCAGATCTACGGGCCTTTAGATCTGAGATTAGGGCAATTTGGGGAAGTAGCCCTTTATCATCGCAGGACTCAGTCTCTCTTGCTCACGGATCTGATCGTCACTCTGCCGGAAACCCCGCCCCCCATTGTGGAGCTAGACCCTTACCCCCTCCTCTTCCACGCTCGGGACGGCGCTTTGGAGGAGATTCCAGACTTGCCCGAACAACGGCGCAAAGGCTGGCAGAGGATTTGCCTTTTCGCTCTCTATTTCCAAGCCAGCGCCCTTCAGGTTCCCGACTGGGGGTCAGTTTTCCGAGACGCGAGTCAGGTTGCCCGGCGCTGTCCCCAAAATTACTTTGGCCTCTATCCCTTCCAGTGGCAAACCGACTGGCGCCGGAGTTTTGAGCGCCTGCGGGGCGGGGGGCGTCCCTTGGTGGCGCCGATTTTGCGGGAATTGATCCTCAACCGCGATCCCCAGGGGGTTTTAGCCTGGGGGGCGCGGGTTAGTTTTTGGGACTTTCAACAGATCATCCCCGCCCATTTCCAGGCGCCGATCTCCGCAGGGCCGGAAGATTTTCGCCGGGCCTTCGCCTTTCTCGAACGGGGGTTATCCTTAGAAAAACAGTTTTTAGTCTCCGACCCCCATCCTTTACCGGAAGCGGATCTGCAAAGTTTGCGAACCATCGACCGCTGGCTAACGCGCTCTCGCTTGGTGCCCGGCGCTTCCGCCTTCAGATCCGGATCATGACCCCCTTGAATTACGTTAAAATGCCTGAGTCCTCGGGGTCAGATTATCTTTGAAAAGTCTCTAGCTATCTATGTGAATCCCCTTGTATTTTAGTCAGTCAGCACTGGTGCCGAAAAAGTAATAGAAATCAGGCGCTAGATGAAGACTGGCTCCCCTGGCAACCCGAAAAAATGTAGAACTGCTCAGGACGGCACTAATCGGAATCTGTTCATAATTCACTCCGGCTTGCTATGCGTCGTTCAGCCTGATCCCCAGAGAGCCAAAAAAGGGGAGAATGAATCTCCCCAATTACTTGAGCTTAACTTAGATGAAGAAGTTACTCACAGGAATAGATCCCAAAACTGGTAAGGTTCCGGTGATGCCAGTGAGGTTAATCACCAAATCATTGGCACTTTGGAAACCCGCCGTTCCATCGTTAACAATCAGGTAAGTGGAGGTGTTGGCTCGCACTAAAGCGGCACTGTTCAGTCCCAGCACTTGATTGCCAGCCGCGGCGCCGTTAGCGTCGGCGAAGACATTAGTAACGACGGTGTTAATGTTTGTGGTCGCGCTATCAGCCGCTCGGGTGAAGGCGACAGGGGCATTCATTGCGGAGCCGCCCTGGGTTAGCAGGTCAATCTTATCGGCTCCAATAGCGAAGTCCGTAATCCGGTCTAGGGCCGTAATAGTCGATTGACCAAATTGAAAGACAAAAGTGTCATTCCCGCCTTTACCAGTTAGGGTATCAGCGCCGGCGTCGCCATTGAGGATATTAGCCCCGGTATTTCCGGTAATTTTATTTTTGAGGGCGTTACCTGTGCCGTTAATATTGGCGTTACCGGTGAGGGTGAGGTTTTCGAGGTTAGCTCCGAGGGTATAGTCAATGGAGGCTTTAACGGTATCGGTTCCTTCGTTGGCGTTTTCGGTAATTACATCGCCGATGTTATCGACGGTGTAGGTATCGTTCCCCAATCCGCCAATCATCGTATCGGCGCCGGCTTTGCCATCTAGGGTATCGTTGCCCGCTAAGCCGGTAAGGATATTGTTCCCGCTGTTGCCGGTGAGTTTGTTATTGACGGTGTTCCCCGTGCCGTTGAGGTTGGCGGTTCCTGAGAGGGTCAGGTTTTCAAAATTAGCGCCGAGGGTGTAGCTGATACTGGATTTAACGGTGTCGGCGCCTTCGTTGGCGTTTTCTGTCACCACATCACCGATGCTGTCCACGGTGTAAGTGTCGTTCCCCAGTCCGCCAATCAGGGCGTCGGCGCCGGTTTTACCGTCTAGAGCATCGTTTCCGGCTAAACCGATGAGGGTATCGTCTCCCGCCGTGCCATTCAGTCGGTCATTGCCTGCGGTGCCAGTGAAGGTGAGGCCGTCGGTAATATTGACTGTCGCGCTCGCTGTTGCTCCGACAGTGTAATCGCTTCCCTCAACAACGGTCAGAATAGCGGTCTCTGGGCCTTCCTGTAAGTCGTCGTCAATGACATTCAGGTTAACCAGCGCCGTGGCGGAACCCGCCGCAAAGGTCACCGTGGTCCGAATAGCTGAGTAATCGAAGCCATTCAAAGCCGCGCCGCTCACGGCGACGTTGACCGTTAAGCTATCCGTTAAAAAACCCGTGCGCGTCAGGGTGTATTGTCCTGGATTCGGCGTCGTTCCTAGAGCCGTCTCCCCGGCGCTGGAGTCCGTCGCCGCTACCGTTACTACCGGTAAGGAAAGATAGTCACCGTAAATTTTGACGTCGTCAACATTCCAGGAACTGACAGGAAATTCTCCCAGGCTACCGATATTGAAGCCAAAGCGAACACTGGTAGATTTACCTTTATAGGAACTAATATCAAAGGTTTGAGCCATCCAAGCATTATCAGTAACACCTGGCTCCTCCCCCGAACTCCACAAGTTAATCCAGCTAGAACCGTCGAAAACATCAACCGTGTTCTGCATGTAGGGAGTGTAGTCGCTATTCAGCCAACGGGAATATTCAAAAGCTAAGTAATGATTGGCTGTGCTCGTGTCGAAAATCGGGCTAGTCAAGTAGTAGAAGTCATGTAGAGGCGTTGTTGAAGCATTGCCGCCAATGACGACTCCGGCCACGCCGTTATCATCTGTCGGAGTGTGATCTACTCCCGGGTCGGGATAGCCGTAGACGTGACCCGTAGAAGTTGTTGCGGAACCGATCTGCCATTCAGTCCCTAGAGTCCAACCATTATTGTTATTAGCGAAAGAATCCGAGAAGAAAGTCAAGAAGTCTTCTTCGGAAACAATAGTTCCCGTAGCGGCGCTTGAGGAGCCGCCGATGTAACCGGATCCCGAATTAATGGCGATCTCCACAGTTTCATCTTTAATTTCCGCCAGTGTGTCAGTGATAGGATCTACCGTTACAGTAGCCGTCGTGGCATTGGCGGCAAAGGTGACTGCGCCCAATTTCGTCGTTGGGTCAAAAGTGACGGCGCTGGAAGTTAACACGGCGTAATCGGCGGGATCCGTGCCCACAAGCGCCGCGTTCGCTGTCCCGCTCACAGCAAAATTCACCGTTAAGGGCGAGCTTAAATTCAGGCTGGTGCGAGTAAACGTATAGACCAAATGGGTCGCGCCGTCCTCCTGAACGCTGACGGGATTAACATTCACGGTTACGGAAGGCACAGGCGTTGCGCCAATCGTTAGCGACCAACCTCCATCGATGCTACCGGAATCCCAGTCATAATCGTCCATCACATAGAGACTCCAGGTTCCGTTGGGGTCAGTGTTGTTAAACACAGAGAAATCGGCGCCATAGGGGTCTCCGGGGGCGGGATAGTCAAAAAAGTCATCGTCGTCGCTATTAGTCGGCTGATAGGAGCCGCTGAAAATTGGGCCCTCATCTGGCAGAAAGGCACCGGCGGTGGCGTCGAAGGTTAGGGTCGCATTATTGATTCCATCCCAGCCCCCCACATCCGACATTAACAAGCTCTTGGCCCCTGTCGGCCCGACCAGTAAAATGTCAATATCATCGGCATAAGTGTGGTTTAAATCAGCTAATGTGACCTGCAAGCTATTAATAATTCCGCTTAAGCCGGAAACATTGATGGCGGAAGGATAGGGATCGCTAGCTCCATACTCGAAAATAGTAATTGGGCTAGGATTACTGAAAATCGGTAACATTTCCTCCGAAACAATAGTTCCCATGACGGCACTTGGGGAGCCGCCGACATAACCCGTTCCCGAATTAATGGCGACCGCTACGGTTTCGTTTTGAATTTCCTCAAGGGTATCCGTCTTCGGATCTACTGTCACAGTAGCCGTAGTGGTATTGGCGGCAAAGGTGACTGCGCCCAATTTCGTCGTTGGGTTAAAAGTGACGGCGCCGGAAGTTGATACAGTGTAATCCGCAGGATCGGCGCCCACAAGCGCCGCGTTGGCTGTCCCGCTCACGGCAAAATTCACCGTTAAGGGGGAACTTAAATTCAGATTGGTGCGAGTAAACGTATAAACCAAATTAGTCGCACCGTCTTCCTGCACGCTGGCGGGACTGACACTCACCGTAACCGAAGGTAGATAGGCGGAGGCTAAGGCGTTGTAGACATTCAGGCGCTTGCCAGAAACCGTTTTACCGGCTAGGGAGGCGAGAGAATCCCCAGTGTTCATCAAGGCGTTTTTGACCTGTTGAGCTGTCCAGTCAGGATTTTCAGACCACAATAAAGCCGCCGCCCCGGCGACATGGGGGGTCGCCATGGAGGTGCCAGAATAGGTGTCGTAATTATTACCGGGAGTGGAGCTGTAAATATCCGAACCTGGCGCTCCTAAATCGACGCTGGTTAACCCAATGTTGGAAAATGAAGAGAGAGCATCGGTGCGGGTGGTGGAAGCAACACTGATGATATTGGCGAGATCGTAACTGGCAGGATAGGAAGGGCTGACGTCATTATTATTTCCATAATCATTACCAGCCGCCGCGATGAATAAAGCGCCTTGCTGTCCGGCGGTATTGATCGCATCGTACAGCGCCTGACTGAAGTCGCCGCCCCCCCAGGAATTATTCGTAATTTTGACGCCTTGCGCCGTTGCGTAATCGATGGCCGAAATTGCGCCCGAGGTATAGCCGTAACCATCGTCATCTAGGAACTTCAGGGGCATGATCTTGGCGTTCCAAGCTACGCCAGTTACGCCGACCCCATTGTTGCCCTTGCCAGCGATAGTACCCGAAACATGAGTTCCATGCCCGTATACATCCATCGGATCATTATCGTTGTAGGCGAAATCCCAACCCCGGATATCGTCAATGTAACCATTGCCATCGTTGTCGATACCGTCGCCCGCAATTTCGCCGGTATTTGTCCAAATGTTGCCAACGAGGTCTTGGTGATTGTAATCGACTCCTGTATCGATAACGCCAATGACTAGGTTAGGGTCGCCGGTTTGAATGTCCCAAGCTTCAGGAGCGTCAATATCGGCGTCCACAGTCCCGCCGCTTTGACCCGTGTTATGAAGTCCCCAGAGTTGGTTAAAGCCGGGGTCATTCGGGAATGTCGCCGTGGGAGTTACAGCGCCGGCTGTGACGACATAGTCCGGCTCAATATATTCAAAAATAGGGCTATTACGGTATTGTAAAAGCGCCTTTTCTACAGAAATAGTATCTGGAAGTTCCCAGATTTCAGCGCCGGTTAAACCGAGAGTTTTGATGCTAACTGCCGATAGACTATTTTTAACAAGCCGAGTTGTTCGCAGTTCAGCTTTTGAAAGTCCATCTTTAAATTTGACGATTAACCGGTTGGGGGCATGAGGAGAAAGATCTCCTAGTTTTTCGCTCATGGCGAGGTTGCCAGTGGGCAGAGAACGATTCATATCCATAAAAAGCACATCCTTTTTGCGTTAAAGAACTTAATTTTTTAAACTATTTTTCTTTTCCGAAAAAAATGGGGACTTGGGGGAAAATATATAGCGGTCATATCTAGGTTGTAAATTGCCTTTTGCCAAAAGGCTTTACCCGTAAAGATTTAGGACTTTACAAATTATTTTTGACTGCTATAGCAAGCCTAAGTAAGTAATGAATAGACGTTGATTGGCCCTTCTCTTTCCTTTTCTATTCTAGCGCTGTCATCAAAAAGTAGCAACTTAGAACGAAAAAAACGTAACATAGCGTAACACTTCAAATAAGTCAAGGTCAGCAAAAGCCTTATATAATGAGGCTTTTACCTACATCAGGAATAAATGTAAATTTTTATAAACTTAGTGTTTGGCGGTGGTTATACAGGCAATAGTTCTTAAAACTCACAGGCGGCGCTGAGGGCGATCTCTAAAAAGAGTCCTAGCAAATCTTCCAGCAGGACAAGCAGAGCTTATATATTATTAGATCCGATCGGTGTCCTGCATTTTGGGCGTTGTCAAACGAGAAGATGTTGAGTGGAGTATGTAAATATTATAGCGGTGTCTGCGCTGGTGAGGGACAAATAAGATGGCTAAAACCCTTACTCAGTAAGGGGTTCAGTGTTCTCACACGCCTGAATACCGCTATAGTCGAGGAAAAAATGATGAAATGTTCAAACTGCAACAGTGATCACATCCATAAAAATGGGCTCTCTGGGAATGGCGGTGTTAAGAGTCCAGAGCAAACCATTAAGCCCGATGGTTATTTGCTCAGTTCCTTATCTCATAAGGCTTTCAGAAACAATAAGCCCAGCTTATCACCCTGATCCCAAGAGAGCCTAGAAACTTTCGTTGGCAATAAAAAGAACAAAATCTGGATATGGACAGCTGTTGACCAGACATTCCGCCTCAATCTACTGTCCAGTTTTTGGGGAGCACTATAGTAATTGTCCAGCGCCGCTTTCCAGAGTTCGTCTTAGTTAGCGTTTGTACTTCAGAGCATGGACTGGGTTACACAAAAGGGGAGAATCAACCCCCCAATTAGCTTAAATCAAACTAGACGAAGAAGTTAGCCACAGGAATTGTCCCTAAAGCCGGTAGGGTTCCGGTAATACCGGTGAGGTTGATCACCAAATCATTGGCGCTTTGGAATCCTGCTATCCCGTCGTTAACGATCAGGTAAGTAGCGGTGTTCGCTTTAACCAGCGCCGCTCGGTTCAGTCCTAGCGCCTGATTCCCCGCCTGGGCTCCGTTAGAATCGGCGAAGACATTACCAACGATGGTGTTAATATTGGTCGTAGCGTTATCTGCGGCCCGAGTGAAGCCTGCGGGAGCGCCGGTGGCGGCGCCGCCCTGGGTTAACAGGTCAATCTTATCGGTGCCGATGGCAAAGTCTGTAATCCGGTCTAGAGCGGTGACAGTGGACTCCCCGAAACGGAAAATAAACGTATCGGCGCCGGTTCCCCCCGTCAGATTATCGCTTCCCCCGGCGCCGTTGAGACGGTTATTGGCGCTATTGCCAAGGATGCGGTTATTGAGAGAGTTACCTGTGCCGTTAATAGCGTTTGTTCCCGTTAAAGTCAAATTCTCGACATTAGTGGGTAAGGTTGTGGTTACCCCAGAATTAAGGGTATCCGTCAGGGTCGTTGTCGCCACGACTTTAGCTCCGGGCAGAGCGTTGACGAAATTGCTCAGGGTGAGGTTGAAAGTCTCATTGCTTTCATTGAGGGAGTCATTGAGAATGGGAACGTTAATGATTTGACTGGTGTTTCCGGGATTGAAGGTGAGGGTTCCGTTGACAGGAGTGTAGTCTAACCCCCCCTGAGCTGTCCCATTAGTCGTGCTATAGCTAACCGTAATGGCTTGGTTACTGGCATTGGAAAGGCTAACGGTATAGGCTACGGTCTGAGGATTGCTGAAACCTTCAACAATCGTTTGATTAGCGCTCAGGGTAAGGGTCGGCAAAACCTGAGCCGTAAAGGTATGGTCGATAGCTTCTCCAAATAGATTCGTCGCTCGAACCGTAATATTTGCGCTACCCACTTGGTTAGGAAGATAGTCGAGGGTCAATTGATTATTGGTAATCTTGGGGGTCACTAAGGCAGGGCGGGTATTACCAACAATGGCAAAGCTTAATTCCGCTTCTTGGCTGACGACAATGCTACTAAAACGAATGAGATTCCTATCGCTGATGAAATTTTGAGTCAGGGGCAGGTTGGTAAATGCGCCGCCCGCGTTATAAACCGGCACGGCGGCGATAGCATCTATGGTGGCTAAATCGCTGGCGGAGCGGGCTTGGCCAAAGACCGTAAAACCGCCATTTTGGTTATCCAGATTGGCGGAGTTATTCCCCAAGTTAAAAAACCATTGATTGGTGGCACTATTCGGATCATTTCCTAGTTTCGCCATGGCGATGGTGCCCCGGGTATTCGATCGTCCAGCGCTGTATTCGTTCTGAACCGGGGCGTTGCTCGGAACGGTGCCTAGGACATCATTATTATAGGTATAACCTCCGCCTTGAATGATAAAATTGGGAACCGAGCGATGAATAAAGGAATTAACATAACGGTTACTACTAACGTAGTTTTGGAAGTTTTGAACCGTTAACGGCGCTCCTCGGTTGGTCTGGTCAAACAGGACAATATTAATGATGCCATTGCCAATAGTGCCAATGGTATTAGGATCTAAATTGACCGGCGCAAGATTAAAACGAGCCACCTTCCCCGTTGTTAACGGATCATCAAAATAATGACTTAAGTTAAGCGCCGTATCTGCCGCATTGACGCCGACAGTAACGTTATTAATCGGTTGGGTAATGATTGGATCAGGAAGATTGTTAGCCATAACGAGCAAAACAAAACTAGAGTTTCGGGTAATTAGACAACGTGTCCGCCAAGGCTCGGAAAGAGCCGTAACTCCAGTCTATCTAGTTTTGTTACCATACTGCTAACTATTCACCCTCCCGGCGCTGTTGAATCAGTTCAATAGCTCGACTGACGCTTTCGGGGAAAATGACCACCAGCCCCCCCGGCTCCACCGTAGCCAGGGCCTGATTCAGGGCGTCTGTTTCTGAAAGGATAGTTTCCTGAGGAAAGTCAGGCTTGATTTCTAAAATCCCCTTGGCGATTAACTCCGCCACAGCGCCGCTTTCCCGGCCCCGTTTATCGTCGTCTTCTTTAATAATAATCCGGTCAAAGACCCGGGCGGCGATCTGCCCCAACTGAATCAAATCCTCGTCCCGCCGGTCGCCGGGACCGCCGATGACGCCGAAACGTTGCCCTGTCCAATTCTGAACAAAGGCGCCGACGGCTTCGTAGCCCGCTGGGTTATGGGCGTAATCCACCAGGGCGTGACAGGCGCCGAGGTCAAAGAGGTTCATGCGGCCGGGGGTCTGGTCGGCGGAGGTGGTAAAGGTTCTCACCCCCTGACGGATCAGCTCAATATCCACCCCGTTGACAAAGGCCGCCAAACAAGCCGCTAGAGCGTTGGCGATCATAAACGGTGCTTTCCCTCCCATAGTCATGGGAATCTTTTCCGCCTGCTCAATCCGTAGCGTCCAACTCCCTTCCAAAATAGAGAGGTAGCCGTTTTCGTAAACCGCGGCGATGCCTTCCCGCCGCAGATGTTCGCCAATGAGAGGATTATCGGGAGTCATGGCAAAATAGGCCACTTTGCCTTTAACCTTGGCCGCCATGGCCGCCACCCGGGGATCGTCGGCGTTGAGGACGGCGTAGCCCTGGGGACTCACCACTTCGGCGACAACAGCTTTGACCTGGGCCATTTGCTCAATGGTGTCGATGTCCCCCAGACCCAGGTGATCCGCCGCCACATTCAGCACCACCCCCACGTCGCAACTTTCAAAGGCCAGACCGGAGCGGAGAATGCCCCCCCGAGCGGTTTCCAACACTGCCACTTCCACCGTGGGATCTTTCAAAATCACCCCGGCGCTTTGGGGGCCGGTATTATCCCCTTTCTCCACTAAATATTCGTTGATATAAATGGCATCCGTGCTGGTGTAACCCACGGTTTTCCCAGTCTGGCGATAGATATGGGCAATTAAGCGAGTCGTCGTCGTTTTCCCGTTCGTCCCGGTAACCGCAATGATGGGAATACGACAGGGAGTCCCGGGGGGAAAGAGCATATCCAGCACCGGCGCCGCCACATTGCGGGGCAGACCTCGACTGGGCGCCACGTGCATCCGAAAACCGGGGGCGGCGTTCACTTCCACAATGACGCCGTTGGTTTCCCGCAGGGGCCGGGTGATATCCGGGGTGACCACGTCGATGCCAGCGATGTCCAAGCCGATAATTTGCGCCACCCGCTCCATCAGCCAGATATTTTCCGGGTGAATTTCGTCGGTGCGATCCACGGCGATGCCGCCGGTGCTGAGGTTGGCGGTGGCCCGGAGGTAGGCGATTTCTCCTAGGGGCAGAACGGTGGAGAGACGGTAACCTTGGCGCTCTAGGACATCCAGCGCCGTTTGGTTGAGGGTAATTTTAGTTAACACGTTGGCGTGGCCGTCGCCCCGGTTCGGATCTTGGTTGGTGGTTTCGATTAATTGCTCAATGGTGGACTGTCCGTCCCCCACTACATGGGCTGGAATCCGCTCCGCCACCGCCACCAATTTGCCGTTGATCACCAACACCCGGTGGTCGCTACCGGGGTAGAAGCGCTCCACAATCACCGTGCGGGTCTTGGACTCCTGGCTGGCGAGATCGTAGGCCGGGCCGGCCTGTTCCCAATTTTTAATATCGATAGTGATGCCCCGGCCGTGGTTACCGTCTAGGGGTTTGAGCACAATGGGATAACCCCCCACTTCCGCGATGGCCGGCTCTAACTCTTCGTAATACTGAATGGTCGTGCCCCTCGGAACCGGAATCCCCGCCTCCCGCAGGATAGTTTTCGTTCCTTCCTTATCGCAGGCCAACTCCACGCCTAAAATACCGGACTGGGAACTGAGGGTGGCTTGAATCCGGCGCTGGTGAACGCCGTAGCCCAACTGCACCATGGCCCGGGTATTGAGCAGTGTCCAGGGAATTTTCCGAGCTTCGGCTTCGAGGACAATGGTTTCCGTGCTTGGCCCCAGCGCCGCATTGGCTTGAAGATCCCGTAAATCCGCCAGATCCTGGGCCAACTCCTCCGGGGGATAGGTTCCCGTATCCACCAAGGACTGGCAAAGCCTGACCGCCGCCCGTCCGGCGTAGCGGCCCGCCTGCTCTTCCCCGTATTCAAACACCACGTTATAGACGCCCGGTGTCGCCGTCTCCCGAGTGCGGCCAAAGCCCACAGGCATCCCCGCCAATTCCTGAAGTTCTAGGGCGATGTGCTCAATGATATGGCCCATGTAGGTACCGGTCTGAACCCGCTCCAGAAAACCGCCCCGGTGGCCCGGCGAACAAAAATGCTCAACGACGCTGGGGAGGACGTTTACCAGTCCTTCGTAGAAACCTGGGATCAGGTTAGAGGGTTTCTCCGCCAAATCTTCCAGATCCAGACGCATGACGACTAATTTATGGCGACGAACACTCCAGTAGTTGGGGCCGCGAAGGGTCAGGGTTTTCAGAATTTTCATAGTCCTAGGCCGTCTGCAAGTCAGAGTTCGGGGAGAAGGGGGCGGATAAGCCGATCGTCATTGTCAAGGGTCGTTTCCCCCGACAACTGTTCACCATGAACAGTTTACTTCCTTCCCCCCTTAACTCTCGGGTTGGGATTGAGGCACTAAACCGCCGCAAAAGGCCTCATGCTTGTGGAGATGGTAGCAATCCCCATGGGCGAGCACGTGGAGGCGGAGATTATGGAGACTGAGGGGGCTGTTGGGCCCCACGGCGCCGAAATTGGTGTGGGTCAAGTCCCGTCCGTCCACCACGGAGACGGTGCCCTGACCGATGACTCGCATTAAACCGTCCCGCTCGAAGAGTGCGCAGGTGTCCTCGTCGATGCCGATGGCAAGGCGCTCGGGGTGACTGGCCAGGGCGCTGAGGAGGCGGGCCATGCGGTTGCGGTTGTGGAAATGCTGATCCACAATCAACTCCGGGAAAATCCCCAGCCCCACCGCCATATCCACTAAGGAGCGATTGGGCCACTCGCCGCTACTACCGCCGGCGATCATGTGGTGGCCCATGACTGCGGCGCCGGCGCTGGTGCCCGCCAGGGCAATTTCTCCTCGATGGGCTCGTTGTCGGATGCGCTCCATCAGGGGCGTGTCCGCCAGCAGACCGCATAAACGCAGTTGATCGCCGCCGGTGAGAAAAATGCCCGTGCAGGTTTCCACAAAGGCGAGGAAGTCGGGATCTTCCCCCTGAACCCGGTCCCGCACATCCAAGACCTGGATTTTGGGCGCGCCCATTTCTTCGAAAATCTGTCGATAGCGGTCGCCGATCAAGACCGGCTCCCGGGAAGCCGAAGGGACAATACCAATACAGGACTCAAGGCCGCCGGAGCGTTGCCAAAAGGTCTGGAGAATTTCTCGGCCATGCACCTTATCCTCCGCGCCGCCAATGATGAGAACCGCTTTTTGGGTGGAGGGGGTTAGGGCGGAGAGGGGAAGAGAATTCTCAACTGACAACATCATGAAATGGGGACGGTGGAATAGGCGGCAGAAAAGCTGTTTGAGCGCTGCCAATCCCTGATCTTGCGAATAGGGACGGGGAAAACCTAAAATACCATCCATTAGAATATAGCGTCAAGAATGCCTTGAGAATCGATACTATTACCCTATTTCCTGAGTTTTTCGCCTCCCCTCTGCAATCGGGACTGTTGGGGAAAGCCCTGGCCAAGGAGATCGCCCAGGTCAATCTCGTTAACCCGAGGGACTTTACCCAGGATAAACACCGCCGGGTGGACGACGAACCCTACGGCGGCGGCGCGGGTATGGTGCTCAAGGTGGAGCCGATTTTTAAGGCCGTCGAGTCTTTGCCCCGGTTAGATCCCCGCCAGGTGATTCTCCTTACCCCCCAGGGGGAGCCTCTCCGCCAGTCGATTCTGCAAGAGTTGACTCAATTCGCCCAACTGGTCTTAATCTGCGGTCATTATGAAGGGGTTGATGAGCGGGTCTGTCATTTAGTGGATCGGGAGATTTCCCTCGGGGATTTTGTCCTCACCTGCGGGGAAATTCCGGCGCTGGCGCTGATTAACGGCGTGGTGCGGCTCCTGCCCGGCACTGTGGGCAAGGAGGAGTCCCTGCAACAGGAAAGTTTTGCGGACGGACTGCTGGACTATCCCCACTACACCCGCCCGCCCCGCTTTCGGGACTGGGAGGCGCCCCCCGTTTTACTCTCCGGCAACCACCAAGCCATCGCCCACTGGCGCCGTCAGCAGCAGGA
>JBKCES010000117.1:0-7886 GCA_046304295.1 Cyanobacteriota bacterium | reverse complement strand
ATCGTAGTCCGTGGAATTTTATGGTTAATTTGATTGCGCGGCTTGATTGCCTACACCTACCTTCCATGCAAGCCCTCTCTTCAGTTATAGCGGCATTCAGGCGGGTGAGAACATTGAAACCCTTGCTCAGTAAGAATTTTAGCCATTTTATTGTCTCTCACCAGCGCAGACGCCGCTATAGACCCGAAAGCTCTTGCTGCTCTCCCTCCTGCTATCCTCTAACTTCTGTCGAACTCACGTTTATTACAAAAACATATGCGAGCCTCAAGACCTAAGTTTGAGCGGTTTAAGCGTGGTAGCGAATCCCGGCCTTTCGCAATCGGGCCAGCGCCTCTCCGAGGCGGTCTTCATCGGCGATTAAGCTAGCCCGGACATAGCCTTCGCCTCCGCTCCCAAAGGCGCTCCCTGGGGTAAAGACCACCCCGGTGCTCTCCAAAACCTTGAGGGCGAAATCCGCGGCCGTCATGCCCGCCGGACAGGGCACCCAGAGATACATCGTCGCCTTGGGGGGAGTAATCCGCCAGCCTAATTCTCCCAGACCCTGGATCATAAAGTCCCGCCGGCGCTGGTAACGGTGCTGGGCATCCTGAATATACTGATCCGGCAGAGCCAGCGCCGTTTGGGCCGCCTGTTGGACAACCCGAAAAATACCATAGTCAAAATTGGTTTTTAACGTCCGCAAGCCTTGGATAATATCGGCGTTGCCCACCACAAAACCGACCCGCCAGCCTGCCATGGTGTAGGTTTTCGAGAGGGTGTGGAACTCCACGCTTAAAGCCTTAGCGCCGGGAATTTCCAGCAGACTAGTGGGCTGGTAGCCGTCAAAGGCTAGTTCGGCGTAACAGAGGTCGTGGACGAGGAGAACCTCGTAGTGGCGGGCCCAGGCGACAATTTCCTCAAAAAAGGCCCTCGGCGCCGTCGCGGTGGTAGGGTTGTTGGGATAGTTGAAAAAGAGGATTTTGGCCCGTTGAGCCACCGCCTCGGGAATCGCCTGGAGGTCAATGAGCCAATCCTTCGCCGCCGAGAGTTTGAGGGGATAGATATCGCCCCCGGCGATGGCCGGCCCCCGGAAATGCACTGGATAGGAGGGATTGGGCACTAAAACCGTGTCGCCGGGATTGATATAGGCCAGCGCCAAATGTCCTAGTCCTTCCTTGGAGCCGATCAGGGGCAGGGCTTCGGTGTTGGGGTCAAGCTCCACGCCGTAGTGTTTTTGGTACCAGCGACTGATGCTTTGGCGAAAACTAGAGGTCCCCTCAAAGGGAGGATAACCGTGGGTATCGGAGGATTGCAGGGCTTCAATGGCGGCGTCGATGACCGGTCGCGGCGCCGAGCCGTCGGGGTTGCCCATGCCCAAATCGATCAGATCCAACCCCTGCTCCCTAGCCTTGGCCTTCAGTTCATCGAGACGGGCAAAAACATAGGGAGGAAGGGAGCGCAACCGCTCTGCGGGGCTGATCCAGGACAGACTCATTAGGGGGATTGGTCAAAAAACGTAACCGACTATTATCCCATGAGTTGCGGCGCCTTGTTCCAAGGCGTTAACCGATTCCAGTGATTCCAAATTCAAAAAGATAAATGACCTGCGCTCAGGAAGCAATGCAACCAAATACACCACAAAAGGGGTGGCATTTAAATACTTGCCACTCTTTTTATGCAAAATGAGTCATTTTTATAATATTAATACAAGAAAGATATTCGTTTTAAAAATAATACCTGTGGCTTACTCAGTCCAAAAAATACTCACGGTAAATCAGATTTAGGATGTTACCGATGGGGTAACAGTGAACGTCAAAACAGAGGAAAGCGACCTACTTCCATCAGGCATTATCGCCGGTGATCATTTCGCTAGACTAGGAACCAGTATTCTCCTTAGCTCCTGAATTTATAGCGGTGTCTGCGCTGGTGAGGGCCAATAAAATGGCTAAAACCCTTACTCAGTAAGGATTTCAGTGTTCTCACTCGTCTGAATACCGCTATATCAGGCCCCAAGACGGCGCTGAAAAGCAGGATTGTGAGCAAAATACGGCGAAAATTTGGATCAAAGATTGTAAGTACTTTTCCTAAAAGACAGGTATAGAGACACTTTCGAGGTCTATGTCAGTCATTGGCACCCCGTTTTTAAAACCCAGTCACAGCAAGAGATTCGTTGACCTGTATCCATCGTCGTGAGTTTTTTATATCTTTGGTTACCTTCTAAATTTGGAATTGCTGGCCATTGCCCCCTTGGGATCTGGGGAGATGTACTAATTATTTGGGGGAGCCTGAAGCGGTTTTAACCATTGTAAACACTGACGTCCTACCAGACTGAGCAAATAACTAATGCCCGCCACTAGGATAATCGTGGCGCCGGAGGAGAGGTTAAAACCATAGGAGAGCGCTAAACCGGCGCCGCAAAAGAGAATCCCTAGGAGGCTAGCCATGACCATCATTTGGCGCAGATCTCGCCCATACTGTCCGGCGATGGCCGCGGGGAGCGTTAACAAGGCGATGACCAGAATCAGACCCACCGCCTGCATCACCATGACCACCGTCAGCGCCGTGGCGGCCACCAACAGGAGGTAAAGTCCCCCCACCGGCACATTGCGGGTGGTGGCGTAAACGCTGTCGAAGGAAAGCGCCACCAATTCTTTGTAAAACAGCCAGACCAGCAACACTAGCAGAAAATCCAGCGCCGCCATGTAGGCTAATTCCTGTCGGGGCACCGTGAGGATACTGCCAAAGAGATAACTGGACACGTCGGCTTTGTAGCCTGGCGTGAGATCAATCAGAAGAACCCCCAGCGCCATCCCCAGGGCCCACATCACCCCAATCAGGGTGTCGCTCCGTTGCCGGTAACGGCGCTCGATCCACCCCATGGCCAGCGCCGACAGGAGAGAAAAGCCCAGGGCACCGAGGACGGGGTCAAAGCGAAAGAAGTAGCCCAGACCGATGCCCCCGTAGGCGGCGTGGGCGATGCCGCCGCTAATAAAGACCATGCGGTTCACCACCACAAAGGTGCCAATTAGACCGCAGGCGAGGCTGACTAAAATCCCCGCCGCCAGGGCGTTCTGCATAAAGTCAAAGCGGAGGGCGTCCTGGAGGGCAGAGAGCATAACCAACGTTAAGAATGGGGGATAATGAACGATGATACCGAAACCGGCGCCGACAGGTTAACCCTTGCTTCCTCCCCTATCCGTCATTACGGTCACCCATAACCACGCCCCTTACATTGGCCGTTGTTTAAAGGCGTTAATCCCTGAAGTCAAAAAAATTCAGGGAGAAATCATTGTTATTGATAACCGTTCAGATGATGACAGCGCCGACCGAGTTCGTCAATTTTCCGAAGTCAGACTCTACGTAAATCCAGAGCGCCGGGGGTTTAGCGCCAATAATAATGTCGGCATGGCGTTGGCTCAGGGACGGTATTTATTGTTGCTTAACCCTGATACTGAGGTCTTACCCGGCGCGCTGGCGGCCCTGTTGGCCTTTATGGAAAGCCATCCCCAGGTCGGACTTTGCGGCGCTCAACTGCTGTTCCCCGACGGAACAATTCAGCCCTCTCCCCGGCGCTTTCCCACCTGGCAATCGGCGCTGGCGCGACGAACTCCCCTGCGGGTCTTTTTAAAAAATTCCGCCCTTAATCGCCATCATTTGATGTTCGACCTCGACCATAGTCAACCCCAGCCGGTGGATTGGTTACTCGGCGCTTGTCTGTTAGTTCGACGGGAGATTTTAACGACGGTCGGCCCTTTAGACGAAGGCTTCTTTCTCTACGTGGAAGATATCGACTGGGCCAAAAGAATTCATCAACAGGGCTGGCAAGTCTATTATGTGCCGACGGCTCAAATCGTCCATCACCACCTCGCCGTGAGCGATAAACGCTGGTGGAGCCGCTATACCGTCTTTCACTTGCAAAGCATGCTCCGCTATGTCCGCAAGCACCTTTTGCCGCCATGGACGGGGTTAGCCATTACGGCGCCGCGGACGACCCTCTGGGAAGAGACCGGCGGAAAAGGAGAAGATTAACTAAAGTTTACTTACCGCCGTTCATCAGTTTTTGCACCTGCTCCTGGAGCTTGATGTCCTGACGGATTTTTTCCATGCGCTGGTCAAAGTCCTTGGAGCTAATTTTTTCAGCGCCGAGGATGGCTTGTTGTTCTTTGATGGAGGCCTGGAGGATTTTCTGCACCTGGGGCAGGGCTTTTTCAAACTTAGCTTCGTCCTGGGCCGGAATCGGTTTAGCGCCGGGACTGCCTTTAGCCCGTAGCTGTTGGGCGATTTCGAGGAAACGCTGGGGCGTTAACCCGGCGGACTGGACGGCTTGGTCGATGTCCGTCTGGGTTTTTTCGGCGATACCCTGAAATTTGACTAAAATCCGGGCCACTTGCTCCAACTCCTGATTACTCACACTCGGCGCCGCCTGGGCTAGCAAGGGGGGAATCGGCGCCGCTTGAACTGAGAGGGGCGCGGCGAAGAGGAGGGTTCCCAGAAGGGCGAATTGGAGCATAACGACGGAGTCCTGAAGGCGGTTTATTCAGCTTAAACGATAGCGGCGCTGGGGCAAAGATGGGCTAACTCACATTGGCCGCAGAGGGGTTTGCGGGCGTTGCAGACCGCCCGACCGTGGTAAATAATACGGATGGAATAGTTTTCCCAGTCCGGTTGGGAGATCAGTTTCATTAAATCCCGCTCAATCTGGGGCGGCTCCTTGGCGTCTGTCAGTCCCAGCCGTTGACTGAGGCGCTTGACATGGGTGTCCACCGTCACTCCGGCTAAAATGCCGAAGCCGTGGGCAAGGGTCACATTGGCGGTTTTGCGGGCCACGCCGGGGAGGGTGAGTAATTCCTCCATGGTTTGGGGTACTTCGCCACCGAACTCTTCCACGATTTTTCGACAGGCGCCCTGGATGTTTTTGGCTTTATTGCGGTAAAAGCCGGTGGAGTGAATCAGTTTTTCTAGCTCCTCCCGCTCGCCGCAGGCCAGCGCCGACGCAGTGGGAAAACGTTTAAACAACGCCGGGGTGACTTTATTCACCCGTTCGTCGGTGCATTGGGCGGAAAGAATGGTGGCCACCAGTAGTTGCACCGGCGTTTCATAGTCAAGACTACAGGTGGCGTCGGGGTAAAGGCGCTGGAGAATCAGTAAAATTTCCAGGGCCCGTTGTTTGCGGCTGGCGGTTTTCCGCAGGAGACTGGTCATCTACTGAAGCAATTCCTGAACGAAGGCCAAATTGGCGGTGTCCCGGACGATTAAAACCACCCCCAGCCCCAGCAGGAGCACCAGACCCGTCTGCATAATGTTGGTTTGAATGCGATTGGGCAGGGGTTTACCTAGAAGTCCTTCAATCAGTAAAAAGACTAACTGCCCGCCGTCCAGCGCCGGCAGGGGCAGGATATTAATAATGGCCAGGTTAACGCTAATCAAAGCGCCGAACTGGAATAAATTGGCCGCATTATTTTGGGCGATACTGGCGCCGTACTCCACAATTTTCACCGGCCCTGCCACCTGTTGGGCACTGTTGGCGAAGTTGCTCAGGAGTTGCCCAAAACCTTGGACGGTTAAGACTGTAATCCGTTCAAAGGCCGAGGCACTGTAACTGAACACTTCCCCCAGATTCTTGGCCCGGCGCTGTTCTAGATTGGGCACCAGGGCCACGCCGATTTTTCCCGCCCCCGTTTCGTCCGGCGCTGGCGTTAGGGTTAAAGCGAGGGTTTCCCCCCGGCGCTTTAGGGTTAAATCCAAGGGTTGGTTGGCGGACTGTTTAACCTGGGCGATAAAGGCTTCCGTGGCGCCGGGAGCGGCGGTTAAAGGATTGCCCCCTAGGGCCACAATTAAATCCCCCGCTTCTAAACCGGCCTGACTAGCCGCGGACCCGATCTCCACCTTGGGCACCCGCAGACCGGGTTGTAGGTCTTGAATACCAGCTGTGGCCACCTGACCGATCAATAATAAGTAAGCCAAAACTAAATTAGCGATGACCCCGGCACTGATGACAATGGCCCGGTCGAACAAGGGACGATTGCGCAGTAAATCCGGGTCGTCTAGGGGAATATCGCTGTCTGGATCGTCGTCGGGGAAGCCCACATAGCCCCCCAGGGGAATGGCCCGCAGGGCGTACTCCGTTTCAGATCCCTGATATTTCAACAAAGCCGGGCCAAAGCCGATGGAAAAACGATTGGCCCGAATCCCCTGCCAGCGGGCCGCCATAAAATGCCCCAACTCGTGGACAAAAATCAAAAGCGCCAAAACCCCAATCGCCGCTAAAACGCCCATAGTCCTCGACTGTTCAATCCGGTTAATCTCCCTAATTTATCTCAAAAACGAGGGGAATGGGAGGCGAAACCTAACCGAACCAGCCCTTGCGTTTACTCCGTTTCCCCGCCAGCGCCAAAGGATCGAGAAAGGTCACTGCGCTGTCCAAATCTAACTGTCTGAGCTTGCGGCTATTGGTGTGGACTTGATAGACTTGGCGCTCGTTCAGTTCCACCGCCGTTAGCCAACCGCTTTTAGGGTGATAGGCGCCTGTGTCGATGTCCAGCCAACCGGCGCCGGCGGCCAGCTTGCCGGGTTCCACGGTGGGAAAGGTGAAGGTAATGGTGTGGCCGGTGATGATCAACTTATCGGGAAAGTAGGGCCGGGGAGTCCGGTGGAAGCGCTCCCGAATCCAACAAAACTGTTCTTCGTTCTGAACCTCTAGGGGCAGTTCCGGGTCAACCCCGGCGTGAACCAGCCAGGCGTCCCCCAAATCCAGATAGAGGGGCAAGGACTGCATCCACTCAATATCCTCGGAGGGAATATGGTGATTGTAGCTGGTTAAAGTCGGGTAGCCGCCGGTGTAAAGCCAGGATTGCAGAAGTTGAGGCGAAACCTGACCGCCCCCCACCGCGTCCAGCATCATTTGCTCGTGGTTCCCCAGGAGACAGTGAAATTTATTTTCCCGCACAAACTCTACCACCTGGGAGCTTTCGGGGCCCCGGTCGATCAGGTCGCCAATAAAATAGACGGCATCGGCGCTGGTGGGAGCGATGGCGTCAAAGAGCAGACTGAGCGCCTGAAAATGGCCGTGGACATCCCCTACAACAAAGCGTCTGGAGGGCGGGCGCAGGGGGGACGAAGGAGACATACCGGGCGGAGGGGACGACAGTTGACCGCTATTCTACCATAGGCGCTAGAACTGGCTAGGCAGGATGGTAAGATGAGGGGATTTTCAAGATTATGCTTGTCCCTCACTAGCGGAAATGTTTGGGAAGTCTTTGGCTCTTCTCGTGAATCCCCCTACACTTCGGCAAACTCAGTGGAACAATCCTCCTTTAGGGGGACTTTGAAGCCGGTTCTCCCCTTCCAAAGGGGGGCTAGGGGGGATGAAACTGAGGATATTGATCCTGCTTTAAACACCCTCTAGGCTAATCTTGGAAAATACCGTCACTTTTTGGGTGTATTCACGTGGTTTTATTGTCTGCTCCTCCCCCGAAAACCCAAGCGCCGGCTTTAGAAACCCTGGGCGCCTATCTTCAGACCCTCGGGGATCGCGTTATCGCCGGGGAACGGTTAGAAAAGGCGGAAGCGCTGAGGTTAACCGAGATTGAGGGAGAGGAGGCGATTCTCCTGCTCTGCGAAACCGCGGACCGGATTCGGCGCCGCTGTTGCGGCGATACGGTCGACCTGTGCAGTATCGTCAACGTCAAGTCCGGTAACTGCTCCGAGAACTGCGGTTATTGCTCCCAATCTAGCCATCATCCTAGCCCCGATTCTCCGATTTACGGTCTCAAGTCCCAGACAGAGATTCTTGAACACGCCAAGGCCGCCGAAGCCGCGGGAGCAAAACGCTTTTGTCTGGTGAGCCAGGGCCGGGGCCCTAAATACGCCAGCCCCAAATCCCAGGAATTCGAGCAAATTCTGGAAAC
>JBKCES010000116.1:0-9184 GCA_046304295.1 Cyanobacteriota bacterium | reverse complement strand
GACCTAGAGAGAAAGAGCGAACCCACCCCTAGCCCCTCCGAGGGAGGGGAACCGGAGCAACTGTTTTCAAGTTAGACGAAGGGCAGTCTTCGATGTGTTCCTCACTCGCAAGAGCACTGCTATATTATCTTTACAAAGACGGGGGAGGGGAGGGATGGAAAGGGTCAAAGCGCTAGGCTTAGACGTGGGACGGCGCCGGATTGGCGTGGCGGGATGCGACCAGACGGGGTTGATCGCCGCAGGGATTACCACCCGAGTCCGCGGGAGTTTTGAGGAAGATGTGGCCTTTTTTCTGCGCCTAGTGCAGGAGCGGGAGATTGAGATTTTAATCGTCGGTCTGCCCTATTGCCTAGACGGAAGCCTTGGCTCCCAAGCTCAACAGGTGCAAAAATTTAGCCGTCGTCTTAGTCAGGCGCTTCAACTGCCGGTGGACTATGTGGACGAGCGCCTGACCTCGGTGGAGGCGCAAAACCAACTCAAGGCCCAAAAACGCTTCTCTACCTATAACAAAGGTCTCATCGACCAACAGGCTGCCCAGATCATTCTCCAGCAATGGCTCGACCAACGGCGCCGGCAGAAGGAAAAACTAATGTTAAGATAGGTCACAAATTATCCTCGGTGTGAGTATTTCTTCCTAAACCATGAGCATTCAGCCCCCCCAATTGGCGCCCGCCAAGGCGCTCAAACCCCTGAAAAGCAAGGCCCAGGGTCTAGGTCAGCGCGTGTGGGTTTCCCTTCAGGAGCGAGCCGAACGCTATCCCCTCCAGTTTTGGGCGGTGGTCTTAATTCTGGTTTCCACCGGGGTGGGCTTCGGCGCAACGACCCTGTTGCTGAAATTGCCCAAGAGTCCCCAGTGCTCCCGCATGTTTTGGCCCGTGGCTTCGGCGTCGATGCGGCTTTACTGCGCTCAATTGGCGGCGGAGGAGAAAACCGTGGATAGTCTCTTGCAAGCCATTAAGCTGGTGGATAGTTTCTCCCCCTCCCATCCCCTCTACGCCGAGGCTAATCGCAAAATTGAGGACTGGGCCGAAGATATTTTAGATCTGGCGGAAGAAACCTATCAGGAAGGCAAACTCAAGGACGCCATCGCCATCGCCCGTAGGATTCCCGACCACGTGGAAGCCTACAAAGTGGTGGAAGAGCGCATCGCCCAATGGCAAGAAACCTGGGCCAAGGGAGAAGAAATTTACGCCGAAGTAGAAGCGGATCTGCGGAAAACCCGTTGGAACGACGCCTTCCGCAACGCGGTGCGCCTGCTCAATTTGGATAACCGCTATTGGGAAACTGTCAAATACGACGAAGCCATTAAAAATATTCAAATCGCCCAGGAAGAAAGCGCCAAATTGAACACGGCCTTTCGCATTCTCCGTCGGGGCGGCTTAGATAACTGGCTCAAGGCCATTGAAGAAGGCGCGAAAATTCCGAAACAGAGCTACGCCTACGAAGAGGCTCAAAATTTAATTAGCCAAGCCAAGGAAAAATTAACGGGTTACATTAACGAGCTGATCGACGACCGGGATTGGCAGACCTTAAACACGGTAGTTTCCCGCCTGCCGGAGGGGGTCTTCGGCGCCGAAGACTTGAACGATTGGCAACTGCTGGCCACGGCGGGGAGCGAGGCCCAACTGGGAAGTTTAGAGGGGATTCAAACCGCTATCGCCTCCCTAGAGCGCTTCACCGACCCAACCCGCCCCCACTATGAATTAGCCCAAACCCTGCTCCAGAGCTGGCGCTCCGAGGAAACGGCGCTGAGCCAACTGGCTAAGGCCCGGGACACCGCCGCTTCCGGCAATATTAGCGACCTCAACAGCGCCATCGCCCAGGCCCAACAAATTACCCCCGATAATCCCCGCTATCAGGACGCCCGCCGGGACATCGCCAACTGGACAAAACAGGTGCAGATCAGCGAAGATCGTCCTCTCCTCAGCCGGGCCCGGGAAATGGCCGCTTCCGGCGCCGTGGGGGATTTAGAGCAGGCGATCCAGCAAGCTAAAGCCATCGGCGAAAACCGGGCCCTGTACAACGAAGCCCGCCAGGAAATTCAGGAATGGCGCTCCCTGGTGCAAAAACAAGAAGACCAGCCCATTTTGGATCAAGCCCAGGCGCTGGCCAATAGTCAAAACTACAACGCCGCCATCAGCGCCGCCCAACAAATTCAGAGCGGTCGGGCCCTGTCCAGGGAAGCTCAGCGTAAAATCCGGGCCTGGCGTCAGGAAATCCAATCTCAAAGGAACCTCCAACAGGCCTACGCCCTAGCCGCTAGCCGTAGCGCCGACGCCCTCAGCCAAGCGATTAGCCTAGTGCGACAGATTCCCTACGACACAGAGGCCGGTTCCCAACGGATTCAGGCGCTCAATTCCTGGAGCTATCAACTGCTGTCCATCGCCCAGGAAAAAGCCAGTATTTCTGCCTTCTCTGAAGCTCTGCGTTTAGCTCGTATGATTCCCAAGGAAAGCGCCGCCTACAGCGCCGCCCAGGATTTAGCCCAGGAATGGCGGGCCTTGATGGAGCCTGCGCCCCAGATGACTCCCGAACCCTTGGAGCCTCTAGCCCCGGAACCGAGCTATGAGCCGGAGCCGACCCTGCCCTAGGAGACTTGACCCATGGGGCTATTAACGCGCTTTTTCGCCGCCTGGCTGTTGGCCTCCCTCTTTAGCGCCGTGGCTATTCTGGCGACGCAAAATGTGACGGCGGTTTCTTTGCGGTTTTTAATGTTCGCCTCTATCCAAATGCCCGTGGGGGTTCTCCTCAGTTTCGCCTTGGGGGGCGGTTTCATTGTGGGCAGTCTTCTGCCGGTCTTTTTCCGGCCCCGCCGCCGCCGCTCTCCGGCGCTGGAGGAGGATGTCGATTTTTAAGGTGACTATGCGCAGAGTCCAACTACGAGCGGCGAAAATTCCTTGGCTAGGGCTTTGGGCCATCCATCCCTGGTATGTGATTTTAGCTCCCCAATCAGCACCGGAACGGTGGGAAATTTGGCAGAGCCGGGGTCTCCGGCAGGAGAGTTGGGGACATTTGTATAAAAATCTCCTGCCCTGGGAAGCGGGGGTGGGCAACGGGCCGAGTTGGCTTTTGGGGGAATGGGGCGGAGACCGGGCCGAGGCATTAATCGAGATTCTCCAAAACAGTCCCCAGATCTATCCCTACCGAGACTTATATCGTTACGTCCCCGGCCCCAACAGCAACACCTACGCCCGCTGGGTCTTGAGCCAAGCCCAACTGCCCTCCTGTTTAGACTGGCGGGCCATTGGCCAGAATTTTGCCCGAGGAAAAAGCCCCTTACCCTTAAAATAAACGGAGCTAGCGTTTTGAGTAGTCTTTGTGAACTCCATTAACTCTGTGGTAACCGCTTCCCTCTCCTCTCCGCCGACTTCAAATTTAAAGCCTTACCGGCTAGCGGTGATTGTGCCCTGTTATAACGAGGCGCTAACCATCGCCCAAGTAGTTCAGGGTTTTCAGGCCGCTCTGCCCAGCGCCGAAATTTATGTCTACGATAACCGCTCCAGCGACGGTACAGGTCAGGTTGCGCGGGAGGCCGGCGCCGAGGTGCGCTACGAAGGGCGCCCCGGCAAGGGGGCGGTGGTGAGGCGGATGTTTGCCGACATTGAAGCCGATATTTATGTTTTGGTGGACGGCGATAACACCTACGAAGCTGAGGCGGCGCCGCGGTTAATCCAGCGGTTATTGCAAGAGCGCTTGGATATGGTGGTGGGTGCCCGGCGCGCTCCCAAAAAAGACCGGGAAGCCTACCGTCTGGGGCACCGGAGCGGCAATCTCTTTTTAACCACGGTGGTCAAGTTTTTATTTAACGCCCAACTGGACGATATGCTCTCGGGCTATCGCATCTTTTCCCGGCGCTTTGTCAAATCTTTTCCGGCGCTGTCTCAGGGCTTTGAAATTGAAACGGAATTAACAGTTCATACCCTAGAGTTAAATATTCCCTTCGCCGAAGAACCCATCCTCTACGGCGCTCGTCCGCCGGGGTCGGAAAGTAAATTACAGACCTTTCGGGACGGCTGGCGAGTGCTGGGCACGGCGGTGTTGCTGTTTAAAGAAATTCGTCCCTTTTTATTTTTTTCCTTCCTCTTTATCGGTTTTGTCCTAGCGGCGCTGGTTCTCTGTTTCCCCTTGGTCAAAACCTATCTAGAAACGGGTTTAGTGCCCCGGTTTCCGACCTTAATTCTAGCGGTTTCTTTGATGTTAGTGGCCTTTACCAGTCTGACCTGCGGCTTGATTTTAGATTCCGTGGCTCGGGGGCGCCGGGAGCTGAAAAGGATGGCTTATTTGGCCTATCCCTCGGCGCCGAAGGTTTAGAGGATGTTGGGAAGTTCCTTAGCTCTGTCCATGAATCCCCCTAAATCCCCCTTTGCAAGGGGGACTTTGAAGCCGGTTCCCCCCTTTCCAAGGGGGGTTGGGGGGGATAATCATTGGACTGCGTTCAACACCCATTTAGCCTTACTATAAAACCTCAAAAGAGTAAAGAATAGACCGCTTCCCCGAAATCGTTAGTTTCCTGAAGTTTGATAAACCCCTCTGTTTCCAAATTTAATAGACAAGCCTTCAGCAAGCTCACATCAACGGCCAGCGCCGACTGGAGATCCGCTAAAGTTGCGGTTTCTTGGGTTCGCAAATAGTCGAGAATTTTGACTTCTACCAATTTACCCGTCTCGACTTTAGGGGGAGCATAACGTTTTGTTTGGGGCGGCGCTAGGCTGGGGGGTGTCGTGGGGGAAACCGGCGCCGGTTCCGATTGGGAGAAGAGGCGCCGAATCAAGACGGGATCTTGAAAAGCGACCATAACCCGTTCCAGATGGAGGGCTAAAAATTTCTCAATGGCTTGAATTTGGGCCTGTTGACATTCCCACAGTTGGGCCTTAATTTCCTGGTCAAGCTCCCTGAGATAGAGACTGAGATCCGCTGTTAATTGCTGATAAATCTGGGTCTTGGCCGCTGACAGATCCCAAACGGAGTAAAGGGGAACGGCTTGCCCCACCATCCCGCCCAGAATTAAACCGCTCAGGGCGCCCCAGGGCGGCAAAAGCCAAGCGCCCAGCGCCGCGCTTAACCCCCAACAAAACCAACGGAGGCTCCGCAGACGCCAGGGCGGCGCCGGTAAGGTGGGGGGCCGCAGTTGATAGCCCGGAAAGGTCAACTGGGGGGTCAAAAAATAGGGCGGCGCTTGATAGCGCCGATAATCGGCCCAGAGGTAAAGGGCTAGGACAAGGGTTAACAGCGCCGCTAGTAGGCCGTAAAGATGGAGAGGAGAGGGAAATCCGGGCCAGTAGCCCCAGAGGGTTTCCGCGCCTAAGCCCACAGCGATATTGGCCAGAACGTAAAGGTATAAACAAGGGTGCCGGTAGAGGGTCTGTTGCCAGCGCCGTCGTCGTTGACGGTAGAAACCTTGAAACAGACCGCTGAAAAAACGCTCTTCCCGCTCTAGGGTATGGTCGAGGACGGCGCTGAGATACTGTTGCAGATGTTGGTGAAAGCTTTGGAATTGTTGTTGAATGGGTTGTCGTAGGGCTTGCTTCAGCGCCTTGGGGGAGTGGCAGGCGTAAACGCAGGCGTAGATATTGCGCCGCAACACGGATTCAATCTCCTGGCGGTCTCCCTGATAATGGGCGAAGACGGTGGCGAAACTTTTTTCTAAACGGGTCGAGACCTGGAAGCTTTGCAAGATCAGGGGCGTCAACGGCGCCGGCCGGGAGGAGGAGATCCCGAGATGCTGGGTCAGTAGGGCGTAGGCGGCGCTGAGGAGGATAAATTTTAAGGGTTGGCGCTCGGGCAGTTGGAGATCTTGAGTTTGGCTTTGATAGCTCTGTTGTAGGGCCGCCAGATCCCAAGGGTTGTCTAGTTCTAGCAGGGCGCAGGCCAGGGCGACGGTTTGGGGAGAAGGGGTCATTTCTACTCTTGAGGGGCGGTGCTCCAAGCTCCGATCTTTTGAAGATAACAGATTGCGAAAACCCAGTTAGCGGATGACGGCAACCGGGACGGCGCCGGCTTGAGAATGATAAAGTTTTGTTACAGAGTTGTGTCAGTCCGAGAAATCGGCGCTATATTTCTGGAATCGGCGCTTGTCGGCGCTGGTTGTTCCGGCAAAAGGAGGTTGTTTACAGTACGGCAATCTGTCTAACGTGCTTTTGGGAGCGATATACAGTAAAGTCTCTTGTAATCAATTCTTCAAGCAGACTTGCACTAAGGTTGAGGGATCTCCAATGATCTCGAATAGCATTGTATTCTTCTATAGCATTTTCAAACGAGACGTAAACGCCACCTACTCCAAAACTCGGACGGGTAAAGGGCTAGCAGGGACTTTGTCCATAACTCACCTGTAAATGCTATATACAATTCTGGTTTGGTTACCAGTGAGGAAGCCTTACACAACAGAGTTCTGCTTATGTCACTTCCCTAGCTCTAGCCTGAATCCTCCGAAAGCTAGGTTGAGCTTAAATACAGCTACTAGAATAGTGTAAGTTCAGAATTATACCAAATAATCTCAAGGTAAACCCAACAGACGCTCCTATGGATTATCCATTTGAAAACCTTAACCCCGAAAAGTTTCAAGAGTTCGCTCAGGCACTACTAGCTAGGGAAGTTACCGATTTACAGTGTTTTCCAGTAGCTCAGTCTGATGGAGGGAGAGACATTGTAACCTATGATCGCAAGTTACCTTCACAAAACTTTGTCATTTATCAGGTTAAGTATGTTAGAAAACCTTTGGCTGAGAAGGATGCTCATAAGTGGTTACTAGAAATCATTAAGGGTGAAGCGCCTAAGGTAAAGAAACTTGTTGACAAGGGTGCTAAACAGTTTTTTCTTATTACAAATGTCTTGGGAACAGCACATCCTGATGTAGGCTCAATTGATCGAATGAACCAGCTTTTGGAAAGTGAACTTGGCATCCCATCAAGATGTTGGTGGCGAGATGACTTAAACCGAAAACTAGATGATGCATGGAACTTGAAATGGAGTTATCCAGAATTAATGACAGGTCCGGATCTCATCCGATCACTTATAGAATCTGGCTTGTCAGAGGATAAAGAGAGACGCGCAAGTGCTATCAAGACTTTTGTGTTAGAGCAGTTCAATGTTGATCAAGTTGTCAAGTTTAAGCAAGTAGATCTACAAAATAGGTTGCTTGATTTATTTGTAGATGTTCCAGCCTTACCGCCTCAAAATGCTGAGACTGGAAAAAAAGTTTTTAAGTATCGTCAGGTACATGATTATATTTCTTACACATTAGGTAATAGAGGAGGTACTACGTTTGATGAAAATTCCTCTGCTTACTTTAATGAACGTAATAGGGTGGTTGGTGCTGCGACTCTCTTGCTACATCGCTTGAGCCAAAAAGAGACACCTTGGATTGTACTTGAAGGTGCACCGGGACAAGGGAAATCAACTATTACGCAATACCTCTGCCAAGTCCATCGTATGCGTCTTTTAGGAGCAGAGGAAGTCAAAAAACATCTACCTGAACCTTATAAGGAGTCGGAGGGATTGAGAGTTATTCCAGAACATCATCTCAACTCCGATGTGTGCCTTCCATTTAGAATTGATCTTCGAGATTTAGCATCTTGGTTATCTGGATACAATCCATTCTTATCTGAAGATAAGTTAAATGAAGGCTCTTCAAACAAGTCCCTTGAAGAGTTTTTAGCATTTCTGGTCAATCATTACTCAGGAGGGCTTAATTTCTCAGCAGCCGATTTAATTGCAATCGCTAAAAGAAGTCCTACAGTTCTGGTTTTTGATGGATTAGATGAGGTGGCAGATATTGAAAAACGCCGCGAAGTCGTCAACACGATTCATATGGGATCCCGGCGGCTAAAAGCTAATGCATTATCACTACAAGTAATTGTTACAAGCCGTCCAGCCGCTTTTGCAAATTCACCAGGATTGCCAGAAAGTGACTTCCCTAGATATTATCTGGATTCATTAAACAAGCAATTAATTGATGAGTATGCAAATAAGTGGATGACTGCGAAGAAGCTCGACCAAAGAGACCGTTCCGAAGTGAAGAAGATTCTTCGAGATAAACTAGATCAGCCTCATTTAAAAGATCTGGCAAAGAATCCGATGCAACTTACAATTCTACTAAGCTTGATTTACAATCGTGGCTCATCTCTACCTGACAAAAGAACAGCTCTGTATGATAGCTATGTAGATTTATTTTTTAATCGTGAAGCAGAAAAGACACCAGTTGTCAAAAAATATCGTGATCTATTACTGGGAATCCATAAATATATTGCTTGGGTACTTCATGCAGAAGCTGAACAGCTCGGCAAGAATGGTAGCATTACTCAGGATGAGCTTAATAATAAAATTCGGGTGTATTTAGAAAAACAAGGCTATGAAATTGACCTTGCTCGTGAGTTAGTTACCGGAGCACTTGAACGTATTGTTGCGTTAGTCTCTCGTGTTGAAGGGACATATGAGTTTGAAGTTCAACCTCTGCGCGAATATTTTGCAGCACGATATCTTTATGAAACAGCTCGCCACTCCTCACCGGGAATGGAATTTTCTGGGACAAAGCCTGATCGCTTTGATGCAATAGCTCGTAATTTCTACTGGTTGAATGTGACGAGATTTTATGCTGGATGTTATGACGTGGGAGAGCTTCCTTCATTAATAGATCGGTTGGAAGATTTGATAGGTTCAGAAGGGTATTGTCATATTAGTCATCCTAGAATTCTTGCAGCAATTCTTTTGAGTGATTGGGTATTTTCGCAACATCCTAAGTCAGTAAAAAAGGTTATGAATCTAATTTTAGATGGTATTGGCTTACGCTACGTTTTGCCTTCTACTAGCCGCCGTGTAGGTCAAAGTGAGCCGATGGTTCTTCCTCCAGAATGTGGACGTGATGAGCTAATTAAGCACTGCTTTAGTCTATTAGGAAATCAGCCTCCTCTTGATTTTGCTTTAGATATCATTAACTTAATATCAGCAAATAGATCGTCCTCTAAAGAAGTTTTTGATTTATGGTTTGATAGAGTGGTAGCACAAAGCAAAGAGGCACGCACCAAGGTATTAGAGTATGGGTTGTATCGTAAGCGTTCAGAGGGTTACGAAACAATAGGGGGTTCGTCGTCCGCAGGAGAAAGAGGTAGTAAGGAAGGAGAAGGGCGGTTCAAACGAGAGGAGCGGAAGGTTTCAGAAAGAAAATCAAGCACGTCTCGTTGCTGGGCAT
>JBKCES010000115.1:0-11981 GCA_046304295.1 Cyanobacteriota bacterium | reverse complement strand
GGAAAAAGGGACGGTTATGATTTTAGGAATTCGGGAAAAACAGCGCCGGGCGACCGAAGCCTAGTCCTCTATCCTAACCCCCGATCCCAGGGGAATTGCCCTCGCATCAGTTAAATTGACAGTAATCCCCAGCGCCGAATCGCCCCAACCATGCTCTTTGCCCCCAAATCCCTCCCCCGTCCCTTCGCCTGGGCGCTGCTGATCAGTCCTTTTTTCTTCTGGGGCACGGCCATGGTGGCCATGAAGGGGGTTTTACCCCAGACTGGGCCCTTTTTTGTGGCCAGCGTGCGGCTCATTCCCGCCGGAGTTTTGGTTCTCGTCTTTGCGGCGCTCCAAGGGCGCTCCCAACCCCGGAACTGGCAAGCCTGGGGCTGGATTAGTCTTTTTGCCCTTATTGACGGCGCTTGTTTTCAGGGCTTTTTAGCCGCCGGCCTCAACCGCACCGGTGCCGGTTTAGGGTCGGTGATCATCGACTCCCAACCCCTGGCGGTGGCCCTACTCTCCAGTTGGCTCTTTCAGGAGGTGATTGGACTCTGGGGTTGCCTCGGCCTAATTCTGGGGATATTAGGCATTAGTTTTATCGGTCTGCCGGACGAGTGGTTCTATGACCTCTGGACGACTCAAAGCGTTACTTTCCATTGGGACTGGTCTGGCCTCTGGGCCAGCGGCGAGGCGCTGATGCTCTGTGCGTCTCTGTCCATGGCGGTGGGAACCGTTCTGATTCCCTTCGTCAGCCGTCGAGTGGACACGGTGGTGGCCACGGGGTGGCACATGATTCTCGGAGGACTGCCCTTGTTGGCGCTGTCCCTTTGGCAGGAAGGACAACCTTGGCAAGGGATTAGTTTCTATGGTTGGTTTAATCTGGCCTACGCCACTCTCTTTGGCAGCGCCGTCGCCTACGGCGTTTTCTTTTACCTCGCGGCCCAGGGCAACTTAACCAGCCTCAGCGCCCTCACCTTTTTAACGCCGATTTTTGCGCTCAGTTTTGGCAACTTAATCTTGGCGGAAACCCTGAGTTCTCTCCAGTGGGCCGGTGTTCTATTGACTTTAGTGAGTATTTACTTGATTAACCAGCGCCGCCAAATCGCCCTTTGGGTTCAAGAGGGATTACGGGGTTTTGGCATGATCCCCAAGGAAAAACCCCAAGCTGCGGAAGAAACTAGACATCAGAGCTAGAGACCCCAATCGACTGGGAGGAGAAAGAGAGGGAGGGCACAATTTCCAGCTGTTTGCGATATTGTCGCGCCCTCCCCCCGGCTCCGTTAGTGCTGAACCAACAGACACTGCCCGTCGGGGCAGAGGTCTTCCAGTTCCACGTTCACCGGCTCAATGTGCCAAATCTCCTGACAGTATTCCCGGATAGCCCGGTCGGAGGAGAATTTACCCATGCGGGCCACGTTGAGAATGGACATTTTCGCCCACTGTTCCGGGTCTTGGTAGGCTTGACCGACTTTAGCCTGGGCTTCGAGGTAGGCTTGGAAGTCCGCTAAAACGAGGAAGGGATCGTTCCCCAGCAGGGAATCCGTGAGGGGACGGAAGAGGCCGCCGTCGCCGTGGGAGAAGAAACCGCAGTTGATCAAATCAATGGCGGCTTTTAGGTCGGAGTTACTGTTGTAGTAGTCCCAGGGATGGTAGCCCTGGCTTTGCAGTTGACCCACTTCCGGGGTGGTGAGGCCAAAAAGGAAGAAATTTTCGGCGCCGACTTCTTCCCGAATTTCGATATTGGCGCCGTCTAGGGTGCCGATGGTGAGCGCCCCGTTAAGGGAGAATTTCATGTTGCCGGTGCCGGAGGCCTCTTTGCCGGCGGTGGAAATTTGCTCCGAGAGATCGGCGGCGGGATAGACCCGTTGTCCCAATTTAACGTTGTAGTCGCTGAGGAAGACCACCTTCAGGTGCTCGCCGATGGCGGGATCTTTGTTGACTACCTCTCCCACGGCGTTGATCAGTTTGATGATCAATTTAGCCATGTAGTAACCCGGCGCCGCTTTGCCGCCAAAGATAAAGGTGCGGGGGGGAATGTCGAGGTTGGGATTATTTTTTAATTGTAGGTAGAGGTGAATGACGTGGAGAATATTCAGATGTTGACGCTTATATTCGTGAATGCGCTTTACCTGAACGTCAAAGAGGGAGTCGGGGTTGACCAGCAGATGGTTTTGCTGTTGGATGTAGCGGGCTAAATCCACCTTCACGTCCCGTTTAATTTCCCGCCACTGCTCCCGAAAACGGGCATCGTCGGCGAAATGCTCCAACTGCCTGAGATCGTCGAGGTTTTTAATCCAGTTGTGGCCAATGTGGTTCGTAATTAACCGACTCAGCCGGGGATTACTGACCACCAGCCACCGCCGGGGGGTGACACCGTTAGTTTTGTTGCTGAATTTTTCTGGCCAGAGGTCGTAGAAGTCCTTGAGCACCGTCTCTTTGAGCAGTTCGCTGTGGAGTTGGGCCACGCCGTTAATGGCGTGGGAACCCACGCAGGCCAAGTGAGCCATGCGGACGTACTTTTCGCCGCCTTCGTCGATAAGGGAGAGGCGGGCTAATTTATCGCCGTCCTGGGGATACTTAATCCGCACCAGATCTAAAAAGCGCTGGTTAATTTCGTAGATAATCTCCAGATGGCGGGGCAGGAGGTAGCCAAAGAGACCCAAAGACCATTTTTCCAGCGCCTCCGGCAGAAGGGTGTGGTTGGTGTAACCCAGACACTTCTGGGTAATATCCCAGGCCTGATCCCAGGGTAAACGGCGCTCGTCCACCAAAAGACGCATTAATTCCGCCACAGCGATGGCCGGGTGGGTGTCGTTGAGTTGAATGGCAAAACTCTCATGGAAATTCTCCAAACCCTGATTTTCGTGGAGATGGATGCGGATCATGTCCTGGAGGGAGCAGGAGACAAAGAAATATTGTTGGGCGAGGCGCAATTCTTTGCCCTGAATTTGCTCGTCGTTAGGATAGAGAACTTTGGTTAAATTTTCCGAGGTGATTTTGTCGTTAACGGCGCCGTAATAATCCCCCACGTTAAAACGCTGAAAATCGAAGGCCTCCGCCGCCTCGGCCCGCCAAAGCCGCAGGTTGTTGGCGGTGCTGACCCGATAGCCCAGAATCGGCGTATCATAGGGAATCCCTTTAATGACCGAGCCGGGAATCCAACGGACTCGGTAATCACCCTGTTCGTCCTGATACCCTTCGGTATGGCCGCCTAATTTAACGATCACCGCCGCCTCGGGACGGGCCAATTCCCAGGGGTTACCCAACTGGAGCCATTTATCGGTAATTTCCACCTGCCAGCCGTCTTTGATCTCCTGGTCGAAAATGCCGAATTCGTAGCGAATCCCGTAACCAATGGCGGGAATTTCCAAGGTAGCTAACGAGTCCATATAGCAAGCCGCTAGACGACCTAAACCGCCATTCCCCAAACCCGGCTCTTCTTCAAGGTCGATGAGTTCCTCCAAATCCAGCCCCAACTCCGTCACCGCCTGTTGAATCGGCGCCCAGAGGTCGAGGTTAATCAGGTTATTGGCTAAGTGGGGCCCCAGCAGAAATTCCGCCGAGAGGTAGCAGACCACTTTATTTTCCTTGCTCAGGTAGGTCTGGAAGGTGTTGAGCCAGCGTTGCAGGAGCCGGTCCCGCAGGGTGAAGGCCAACGCCATGTAACAGTCGTGTTTGGTGGCGATGGCGGGAAATTTGCCTTGAACGTAGAAGAGGTTATCCGCCAGTGCCCGTTTGAGGGTTTCGACGCTGAGGCCGGTGCGGTCGTCTTCTACCTGAATCAGGGGATTGCTAGTGCTTAAGGTCATTGTCCGACTTTTAATAAAAGATTGACGCCTCTATAATGGCGAAGATTTCCCTTCAGCGCGCATTTTTTTCGGCGCTTGAGCTTAAGAAAAGGTTAGGAAAAGAATAAGCTTTGGTTGAAAAGCGGCTATGTTTCAATCGCTTCTTTAAAGGGTGTCTCGATTATCTGATGAAGGCAGAGATAATTATAAGCTTTACTTATAAAAGAGTGGCTCTCTGGGGATCACTCTGAATAGTGTATATAGCGGCTTGCAGATTGGTGAGATACGGGCTTCGGCTACGCTCAGCCCTCGCGCCCTGAGCGTAGCCGAAGGGCTGTCCCTCATTCGCAAGAATACCGCTATAGTATAGCAGCCACAAGTGAGTTGTAAAATTTTAAATCCCCGAACCTTTACGGGCAAAGGCTTTGAGCAGAGGGACAATTTACAACCTAGATGTGACCGCTATAGATAACATTAATCAATAGAGATAGTTTCTATGTTTTTTATTCCCGATACCCTAATTGACGCTCCCGGATGGGAGGTATAGACAACTTGCGTGGAGGACAATAATATAATATTCAGGCTACTGGAAGTAGGGGAAAAAGCCGAGTCGTAAGGCAAGAAAAATCGGTATAGACGAATTTAGTCATCGTAAAGGCAAGGGAAATTATGTAACAGTAGTCTGTAATCTTGACACAGGTGAAATTTTAGAAATAATTGACTCTCACCAGCAAGATGAAATCATCAAAACTCTTATGAGGTGTTCATTAGAGGAAAGAGAAGCTATCACAGAAGTGAGTGTAGATATGTGGGGAGGATTCACGAAAGTTATTAAAACAGTGTTTCCTAATGCTCGCATCGTTTACGATCGATTTCATGTGATGACAATTTTGAACGAAGAGCTAAATAAAATCCGAAAAGAGTGTGGTTCTACGCTTAAAAAGCTGAAAACCAAAGGTATTCGCCGTCTGATTTTGAAAAATGGTGAATCTTTAACTCCTCAAGAGAAAGAACTTTTAGAGACTATACTAAAATGTTCCACGAGACTGAGGAATGCCTATAGCAGGCCTAAATGGGTGGTGAACGCAATCAAGTGATGATCCCCCCCAACCCCCCTTGGAAAGGGGGGAGCTAACCGGAGCCTGTTCATGATTCACTTAGGCCTGCTATATTTCTACGACCGTACAACTAATGGAAAAATGGAGGGAATTAATAACAAAATTAAGGTGATTAAACGTCAAGCTTATGGCTTCACTAATTTTGAGCATCTACAGATGAGAATCTTCCTTGCCTTCTCTCATTAGTTTTGCTTATCAGCCTCATTCCCGGAGAGCCAACAAAACCAATAAACCGCTCAAAAGCTTGTCTAGTAAACCTTTAAACTAATTCTAGGCATGCAAAACTTGGGCTTAAAGTTCCCCTTATCCAGAGTATTGACCCTTAATGCTGTTTAAATGCTAGCGCCGAATTGGCGGAGTCCGACACCTCCCAGTCTAGGGCCCACTGGCAGATCAGTCGGGCCGGCGCCCGTTGTAGGAGACCTTCGGCGATCTGTTGCCTCATCTGTTGAGAGGTAGGATTGGTGAGGAGTTGACTCAGGAGGGGTAGGAGTTTGCTCGGCTCAAAGCCGGGTGTGCTTTGTAGGAGTTGCCAGAGGGTCTGAAGATGATCCGGCTCCTGGGGGGCGGGGGTTTTCCTGTTGGTCTGGGGCGCCGTCAGGAATTGGAAGGGGTCTTTGAGGGTTTGACCTAAATTGAACCAGGTTTGGCACCCGAGTTGATCCCAAGCGTTGACCAGTTCCGTCCAGTAAAATTTAAGGGGGAGCGACCGGCTACGGCGCTCTCCCCCAAACGAAGTAAACTCAACGCTCCCCTATTTTAGCCATGCCTCCCACTATTGAAACTGACCTAAAGGAAGTCCTCGGCGAGTTTAAGCAAGAATTTTCTAACCTAAACCAGCGTCTAGACACAATACAAAAAGACCTTACCGACCTAAAGGTAGATATGGCGGTAGTCAAGACCGAACTCGGCGCCGTTAAGGAAAATGTCAAAGACCTGAAGTCCCGAGCGTCCGCTCAAATTTGGGCGCTGATTGTGACCATCATTGGGGCGATTGTCGCCACCGTGGTTAAGTTTGGATTTTTCCCTAACCCCTAAAAGCAAACCGTCTGTCACATAATTGCTGTCTAAAGCCTTTAATGATTTTTCAGCGCCAGCGCCGAATTGGCGGAGTCCGACACCTCCCAGTCTAGGGCCCACTGGCGGATCAGTCGGGCCAGCGCCCGTTGTAGGAGACCTTCGGCGATCTGTTGCCCCATCTGTTGGGAAGTGGGGTTGGTTAACAGTTGAGTGAGGAGGGGCAGGAGTTTACTCGGCTCAAAGCCAGGGGTGCTTTGCAGGAGTTGCCAGAGGGTCTGGAGATGCTCCTGCGCTCCCGGCTCCTGGGGGGCGGGGGTTTTCCCGTTGGTCTGGGGCGCCGTCAAGAATTGGAAGGGGTCTTTGAGGGTTTGCCCTAAATTGAACCAGGTTTGGCGCCCGAGTTGATCCAAGGCGTTGACCAGTTCCGTCACTAGGCGCTCCCGCAGGAATTGTCCCCGGTCAGAAAAGAGGAAATCCGTGGCCTGAGCTAACAAACGGTCAAAATCGTAGTCCGGGGAACTGCGGGCGTTCCGTAACAGGTTTTCCAGGCGATTCCAGCGAAAACTGCCGTCTTTAAAGAGTAAATCCTTCAAAGAGGCCCGCAATTCCGGGGATTGATCCGTCAATAGGCGCTTGGCGACGTAGGGATAGGCTTTGCTGAGAACTTTAAATTCGGGATCGATGCCGATGGCGATACCCTCTAGGGTAACCATGGAGCGAATGATTAAAGCGTAATAAGCGGGCACCCGGAAGGGAAACTCGTACATCATAGCGGACATTTGATCTGTGATGCTCTTAAAATTCAACTCCGCCACACTAGCGCCGAGGGCGTTGCCAAAGACCTGGTGGAGCGCCGGGACGATGGGGGTTAAATCGGTGTCGGGTTTGAGAAATTCGAGTTTGACGTAATCCTCGGCCAGCGCATCAAAGTCCCGATTGACCAGATGAACCACGGCTTCGATCAGCCCGTAGCGTTGGTAGGGTTTGATGTCGCTCATCATGCCGAAGTCCAGATAAGCGAGGCGGCCGTCGGGCATGGCCAGTAAATTGCCGGGGTGGGGGTCGGCGTGGAAAAAGCCGTGCTCTAGCAGTTGCCGCAGGGAGCACTGCACCCCCACTTCGATTAAATGGGTGGCGTCGATGCCCTGGGCTTGAATGGCTTTAATGTTGGTTAATTTGGTGCCCTCGACCCATTCCATGGTTAGCACCCGGCGGCCGGTGTAGCGCCAGTAAATTTTGGGGACGTAAATTTCCGGCAGAGCACCGTAGAGGTGGTTGAATTTTTCGGCGTTGCGGCCTTCTTGGAAGTAGTTCATTTCCTCAAACACCCGACCGGCCAGTTCGTCGGTGATGGCCACCAAATCGGAGCGGATGCGGGTGACGTTTTTCTGAGCCCAGAGGGACAGGGAGCGCATGATATAGATGTCGAGGGTGATGCGCCGCACTAAATCGGGCCGTTGCACCTTGACCGCCACTTTTTCGCCACTTTTCAGCGTTCCTTTATAAACCTGTCCCAGGGACGCCGCGGCGATGGGTTTCTCGGACAGTTCGGCGTAAATCTCCTCCGGCGGCGCTCCCAGTTCTTCTTGAATAAATTGGAAGGCGACTTCGTTGGGAAAGGAGGGCAGTTGATCCTGAAGGGTGGTCAATTCTTCTAAGTACAAGGGCGGCACCAGATCTGGTCGAGTCGAGAGCGCCTGACCGATTTTGATGTAGGTCGGCCCTAGATCCGTCAGTAATTGCCGCAACTGGACGGCCCGGCGCCGGGAGACGTTGGGGTTCTGCCCCCGGATTTTGTCCCACCAAATCCCCAAAAAAAAGCCCAGCATGGGGAAGAGGATATTCAACAGGCGCCCCAAGACCTGGAAGGGCCGATGCCGGTAACATTCGGTAATCCGCTCTGGGTCGTATTGCCAACTCTCGGGGAAGACGTCGCTGACGGGCCCCAGATCTTCGGCGTGGCCCAAGGAAAAGGGCGGCGCGGGGATTTCTTCCACTTCGGCGTCGAGGGTCAGGGTGGCGGGATCTGGGTTCGGCGGCAGGAGCGCTGGGGTCATGGCGGAGGGGCAGGAAGATTGTTAACGATTGTAACAAGTCTGAGGCAGGGGGAGGTTCGGCAATCATCCAAGTGGCTTCTCGGCCGCAATAGTTGTAATTGGGGCTTTGCGGTACTTGACTTCTTTGTTAAGATACGCTAGATTATCTTGAATGTCCGCCCTTACCACAGAAAGCCTAAAAAAAATAAGTAACCCCTCGTACTGACAGGGTAACAAGGGTGTGCTCTATTAAAAGGCAAATCTATTTGTATTCGCAAGGGTGCTAAAGCTATCAACCCTTGCTAGACAAGGGTTTCATCCACATTTCCTTCCCCTCCGATATAAATACCTCTATAAACGATCCTAGTTGACTCTTCTTACTTCACCGTTTCTAATAAAAAAATACTTTGTGCGGTTGAGTGAATTTTGATGAATTTCTACCTCAAAACGTAGCTCTTATCACATAAACACGACCGAATATAAAAAGCTTGCTAGTGAGTCAATTCTACCAATTAGTCTCCCAAGATAAATTAATAAAGACCAAATTAAGTTAACAACAAATGGCAAAGTCACAAACACAATCTTTACCCTCCTCCATCCTGGAACGTCTTAAAAATACTCCAGAGCAAGAAAAAGTTGTTGGTCCACTTGTTCAGGTCCTTCTGGATAAAGGATGGTTACTTGAACAAATTATTTTTGGCAAGAAAGAATGGTATGTTCCTAAGTCTCCTTCAGAACAAACTAAGCGTGAGAAAGGATTAGCTTATTCAGGATTTCCAGTAGATATTGCTGTATTTGATAGTATCAGCAATGTTGGCGATCCAAGACACGTTTTATTTATCATTGAGTGCAAGCAACCTAGTGAAACTGCTGGGGTTTCACAACTTGAGGCATATTTTGTCGGAGAACCCTATGCTCGACTTGGAATCTGGGCAAACAATAGCACTCCATCGGCGCAAGGTGTGTTTATATACAGAAAAACAGATGGTCGTATTTTGATCAAGCGCCGGTACATTGATGATTTACCTATTCCAGGAGAAGTAATTGATCCAGAAGCCCAAAGAATATCTCTTTGCGATCTTATTACTCCTACAGAACAAATTTTGTGTCAGGTAATTCAAGACATTCTTGATAAAGTGGTTATTGCAGACAATTATGTAACACGAAGGGAAGAACAACTTGATCAGCTCTGCAATCTACTTCTTCTAAAATTAGAAAGTGATAAACAAGGTAAAGCAGATCCAACAAAGCCAGTATTTTTTAGATCAATGGAGTCTATTGAACGTACAGCTGAAGCAATTAAAGAAAGGTATTCCATGTTTGTAGAACTTTATCCAGAAACATTCACAACGGATGAAGATAAAAAAATTAAATTTGGTAACGAAACAATTGCTTTGTGCGTTGATATTCTTTCCGACTTGCGTTTAATTGATTTGGGAGTGGCAACGGTATCTGTAGCATTCCAAATTCTTCGTAGTGAAGCATTAAAACAGGGAGAGGGTCAGTATTTCACCCCCAATCAAGTGATTCAGGCTGGCATTCGCTTAATGCAAATAAAATTTGAAGATATTGTAATTGATCCAGCTTGTGGTACTGGAGGCTTTCTTGTTGAGGCTATACTCGATATGAAGCGTCAAAATCCGAATATGCCCGAAAGTGAATTATCTAGGTGGGCACAAACTCATATTTATGGTATCGAAAAAGATGCAATTGGGTTAAAACTTGCTAAAGCAATTATGCAGATTGCGGGTGATGGCTCGGCACATTGTATGAGAGGTGACTCAGTTCGAGTTCACAACTGGATGCGAGATTTTCCTCACCTCAATGATGGAACAATGCGTAATGGTCGTTTTTCAGTCGTTGTCACAAATCCTCCATTTGGACAAAATCTTAAAATAAGTGCCAACGACTCACGACTAAGTCAACTTGATATTGCAAGATGTACGAATGATAATTATGGAGATCTTGAGATTGGCTTAATTTTTTTACAACGGTGTCATCAACTACTTCGAGTAGGAGGTCGTATAGGTATTGTCCTTCCTGAGACTTACTTCTTTTCGTCGAACTATGCTTTTCTACTTGATTGGATAAAGCCTAGATTACGACCCCTTATAGTCGCAAATATACCAATGGATGCTTTCCAAGGATTTTGTCGGGCTAAAACAAATTTCTACGTCTTTGAAAAAATCGCTTAGTGAGGTGTGTTGATGAATTCGATTCAGGAAAATAAAGTTGTCTTTCTTAACCCAAGAACTTGTGGAATTTACAAAAATGGGGGACCACGTTATAAAACTGATCCCATTACTGGTCAGAGAACTGAGGAAATAGATAATGAACTTATAGAACATATCAAAATGTTTTTGGACGGTGAAACAGCTCCAGGAGAAGCTGTTTTATCTGTTGAAAGCATTTATGACAGTGGAGTTCTTGTTCCTACATATTATGATCAACGTTATAATGAGCCTATTCAAGATCTTCTTCAAGAACATAATTTATCTGGAGTGACAATAGGCGATTTGATTGATAACCAAGTAATTACTATACGTGGTGGACATGGTAGTCCAGGGAATGATCAACGCTCTGGTTCAATCCCTTATATCAAAGTTTCTGATATACGTGCGCTAAGAATGAATGTGAATCCAACCAATTTAGTATCAGAAAGCGTAGCCCAACGTTTTTGGCGAGGTAATAATAGTGGACTTCAAGCATGGGATTTAATTACCCCTAACCGAGCTAGTAGTAATATAGGTGAGTTTGCAATTATTTTGCCGGGAGAAGAACAAGTTGTAGTCACAAAAGAGGTTTTTATCCTCCGCATTATTAAAAAAGATGACTTTTATGACCCTTTCTATTTTTTATGGGCATTATCATTAAAAGCTGTACGAGAGCAGTGGCGTCGAATTGCTTTGATGCAGACTAATCGAGAAGATTGCGGTAATCGTTACCGTGAGATTATTCTTCCTAAACCATCTAGTCACGTCTGGGCACAAGAGGTATCTCGATCGTTTCGAGATTATTTTACAACGATAGCCATTGCACACAAAAAGTTTAAGGAATCAATTTCTTCAGATTTATTTAGTTATGTGGCAAGTGCAAGTTCTTTTTCCCCGGATAGCTCAGATTTAGAGCTGGAGTGAATATAACAAAATTAATGGAGTGCGAGCGCCGCTCTTGTGGGGCGCATTACGAGGACTTTTCACTTCGGCGCCGCCCCGAATCACCGCTGTGCCGGGATTGACTCCCCCGAAAAACGGTAGTCTTTTATCCGGCGCCGGTTCTGAGTGGTCTTAACGGCGCCGGTCGTTTTGGTAAAAATTTGTTACCGCTTTTTGGCAGCGCTGGTGCTAATCGGCGCTGTGCCGGACTTGACTGCCCCGAAAAACGGCAGTTTTTTATTCGGAGCTGGTTCTGAGTGGTCTTAACGGCGCCGGGGTTTGATGGTTTATCCAGTTCGCCATCATTATTGACTCATCTGCCAAGCGGCGCTAGGTCTTCGAGGAGCTAAAGCTATAATATTGGTATCTCAACCCTTCCGATTTACCTGGGAGCATCTCACTTTTGCATAGAGTTATTTTGAGCGTAATAGATCGTACTAGGGGCGAGCGGATAGCTGTCCGTTTAGATAAGCGCAACGATGCCTCAACACTGTAGATACGTTCTCTACTTTCCACTGTGCTCCGGATAATTGTACCCGCGCCCCAATTTGCTTAACTAACGACTCTACAGAACCGGAACCAATACTGATTCCCTCTGCTTGATAGTAGCCGTAGTTCACAATGCGAGAACGATGTTTCTCTAAATAGTTAATAAAGTTCGTTACCACCGGAGCAAACCAATCCTGAAACTCTAGGATAGCCGCATCCACCTGACCTTGCCAAAGATGATTTTTTACCAATTCGAGTCTTTGGTCAGAACCACCTACTTTATGCAAGTTTTCCATCAAATGATACCAATCTAAAATCTCAATTCGGCTCTCTAGGGATCACGCCTAGTAGTGTATAATAGATTACATTATTTCAGTGGAGATGATTCCTATG
>JBKCES010000114.1:0-25864 GCA_046304295.1 Cyanobacteriota bacterium | reverse complement strand
AGAAGGAGAACAAAGAGGTCTCCTTAAAGGCGAACAACAGGGTTTTCTCAAAGGAGAACAACGGGGTCTCCTTCAAGGCAAGCAGGAAGGTAAGCGGGAAGGTAAGCTAGAAGTCGCTCAAAGACTACTTGAAAGAGGATTACCCGTTTCAGAAGTAATCAGCATAACTGGATTAAGCGCCGAAGATCTCCAGCAGATCTCTTCAAAGCGCCAATGATTTGGTGATTAACCTCACCGGCATTACCGGAACCTTCCCGGCGCTAGGGACAATTCCAGGCGGCAACATCTTCGTCTAAGTCGATTGAAACTATAGCATTTACAAGTGAGTCATGGACAACGTCCCTGCTAGCCCTTTACCCGTCCCGGTTTTGGAGTAGGTGGCGTTTACGTCTCGTTTGAAAATGCTATAGCAGGCCTAAATGGGTGGTGAACGCAATCAAGTAATGATCCCCCCCAACCCCCCTTGGAAAGGCTACCGTGTATACACAAATGTCAGAATCCCCCCTAACCCCCCTTGGAAAGGGGGGAACCGGCCTTCAAAGTTCCCCTTACAAAGGGAGATTTAGGGGGATAAAGCCCAAAACTGAGTCTTTAACCGAGATCTGTGTACACCGTAGCTTGGAAAGGGGGGAGCAAATCGGAGCCTGTCCATGATTCACTTAGTCCTGCTATATTCATGCGAGTGAGATACGGACTTCGACTACGCTCAGCCCTCGCATCAAGGGGTTAAGCTATCAGACTGTCCCTCAGTCAAGAGAATACCGCTATAACAGTGAGGGATAAAGCGCCTAGGTCAAGTCGTCGAGATTAGGGATTTGCACCGGCTCAAAACCGGCGACATCGCTCTGGGGCAAGCGCCGGGCTAGGTCTAGGGTCGAAAATTTTTCGAGGAAGGGCACTAATTCGTTAAAGCCCCCTAAGCCGAGCAACCGTAAATCCGCTAGGTCTATATTTTCTTCCGTCAGACTGCCTTTTTCCTGCAACAGTTGCCAGATTCGCGTTTCGATAAAATTCAGCGCCGCCTGATCTAGCAAGGTTCGTTGGGCGTTCTCTAGTCCCCGCGCCAGGAGGGGCGGATCGATCCGGTCGGCACCGGCTTCGATGGCGGTATTCAGCGCCGCGGCGCCGAAGCGGTTAAAGGTGCGGGGTTGTCCCTGGGAGGCTTGGCAGAGTTGGCGGGCGGCGTCGGGGGTAAAGGGGTGAAAGGCTTGGGGAGCGCCGAAGGCAATCTGGCGGTCGCGGGCGCTGTTGAGGTAGTTAACCAGCATTTCCTGCATGGTGGGCTGATCCATTGCTGTCAGGGGTAGTTGGAGATCAAAGAGTCCCCGCTCGCTGGTGAGAAGGTCTCGGGTAATGCCCTGGGGATGGCCCGTTAGCATAAACCAGGCGGGGCCTTTCAAGACGCCCTGGGCGTCGTGCATCATTTGGCGGACTTCGGCGGGGTTGCGTTTATCCAGATCGTCGATGGCAATGAGAACGCCGTCGGGGTAATGCTGGCGGGCCCGCTCTAGCAGTTGGTTGAGGCTAACGGAGGGGTACTGTTGAGGGACGGGGGCCAGATCCTTTTCGCTCATTGTTCCCTGAAAAACCATATTGGCACCGGCGGTGCTGGTGCGCTCTTTTACCGCTCTTTCTGGAGGAATGCCCATCTGGTACAGTTGCCTCTGGGCCCACTCGTCGTCGGGCATCTCTAGGGCGAGGGCGATCAGCGCCGTGGTGGCTAGGTCTAGCCCCGGCGGTAGCGAAATATAGGTCGTTAGCATCTGTGGACGCTGGCGCCGGAGAACCGATAGGACTTCCAACAAAAAGGCGCTTTTGCCAATGCCGATGTTGCCATAGACCAGAATCCGGCGGCGCTCTCGGCTTTGGAAAAGGTTAAAAACTTGCCCTAATTCCCGCTGGCGCCCGGTGAAGACTTTGGTCAGGCTGAGGTCGCTGGGGCTTTCGGTAAAGGGGATTTCCCGCAGTCCGAGGCGTTGGACGCGGTTTTGGGCTTGGCGGAAGAGGTCGTCCGGGGTGGTCATGGGATGGAGGCGGGGAGGGTCGGTTGGCGCTGTTGGACGGTTTGGATCGATTCTATGAGCTTTTGCGCTTGCGCTTGACCGGCGCCGTCCTCTAGGTCTTGATACAGACAGAGCGCCGCCTTTAATTCCGTTAGCCCTTTGTCCAGATAGCCCTGGGAGGCCAGCGCCGAGCCGAGGCCCTGGCGGCATTTGGCCTGACCGGCCCGGTCGTCCAAATCGGTAAAGTAGCGCAGACCGTCGCGGTAGTAGAGGCGGGCGCTGGCCCAATCGCTCAGCATTTCCTGGGCCCGGCCCATTTCGTAGAGCGCCTGGGCGTAGAGTGGGGGGTCTTCGAGTTTTTGAATGGGGTCTAGGCAACTTTGCAGGGTCTTCAACCCCTGTTGCCAATTCCCTTTCTGCACCATCTCCCGTCCGGCGATTAGTTTTTGGGGCAGGATGTGGCGTTGCAGGAGGGACGGACCAAAGGGCCGCAGTCGCCAGAGGCTTTCCGCTTCCTCTAGGGCTTGGCTCGCTTGCTCTAGGTAATGGACTCGGGCCTGGGGCGTTTCCGCCACCGATAAAGCGATTAACTGGGCAATCCCCAAACAAGTGAGGGTTGTGGATAAATCCCGCTCTAGACCCGGTTGCCGGAGGATTTGGGCGGCTTCTTCGTAGGCAACCATGGCTGAGGTCAAATTCTCCTGCGGGTTTATCCCCAGTTGGGCTTGAATTTGGTACGCATTACCCAAATTGGTGAGAATTGTTGATAAATCCCGCTCTAGCCCCAGTTGCCGTCCTGTAGCGGCGCACAATTCATAGCTAATGACCGCAAGGGTCATATTGACTTTAGGGTTGCCCCCATCGAACCCGTAAAAAATCTGCCCTATCTCATAAAAAAAAGCCCCTACTTCCCTCTGCTCTTCCGGCGCAGTTTGGCTTAAGGTCTGCTGACCCCAGCCCTGGATGAGTTGGGCCAAGGTGTTATCGATTAGCCCCAAATTAGCCTGCAATAGAGGGTAAACCCGTTCTTGATTGCCTTCATTCTCAGTAATTGATTGCATTAACTGCTGTAAGAAGTTTAAATACTCCTGCTCATCTCCTCCTGGGGGTGTCTGAGCCAGTTCATCCGAGGAGTGACCCACTAACCTGTTTAACAATGTAGAAGCCGATCGCAACAAGTTACCCACCCCCGACCCCTCCAAGGAGGGGAGAGAGGCCAGCGCCGACTCCACCTGCTCCGCAAAGTGATTTAACCAGCGCCCATTATTCTCCTCTCCTTCCGCCAACAGCGCCGCCGCCCGCTCCCGCATCGTCGCCACTAGACCCGCGTCCACCCACTCAAAATTAGCCTGGAGGATCTCCGCTTCTTGCCCCTGCTCGCAAGCCAACAACGCCTCAATTAGCTCGACGTAAGCCCGAAATCGTTCCTCCGTCGCCATATCCCTCCGTCCCCAAACTGTGGATGCCCCCATCGTAATACAACACCTGCGGCGCCGGGAGGGGAATCGTAACAGTGAGTTGTCGGTTAAAAATTCCCCTCCTTGGAGAGGTGCGGGGTGGGTACGGCGCTGTGCCATAACTGCTCACTGATATAGCCAGCCTAAGTGAATCATGAACAAGCTCCGATTAGCTCCCCCCTTTTCAAGGGGGGTTGGGGGGGATCATTACTTGATTGCGTTCACCATCCATTTAGGCCTGCTATAACTGAATAACTGTCAAAACGGCATCGTCAGCGCATAAATCCCATTTTGCATCCTGCGGCGTATTGGTAAACCCAGTTTTTCAAAAACTTGAATCATGGCTCGATTTTCTAGCAACACCTCGGCGCTGAAACCTAGGAGACCGTGTTTTTTCGCCAACAGAGTCAGGTGACGCAGAAGCGCCGTAGCCACGCCCTGATTTTGCCAATCGTCCCGCACCACGACGGCCACCTCGGCGGTGTAGCTGTCCTCATTAAGGGCATATTGAGCGACGCCCACCAGGGTTTCCTGGTGTTCCTGAAGATGAAGCGCCAACAAAACCATCTCCTGGCTATAGTCAATCACGGCGAACTCCTGTAGGCGCCGGTGGGGCATATCCTTGCGAACCGAGAAAAACCGGCGCCGGAGGAGATTTGGCGGGGGTTAGAGTTGGCGGAATTAACCGATGTGGGGGAGGAGGATAAGACTAATAATATTGTCAAGTGTGTGGAGTATTCCCACAGTAATTTATCGGAGGAGGCCCAGAAGTTGTTACTCTGCTTGGCGCCGTTTAGCGGATTTATTGATCGGTCTCATATTCCCAACTATAGCCAAAGACTTCAGGAATTAGAACTCCTACAGAGCTATCCCTTTGACCAATTCGACACAGCCATTGAAGAAGCGATTCATTGGGGACTGCTCTCGCCGATGAGCGAAGAAATGCCCCATTTCCTGACCATCCAGCCGATTTTTCCCTACTTCCTCAAAACAAAGTTAAAGGAATTGGCGCCGGCGACAAAAGCCGCCATCTGGGAAAGTTTTAAGAATCATTACCGAGGTTTGGCACGTTATTACGATCAGTTACTAGATTCCAAAGATCCGAAGGAGCGGCGGTTAGGGATTTTCTTTTGTGGTTGGGAGTATGAAAATCTGTTTAACGCCTTGCGGATTTGTTTGGAGAAGCAGGAAGATATTGGCATCTTCTTCTGTTTACAGCGATATTTTTATGTAAGCAATGATATTGCCAGCAGACTCAAGCTGTGTGAGAGTGTTTGTCAAGCTTGTCAAAGTTATCCTGATGAGATGCGGACAGGGATAATCGGTGCCAACATGATCAGCGCTTTGTCTAGTCTCGCCCTCGCCTATCAAGATACAAAAAACTATGAACAAGCGAAACAGACTCATCTAAAAGTTATTGAATTAATTCAAAATCTCCAAGGGGTGGATAAGCAACAAAAAGCCTCAATATTGGGAGTTACCTATCACAATTTGGGGATAGTAGCGCAAGAATTGAGGGAATGGAAGCAGGCCCGGCGCTACTACCAGCAAGCCCTTGAGATCTTCATTGAATACGGCGCCCGCTACGAGCAAGCCAGCACCCTGCACAATTTGGGAAGAGTAGCCCAAGAATTAAGGGAATGGGAGCAGGCCCGACGCTACTACCAGCAAGCTCTTGAATACGGCGCCCGCTACGAGCAAGCTGGCACTCTGCACCAGTTAGGAAACGTAGCCTTAGAATTGAAGGAATGGGAACAGGCCCGGCGCTACTACCAGCAAGCCCTTGAGATCTACATTGAATACAGTGATCGTTTCTCCCAAGCCAGTACCCTGCACAATTTGGGAGTGGTAGCGCAAGAATTGAGGGAATGGGAGCAGGCCCGGCGCTACTACCAGCAAGCCCTTGAGATCAAGATTGAATACGGCGCCCGCTACGAGCAAGCCAGCACCCTGCACGAGTTGGGAAGGGTAGCCGAAGGGGTCGGGGAATTGAGCCAAGCCAAAAGTTATTATCTGCAAGCCTTACAAATTTGGGCGGAATTTAACGACACTTACCGCCTAGAAACCTTTGTTTTGCCTGTGCTGGGCAAGCTTTATCGGCAAACCCAAGACGAGGAAATGCTCAAGGCGGTGGCGGCTAGTTTGGGGGTTGAGGTAGAGGCTCTGCGGGGTTAGCTGGAGGAGTCGGCGGAGGTTTGATCCCCCCTAGCCTCTACTAAACCGTCGGGTACGGCAAGCTCAGTCCGGCGCTTGAATAAAATGGGGAACCGGCTTCAAAGTCCCCCTTGCAAAGGGGGATTTAGGGGGATCAAGCCTTCTCGTTGAGAAGCGCGGAAGTCGATCCCCCCAACCCCCCTTAAAAAGGGGGGCTAAAGACCCATTGTGTCCATCGCTGAGGCTTCAAAGTCCCCGCTAGACCTTCGGGTACGGCAAACTCAGTCCGGCGCCTTCTAAAGGGGGATTTAGGGGGATCAAACCTAGATGGTTTTTGAGCATAATCAACTGGTTATCTCTTGGCTTTCATCTCTATCGCCTTTGTTTGCCCTCTTACTATACACCATCTCTCACTGAAACCCCCTTTTCTTGGTTGACCCTTGAACGGTTACCGAGCGCCTTGGCATGATGAGTTTTTTCAAACCGGAAAAACAACTTCTCAACTCTGGGCTTATCCCTAATTTTCCCCAACAAATTCAGCGCCGCAAGCCATGTTAGCGCCGCTATCATTTAGTTTTGAGTCATTCAGCTTTCATTTATGCTCTTGTTTTCTATTCCTTGGCCCAATCCCCTGACAGAAACCCTAGAACCCCTACAGCCAGCACTGGAATCTTTGGGGCGAATTCTAAGCTTTACCCTGCATCATCCTCTGCTGTCCCTCCTGCTGGCCCTACTAACTCTCTTCTTACTGACCGGACTGGTACAAGTTTTGATGGAACTGTCCCGTAAATTCTGGGATTATCTGCTCTTCTCCTCGGCGCTGGTGGTCAAGTGGTTGCTCAAAAGTCTCTGGCGCCTATTGATGGGTTTAGTTCGGCGCTGGTCACCCAAAGCTTAACGGTAAGAGAAGATTAAAACAGTCGATTATCATAGTTGAGTTCCCTAAAAATGAGGGTAACCCCGGCGCCGCCCTGGGAGCGGAATTGAATCTTTCCTTCCAACTGCTCGGTCAGTAAGTAGATCAGTTGCCAGCCCAGACTCTCGGTCTTACTAAGATCTAAATTAAAGGGGAAACCAACGCCGTCGTCTTGCACGGTTAAGACCATCAATCCGTCTTGATTTCGGCTTAAACTCAGTTTTAGAGTTCCTGAACGACCGTCGGGGAAAGCGTGCTCGAAGGCGTTACAGACCAGTTCGTTGACGATCAGCCCGCAGGGGGTGGCGGTTTCGATATTAACGTCCATAGGCTCTAAATCCAGTCGCAGATCAATGGTTTGACGCTCGTCCCGGAGGGAGGCGTACAGTTGGGAGACTAAACTTTCCAAGTAATCCGCTAAATTAATCCGGGCTAAATCCTGAGAGCGGTAGAGTTTTTCGTGGATCAGCGCCAGGGTGTTGACCCGTTTTTGGCTATGTTCAAAGACCTGTAAAATCCGAGGATCTTGGAGGGTTTCCCCCTGCCAGCTCAGCAGACTGGAAACAACCAACAGATTATTTTTGACCCGGTGATGAATTTCCTTCAGTAAAATTTCTTTCTCCTTCAGGGAGCGCCGGAGTTTGTCTTCGCTCTCTTTGCGAGCCGTGATGTCGATATGACAGCCCACCGCCCGGAGGGGATTGCCCTGGTCGTCCCAGACGATGACTCGACCCGAACAAATTACCCAAACAGTCGAGCCGTTTTTGTGACGGTAGCGGACTTCGGCGGAGAAGGGGACTTGGCCGCGACTGCCGACATGGGCGGCGAAGACTTGGTCGACTTTCGCTAAATCCTCCGGGAAAATCAGCTTTTGCCAAGCGCTGGACTGGTTCGGTAATTCATGATCCTCGTAGCCAAACATTTTTTTGAAGGCCGGGCTGAGGTATTCTTCCCCCGTCAGCAGATTCCAATCCCAGTAGCCCGCCAGGGCGACATCAAGAACCGTCTCCAGTATACGTAGTCCTTGATTAGTTTGTCGAATCTCAGCTAATTCTTTCTGGGACTCCGCCATGTCCACGGCCAAGCGCCGACTTTCGGTAATATCCCGAATCGTTAACACGCAACAGACGCTTTCTACGTCCTCGGGGCGCTCCAAAAAAGAGGACCAAGCGATTTCCAGCCAACGGATTGGTTCCCGGCACCAATAACCGTAAATCTGTCTTCCTTTGACTCGACTTTCTAGCGCTTTCTGGAAAGGATGATAGGAGCAGGGCGTTTGACCGTCCTGAAGCAGAAGCGGAAAAACCGCCTCGATGCCCTGTCCGAGGAGGGAAATATGAGCGCGCTCCAACAAACGGTCAAATACGGCGTTGCACCAGAGAATTTCTCCCTGACGATTGACCCAAACAATAGCTTCATCTACCGTCGCCAGCGCCAGTTCCATTTTGGCTAGGGTTGAGCGCAGTTCTCCGAGTAAATGCTCCATGTTTTTAACGGTCTAAATTGTGGCTGACTGGGCGGCGCCGAGGACTGGAAATTCAAGGGCAGTTTTAAGACGATTCTAGACGATTATGATAATTAAGTTCCCTAAATGTGAGGATAATCTCGGCTCCACCCTGACAATAGACTTGAACCTCCCCTTCCAGTTGCTCGGTTAATAAACAAATCAGTTGCCAGCCCAAACTCTCCGTCTGACGAAAGTCTAAACCGGGGGGAAAGCCGACACCGTCGTCCCGGACAGTTAAAGTCATTAGCCCCTCTTCGTCACGCCTCAAACCCACCTCTAAACTTCCCCGGCGCCCGTCCGGGAAAGCGTGCTCGAAGGCGTTGCAGACCAGTTCGTTGACAATCAGACCGCAGGGGGTGGCGGTTTCGATATTGACGGCGATAGGCTCTAAACTAAGTCCCAGATCAATGGTTTGGCGCTCGCCCCGCAGGGAATTGTAAAGCTGGCCGACCAAACTTTCGAGATAATCCCCTAAATCAATCTGGGCTAAGTCTTGGGAGCGATAGAGTTTTTCATGGATTAGCGCCAGACTATTGATGCGTTTTTGGCTATCGGTGAGAACCTGTAGAACTGTAGGATCTTGAATGCCTTCTCCCTGCCAGTTGAGCAAACTAGAAACCACTAAAAGGTTATTTTTCACTCGGTGATGAATTTCTTTGAGCAAAATTTCTTTTTCCTTCAGGGACGCTTTCAGACGACTTTCGGCGCTTTGGCGCTGACGGTCGAGGCGATAGCCTTCGATTAAATTGCTACAGGTGATCAAAAAGGGGCGCAATAGCTCCACCAGCGCCGAGTCGTAGCCCCCCGGTCGATTGGCGACCCCCACCATGCCGATTAACTGAGCGCCGTTAAAGAAAGGAATGCCTAAAAAAGCCCGTAGGGGGGGATGACCGGAGGGGGTGCCGCCCCGGCGGGGATCGCTCTGGGGATCGTTGGCGATGACAGGTTTCCCGGTCATAATTACGGCGCCGAAGAGGGTATTCATGTTGTCGAATTCCATTCCTTGTTCATAATGATCATCGTAAAGTTTGCGGGTGACTTCATCCCAGGCGATGTTGGTAATGCCGTGGGTCTTGAGGAAAGGAACGCCCCGAATTTTCAAAAAACTCTCTTCCATGACGGCGGAGCCGTCGGCCCGGAAAAGCACTTCGCCGATGAAACCATACTCGCTATCGCTCAGTTCTAATAGACTAGTTAACAGTCCCTCAAAAATACTCAGGCGCTGGCCGGCGGTGATGAATTGGGACTGAGCTTGACTAATACTTTCTAATAGTTGATTAGTTAGTTTCAATTTTTCTTCGGATTGAATCCGCTGGCTGACATCCATTTGGATGCCGATGTGGTGGGTCAAAGCCCCCTCGTCGTCGTAAATGGGCGAGATATTCAGTTCGTTCCAAAAGGCGGAGCCGTCCTTACGATAGTTGCGCACCGTCACCTTGCAACTGCTCCCAGCCTTGAGCGCTTTCCGCAGGATCTTTAAGCCCGGCTGATCATGCTCCGGCCCCTGCAGGAAGCGGCAGTTTTTCCCCAGCACTTCCCCGGCGCTATAGCCGGACATTTTTTCAAAGGCGGGATTGACAAAAATCGTGGGATTGTCGGACTGGCGGGCATCGACGATGATGATGCCGTTACTACTGGCGGCGATGGCCCGTTCCTGGAGTTTTAGGCGCTCTTGATTGTCCCGCAAGGCTTGAGTCCGGGCCTCGACCCTCGCTTCTAGCTCCGTGTTCAGGCGCCGGAGGGTTTCGTTGGCCCGCAGACGAGTTTGGTGGTTTAGCGCCTCCCGAAAACCGAGGGCCAGAACAGCCAAGGCTAACCCTAACGTGGCGGTCAAGAGGCCAAAGGTGGTTTTAAGACCGGAATAGGTATGGCGCTGGAAAGTCTCTAGGGGATAGTTCACCTCCAGCGCCCCCCGCAGATCGCCGACCTGCCAATCTCGCTTGGGGGAGTCGGGATGAGCGTTGTGGCAATCGACGCAGGCGGGTTTCATGACGTCGCCCTGGGCGTAGCGGAGGGTCAGTTCACCCTGAAAGGATTCCACTCGGCTAAAGAAAGAGTCGGGATTGTCTTCCAGAACCCCGAGGGCTTGGCGCTCGAAATCATCCTTAGGGCCTCCCTCCGCCCGGCGCCAAGGAAAGGGGTAGGCACTGAAGTAGCGCATGGACTGACCGCTATGGCCGGTTTTAATATTTTGACTCAGCTCGATCAGAAAGGTGGCGGGAATGGGAATATGGTTGGGCTTCTGGGACGGTTGCGTCAGAATGGCCACGGAGTCGTTATTTTTGAGGGGTTTGATCACCCGCTGGTTATAGAGATCTCTAGCTTCAAAGACCGCGGCCGCCATAGAACGGGCGGCGTCGAGGGCTTGATACTCCGCTAAGGCCCGATAGGAGGATAACAGACTTAAAAAACTACCCCCCGCCGCCGCGAAAAAGAGTGCCAAAATTAAAACCCAAAACCGGGTTCTAAAGAGAAAAACTAAGCGGGAAATGAAGCGTCGCCAGAATCGGCTCATAATCGGCTCCCTACTGACTGGAATCCCCGGCGGTCAAAACTTGGTTTCGCCCGGAGCGTTTCGCCAACAACAGAGCACCGTCCGCAGCTTTTAACACGGCTTCAATGTCGGCGCCGTGCCGGGGGAAAGTGGCTAAGCCGCAGGAACAGGTAATGGAGCCGAGGGATTCGCCTTGATAGTCGAGGGATAACAGAGCAATCTCCTGACGGATCTTGTCGATTAAAATCCAGGCTTGCTCCAAGGAACAATTGGGGAAGAGAATCGTTAATTCTTCGCCGCCGTAGCGACAAACATAGTCGGACTTCCGCACCAAAGCGTTTAGGAGAGCGGCCACGGTTTTGAGAACAAAATCCCCGGCGTCGTGGCCGTAGGTATTATTGAACTTTCTGAAATGGTCGAGGTCAATCATGGCCGCACTGAGGGGATATTCGCCCCGCTTCGCCTTTTCCTCTTCCTTAAGCAGAATTTCGTCCAAAAAGCGCCGATTGTAGAGGCCCGTCAACCCGTCCCGCAGACTCTGCTGTTGGAGAGTTTGGTATTGCTGATGTTTTTGCAACGCCAGTTGCAGGGCCGCCCGCATTTCCCGCTCGTTGCAGGGCTTGAGTAGATAGCCGTAGGCGCCGGATTGCTCCGCTCGTTGCAGGGTGGCCTCGTCGGCGTAGGCGGTCAGGTAAATAACGGGAATCTCAAACCGTTCGTAAATTTCCCGAGCCGCATCAATCCCGTCCCGCTCCCCCTTGATTACAATATCCATCAAGACAATATCCGGCGCTCGGCGCTCGATAGCCGCCAGTGCCGCCGCCCCAGAGGAAACCACTTCGCTGACTTGATAGCCGCTCTGGCGCAGTTTTTGGGAGAGATCCCGTGCAATAATCAACTCGTCTTCTACGATGAGGATTAGAGGCACTGTCATATAAAGTAAACTCCGAGATCTTTAGAGATGCTTTCAAAAAGGCGGGAAAAGTCTTTGATCTAAATTTTTGGGTAATTTTAACCACACTCCTTTGGACTTTGACTTAAGCGCCCTCTTATTGTGTGGGATTCGGGAGTTAAGGTCAACGGTATAAATAATGAGTTAATACTTAAGTAGATTTACAGACCTGCTTTTCCCGTCAGCGTTGTCCACTGACGGAAACTGCTGAATCTAAGGTCATGGGAAATGGCTCAGGCGGGATTTGAACCTGCGACCTTGGGCTTATGAGTCCCCTGCTCTAACCACTGAGCTACTGAGCCGTTAGCAATGCGCTTTTGCGATTATACCCAAAAAGCGCCGTTAACCGAAACTCTCTTTCAAATCTTGTCCTAATCTAGAGGGACAGGGCGGAGACGCCATTGGCCGCCGAGGGGAAGTCGTTCCTTGGGCGTCGATTCCGATACAATCAATGAAACTTCCAGGGAATCCGTCGGCTCAGTTGACGCGGTTAGCCCTTCGCTCTTCTTCCCTTCAGTTCTTGTCCGCCATGGCCCGCTCTTCTCGGAAACGTCCCACCATGCAAGTCGCAACCCAGGCGGTGCAACGGCTTAAACCCCTAGAATCCGGCAAAAGCGCCGTTAAAAAAGGGGCTAAAGTTCCCCGTCTGCGGATTCGGGACGAGATGAACCAACCCAGGAAAACCTATCCCCTCGTGGCGGAGCGCTATGTAATTGGCCGCAGTTCTCGCCTCAGCGATATCCTGTTGCAAAATCCCATCGTCAGTCAGGCCCACTGCGTCCTCTACCGAGACCCCGACTGCAAACGGCGCTTTTGGATTCAAGACGAAGGCTCCACCAATGGGCTTTACCGCAGGCAGGCCCGTTTCAAAAGCGCCTACCTACAACACGGCGATGTCATTAGTCTCGGGCCCCCGGATTTAGTAGACGCGCCCCAGTTAACCTTTATTTCCCCTCTGCCCTGGGGGTTGCGTTTTGCCCGTTTAGGGTTACTCGGCCTCGGATTAGTTTCGACCCTGACCGCGGCGGCGCTGGCTTGGGAATGGCGCAAAATCCCCGTTAAACCTTGGCCCCTAGGCATTACAGGGCCGGTAGTGGTCTATTCCGGGGACGGGAAAACGCCCTTAAATCCCGTCAAACAGGAAATTCACCGGGAGTTTGACCGTTTGGAAGAATTTTCCCCCTACCTTCCCCAGGCGGTGATCGCCTCGGAGGACACCCGCTTTTATTGGCACCCCGGCGTCGATCCCTACGGCGTCGCCCGGGCCATTATGGTCAACCGCAAAGAAAAGAGCGTTAAACAGGGCGCCAGCACCGTCACTCAACAGTTAGCCCGCAGTTTATTTAGCGAAGTGGGACGGGACAACAGCGCCGGCCGCAAGATTCGGGAAATGTTAGTGGCGCTCAAATTGGAGATGGTCTATAGCAAGGACGAAATTTTAAAAACCTACCTGAATCGGGTCTATCTCGGCGCCGGCAATTACGGCTTTGAAGATGCGGCCCAGTTTTATTTCGACAAATCGGCCCGGGAGTTGGACATTAGCGAAGCGGCTACCCTGGTGGCTATGCTCCCGGCGCCGAATTTATACAACCCGGTGCAGGACTACGAAACCTCCGTGGCTCTGCGGAATCGCATTATCGAACGAATGGCCCAACTGGGTATGATCGATGAAACCGAGGCCAACCGGGCCCGGCGCTCTCGCATTATCGTCAGCCCCAAGGCTACCCAGGCGCTGGCGAAACTCCAGGCCCCCTATTTTTACAGCCATATTTTCGCCGAACTGCAACAACTTTTGGGAGAAGACGTAGCTAACGAGGGGAATTTTATTGTCGAGAGCACCCTGGATTTAAAAACCCAACAGAAAGCCGAAGCCTTGCTGAAAAAGAATATTCAAACCAAGGGTAAAGAATTTAAATACACCCAGGGCGCCCTGGTGACCCTCAACAGCCGCACGGGGGAAATTTTGGCGCTGGTGGGCGGTGCCGATTACCAAAAAAGTCAGTATAACCGAGCAACCCAAGCCCTGCGACAACCGGGGTCCACCTTTAAGCTCTTCGCCTACGCCGCGGCGCTAGAGGCCGGCATTCCGGCCTACAGTTCCTATTCCTGCGCTCCCCTGAGTTGGCAGGGTCAAAACTACCGTAGTTGCGAACGCACCGAGGGGGATGCCTCCTTTACCCAGGCCTTCGCCCAGTCGGAAAACGCGGTGGCGCTCCGGGTGGCTCAGCGGGTGGGACTGCCAAAGGTGGCGGCGCTAGCGGAGAAAATGGGCGTCCGCTCCCGACTGGAAACCGTGCCGGGTCTGGTGTTGGGCCAAAGCGAAACCCGACTCCTGGACATGACCGGCGCCTACGCCGCCATCGGCAACGGGGGCGTTTGGCAAAAGCCCCACGCCATCCGCAGAATCCGGGACGGGAGCGATTGCGAGGAAGCGGAGCGCTGGCAGACTTGTCGAGAAATTTATAGTTTTGAGAGCGACCCTAGTCAACAGCGCCGGGTGGTCTCTCCAGAAACGGCCAGCACGATGGTCATGCTCCTGCGGGAGGCGGTGGAAAACGGCACGGGTAAGGCCGCCAGCATTGGCTACGGCGCTGCGGGGAAAACCGGCACCACCAATAAGGGGGTGGATTTACTCTTTATCGGTCTGGCGCCCAGCCGGGAACGGGTGACGGGAATCTGGCTCGGCAACGACGATAACCGTCCCACGGAGGGCAGTAGTGCCCTGGCGGCGGAATTATGGGGGCAATATACCCTTTCTATCGTTAACTAAAACACCAGGCTCCAAAGCTGGCGTCCCGCTAGGTATAACCCGAAACTAATGCTGGCCGTCCAGCCATAGACTAGGCACATCAAAAAGCCGTCGGCTTCTAGCATGGCCACCGCCAACAGTAAGATACCCAGCGCCGGTAGGGGGTTGGTGAAGGGAATGGGGAGCACCAGTAAAAAGGTGAGCCAGGCGATCACTAAACCGTTCAAGCGCCAGATTTGGGGATTGGTGGCGAGGGGTAGGAGTCGGGGACGACAGAGGCGCTCTAAAATCCGAGTCAGCCCCCGGATCTGGGTCAGGAGTTTGGTTGCCAGCGCCGGAGGAAAGGCGATGCGGGCGAAGCGGGGCGGCAACCAGGGGCGCTTTCTGCCCAAGGCCATCTGTCCCGCCAGTAGGGCGATAACGGCGCCAGCAACGCCGGTTAAACCGGGAGGAATCGGGAAAATAAAGGGCAGAGCCAGCAGAGCGATGAGAAAGGAGAATCCCCGCTCCGCGGTGACGGTTAGCAAGTCCTGAAGGGTCAGGGAGGTTTGGGAGACCTTTTGCAGGAGCGTTTCAATATCCTGGGAGAACTTGAACTGCATAGGGTTGCTGAAGGAGAATCGGCTTTCCCCTGAGACTGTAGCATTTTTGCCCCAGCTCTACATTCAGCGTTGGCGCTCAAGTCTATGAGATTGTGTTAGGGACTAGTCAACTTTCTCGCTTATGACCCAGACCAAAATCTACAACCGAGTGTATGATTTTTTGAGGGGAGCTAGCAAGTATGCAGATCTGAGACATCTAGTGACGCTGGGTTATATGGTAGTAGTGCGCCTTTACTTTTGAACGACATAGCGAAGTGGCAAGAGACGCAAATTTATCTAGCTTTGGATACAACGCTCCTGTGGAATGAATACGGCTTTATTTCTCTGGCGGTAATCGCAGGGGGGAGAGCCGTTCCATTTCTCTGGCTGGGATTAGAACACAATAGCACCAGTGTTGAATGGGAAAAGGATCAGCCCTTACTAGATAAGGCGCAACAGACATGTCTCCCTCCAACGTGTCCGTCACTCAGGCCATCTACTCCCAATCTTTCTCCCCTTCCAGTTGCTCTAACACTGAAGATTCCGTGGAATAGACCAAGCTTTCCGGGGTAATGGTTTCCGTCTGCTCTAGACTGCGGGCAAAGTCCAGTTTATGGCGCAGGGTTTCGGACGGATGGAGTAAACGCTCCGCCAAGGCTCGACGCCCCTGATTGCGGCTCTGAATGTTTTTGTTCAGCCGTTGCAAAACTAGATAGCGCCCGAGGGGAATGGCGAGAAAACCAACGCCGTAGGCTAAGAGGAAGGGATAGAGCCAAGCGATCCAGTTGATGATCTCCAAACCCGTGTCGTAGGTGAGCAAATGCCCCAGAATCAGCGCCAGGATTAGATTGACCCCGCCTAGGAAAACCGCGCCGATAATTTGCCCCGGACTGGCGGCGCTAAAGCGCCGGGGCGTTTCCTGAAGCGAGGTCGGGAGCAGACTTCTTTGCCGCTCCTGGGCGGCGCTTTGTAAGTCAGGGAAAGTGTAAACCATTTCTCCTTGCTCCGAGACCTGGGGGTAGCCGTTGAAGCGAGCTAAAACAGGCAAGATATAGTCCTCGGTCTCTAGGCTCTGGGGGGAAACCGCCTCTAAATAGGGCAAAATCTGCTCCCCTGCCACTGCGCCGCCCCGGTTACGGAGAACAGCGCCGATCAACTGCCAACGTTTTTCTTCAAGGCGATAGTTAGGATCGCCGTCCCCAAACAAGAAGGAAAAGACCGCTTCTAAAAAATTAAGCTCCCGGCGTCGGCCTTGGCTCTTGGCTTCTTGACGGTTATAAACGACGCTGGGGTCAAAAATCCAGAAAATATCCGTCGGTAGGAAGAAAAAATTCCAGCCCCGGTCGTCACTGCCGCCGCTGTCTCCCTCTTTACTGTTAAGGGCCACCAAGATGGCGATAATGGCCGCCAGCATGAGCAGAATAGAGAGAATGAGCACAACGCCAAAGGAAAGACGGATCAGGTAAAAAACAACCCGCCAAACCCGTCCCCAAAACGCCCGCCAACGTAAGCGCCAATATTTTTGACTCAGAAGGATCCGAAAATTGGGGGGAAAAAGAAAGACCATCTCCCCGGATTGGGCCACCTGTAGATGGCCCCCGGCATCCGCGGCTAGGGTCAATAAACTCTGTTGGGTCCGGTTCAGTTCCCAACCCGCCTGGGCGGCCACCTCCCCGACAGTGGCTCGATAGTCTAACTGTTCGATGGCTTGCAGAAGCGCCGGCGGAAAGGAGTCAGTCATGGGGGTTGTGAAAAGGTCGCGCTCTTTTCTCCATGGTATCGCAGGCCTAAAATGAGACCCAAGCCAGCACGCCCCAATTCCCCGTTTCTATGGTCTCTCAACTCCACTATGTCCTCCGCTCCCGTCAGGATGGTCAATACCTGACGGCCCGAGTGACGACGGAAAAAAACTATTTACTACTCTTTAAAACCGACTACGACGCCCTCGGTTATCTCAACGCCCAAGCACCGGAGGCCAGGGGCAGTTTTGGGACGGAAGCCGTCAGCGCCGGGCAACTGAAGGCGCTGTTGCAACGCTGGTCTTTGACCGGCGTCGGGCTGGTGGAAGACGTCCTCGAACCCCGGATTGAATTTTTACGCCTCGAATAGGCTGGGAAAGGGGCGCGGCCAAAGCGCCGGACAGAAAATGATACAATGAAGCGCCGTTGAGGTTGGGGGACGGGGCCTCGGGGCGTTAAACTGCTACCCAGAGATCCTTGCTCTAACCGCGGCTTGATCCGGTTTATTTCGCGCCAACCGCCCTTGTTTTTTGGATGAGTCCTGCTGTTTTCATGTCTGATTCCCCTCCGTCCTTGACCCCAGAGGCGCTTAATCCTCTGATCCTCAAGACTTTGCCGGATTTGCCGCTGTCGGGTCAGCGTTGCGTCAATCGCATTCAACAGCGCCTAGATTTACTTCTGTTGGCCATTGAAGCGCTGGATGTGGGCGCCGCGGAGCAATTCTTGGAGTTAACGGAACAGTTGGGACTACAAGCCATTGTTCGTCACCGCATCGACCTCTGGCGCCTGCGGTCCGCTAATCCCTGGCGGCGCTCCTACAATCGGACTCCCCTAACTCTGCCCCAGGCGAAGACCTTGCTTCTACTGGGGCATTACCGAGCCAAGCAATTAACGGTACCCATCCGTCAACTCCTGCTGGCGGAGCAACAGATGCGAGAGAAGAATTTACCAGTGAGCGTCAATTTTTTGCTCTCCACCTACCTCGAACAATTCCAGGCCCATTTCCAGAGTCGCATGAATCCCCGCCGGGCTAAGGTTTCTGTCTATCTGGCCTCCGAGGCGGCGCTGAATGATTTCGCCCTGGTATTACTTAAACAATTGCTCTTCTGCACCGGCACCACGGGATTACAGCGGTTTTGGGTCAGTTTATTTGACGGAGAAGTGCTATGACTATTCGGCGCCAATACACTTTGCCCAACTGCGCCTTGATCCTAGAGGGTCTCAGCGACGGGAGCGATCCTTTGGCACTGAATCCGCCCCTGACCATCCTAGTTAACGCCCAATGTCAGTTCATGGGACTGACCCCGGTTCTTCAGGGGGGACGGGAGTTTATCGAAAAGCTGACCCAAGCCGCCAGCCTCTACGCCCAGCAGTTCCTCAGCGGCGTGGCGGCCCCCCTCCCGGAGCCGACCCCGGAGGGTGAGCGGGTGGAACTGGCGGCCCTGCCGGACGGCGCTCATCATCGTCTGACTTGGTATCCCGACCCTGCGCTCCATCAAGCGCCGACGGTTTTAGAGTTGACCACCATCCAACTGTTCGATCTGGTGGAGGCACTGGATCAATTTATCGCCGATCCCTTGGCGCTGCCGGATTTTACTCTCAAATTACAACCCGTTTCCCGGCGCTATCGGCAGGCGGAGGAACCTCTGGCTCAGCGGGCGGTGCCTCTAGGTTTAGGGGTGGTCGGTTTGGCGCTCAGCGCCGCCCTGCTCTACTGGCTCCCCATCCCCGAAGTGAGCAAACCCGATGTCAATCCCCAACCCAGTCCGGCGCCCGTTGTTCCTGCCCCTTAAGGAACAGTTATCAAATATCAGTAAACAGTTATCAGGGAAGCGAATGGGCAATATCCTACTTCCTAATTCCCCCCGACCGTTGACAGTAAGCCCCCCGCCTCGGTATGATGGTCTTTTGTCAACGATTTTCCTAAGCACTAGGCGTTTGTAAATAATCTCCTAGCCCCTTACCCATGCCCACCATTCAACAGTTAATTCGGAGCGAGCGCTCGAAAGTTCAGAAAAAGACTAAATCCCCCGCCCTCAAGCAATGCCCCCAGCGCCGGGGGGTCTGCACCCGCGTTTATACCACCACGCCCAAGAAACCCAATTCGGCTCTGCGGAAGGTGGCCCGGGTGCGGCTAACCTCCGGTTTTGAGGTGACGGCCTATATTCCCGGCATCGGCCACAACTTACAGGAACACTCCGTCGTTCTGATTCGCGGCGGTCGGGTCAAAGACCTGCCGGGGGTGCGCTACCACATTGTCCGGGGCACCTTGGATGCCACTGGGGTCAAAGACCGCAAACAGGGGCGCTCTAAATACGGCACCAAGCGAGAAAAAGCCAAGAAATAAGTTTGCGAGTGGGATTTTCAACGTTGCGCCCGGAAAATCTTGACTCCCCGTTCCTATGCTGAAAATTCTTAACTAATCCTCAACGCCCAGCGCCCTAGGCTAACCCACCTAGGCGCAAGCGACCTTCAAGGTCATGGCGTTTTACTGTTTTTAATCCCTCTTCCCTTATTAAGTCCTATGTCTCGTCGCGGCAACGTCAAAAAGCGCCCTGTTCCTCCCGATCCCGTTTATAACAGCACCCTGATTAGTATGACCATCCGCCGGGTGATGAAGAGCGGCAAAAAATCCCTCGCCTCCCGCCTGGTTTACGATGCCCTGAAAACGGTGGGGGAAAAAACTGGCAACGAACCCCTGGAGGTCTTTGAACGGGCCATCAAAAACCTGACGCCCCTAGTGGAAGTCAAAGCCCGTCGGGTCGGCGGCGCCACCTACCAGGTGCCGATGGAAGTCCGTCCCTCCCGGGGCACGGCGCTGGCCCTGCGCTGGCTAGTGCACTACTCCCGGCAACGGGGCGGCCGCACCATGGCCAGCAAGCTAGCCAACGAAATTTTGGACGCCTCCAACGAAACCGGCGCCGCTATCAAAAAGCGGGAGGAGACCCACCGGATGGCGGAAGCCAACAAGGCCTTTGCCCACTATCGCTACTAGGGCGAAGCTAGGGGCGGTTATCCGCCTCTGGTTTTCCCGCCGGGGGAGAACCTAACGCCGATAAAATTGTAAAATTGTCGTTACATTTATAGCCTTTAACATTCTTAAGAACCTGGGCGGAGCAAACGATCAGGAGGTCGCTGTGGCAAGAACTATTCCCCTAGAGCGAATACGCAATATCGGCATCGCCGCTCACATTGATGCGGGCAAAACCACCACGACCGAACGAATTTTGTTTTATTCCGGCGTGGTGCATAAGATCGGCGAAGTCCACGAAGGCACCGCCGTTACCGATTGGATGGAGCAGGAGCGGGAGCGGGGTATTACCATCACCGCCGCGGCCATTAGCACCAATTGGCAGGATTGTCGGGTCAATATTATCGATACCCCCGGCCACGTGGATTTCACCATCGAGGTGGAGCGCTCCATGCGGGTGTTGGACGGGGTGATCGCTGTCTTTTGTTCCGTGGGGGGCGTGCAACCCCAATCGGAGACGGTCTGGCGGCAAGCGGATCGCTATCAGGTGCCCCGTATCGCCTTTGTCAATAAGATGGATCGCACCGGCGCTAACTTTGAGAAGGTCTGCGGACAACTGCGGGAGCGCCTCCGGGCCAACGCTGTTCCTATCCAAATGCCCATCGGCACCGAGGGAGATTTCAGCGGCATCATCGATCTAGTGGCCCTCAAAGCCTACCGCTACAACAATGATTTGGGCACGGATATTGAAACCGTCGCCATTCCACCGGATTTGGCGGAACAGGTTGAGGACTACCGCACCCAACTGCTCGAAGCCATCGCCGAAAGCGACGACGCCCTGATGGAAAAATATCTGGAAGGGGAGGAATTAACCCTGGCGGAAACCAAACAGGGATTACGCCAAGCGACGATTCAGGGCGGCTTAGTACCAGTCCTCTGCGGCTCTGCCTTTAAAAACAAAGGTGTACAGTTGTTGCTCGATGCTGTCATTGATTATCTCCCCTCTCCCTTGGAGGTGAAACCTATCGAAGGGATCGTTCCTAGCGGCGAAACAGAAGTTCGCCCCGCCGATGACGGCGCTCCTCTAGCGGCGCTGGCTTTTAAAGTCATGGCCGATCCCTACGGGCGTCTGACCTTCGTTCGCGTTTACTCCGGCGTTCTACAGAAAGGCAGTTATATCCTCAACTCCACCAAAGAGAAACGGGAGCGCATTTCCCGCCTGATTGTGCTCAAGGCCGACGACCGTATCGAAGTGGACGAACTCCGGGCCGGGGAACTCGGTGCCGTGCTGGGTTTAAAAGACACCCTCACCGGCGACACCCTCTGCGACGACGCTAAGCCCATTGTCCTCGAATCTCTCTACGTGCCCGAACCCGTCATCTCCGTGGCGGTGGAACCCAAAACCAAGCAGGATATGGAAAAATTATCCAAGGCCCTGCAATCCCTCTCCGAAGAAGACCCTACCTTTCAGGTTCGGGTGGATCCGGAAACCAACCAGACCGTCATCGCCGGCATGGGGGAACTCCATCTGGAAATTCTGGTAGACCGAATGCTCCGAGAATTTAAGGTGGAGGCCCATGTAGGAGCCCCCCAGGTGGCCTACCGGGAAACTGTCCGCAAGCCCGCCCAGGCGGAGGGCCGGTTCATTCGCCAGAGCGGGGGTAAGGGACAGTACGGCCATGTGGTCATCGAGCTGGAACCCGGGGAACCGGGGTCGGGCTTCCAGTTTGTCTCCAAAATTGTCGGCGGGGCGATTCCCAAGGAATTCATCAACCCGTCGGAACAGGGGATGAAGGAGGCCTGCGAGTCGGGAATCCTGGCGGGCTATCCGGTGATCGACCTCAAGGCCACCCTAGTGGACGGCTCCTTCCACGATGTGGATTCTTCGGAAATGGCTTTTAAGATCGCCGGTTCTCTGGCGATTAAGGAAGCCGTGATGAAGGCCGACCCTGTCCTGCTGGAGCCAATGATGAAGGTAGAAGTCGAGGTTCCCGAAGACTTCATCGGCAACGTCATTGGCGACCTCAATTCCCGTCGCGGGCACATTGAAGGTCAGGACAGCGAGCAGGGTGTCGCTAAAGTTTCCGCTAAAGTTCCCCTAGCGGAAATGTTTGGGTATGCGACCGATATTCGGTCTAAGACCCAGGGGCGGGGGATTTTCTCGATGGAGTTTAGCCATTACGCCGAAACTCCCCGCAATGTGGCCGAGGCGATTATCGCCAAAAGCCGAGGGAACGTTTACGTTTAACCCCCAATCCCCCTCGGGATTGGCTCTATGCTGAATCAACCAAAGGAAGCACCTATTCATGGCACGCGCAAAATTTGAACGCAACAAAGACCACGTCAACATCGGCACCATCGGCCACGTCGATCACGGCAAAACCACCCTTACGGCGGCCATCACCATGACCCTCTCGGCGCTGGGTCAAGCCAAAGCTCGTAAATACGACGACATCGACGCCGCTCCCGAAGAAAAAGCCCGGGGGATCACCATCAACACCGCCCACGTGGAATACGAAACTGAAGGCCGTCACTACGCCCACGTGGACTGCCCCGGTCACGCCGACTATGTGAAAAACATGATCACCGGCGCTGCGCAAATGGACGGCGGTATTCTTGTTGTTTCCGCAGCGGACGGCCCCATGCCCCAAACCCGGGAGCACATCCTCCTCGCTAAACAGGTGGGCGTGCCCAAACTGGTGGTCTTCCTTAACAAAAAAGACATGGTGGACGACGACGAACTGCTGGAATTGGTGGAATTGGAAGTCCGGGAACTCCTGAGCGACTATGATTTCCCCGGCGACGACATCCCCATTGTGGCCGGTTCCGCTAAAGAAGCTTTAGAAGCCATGGTCACTAACCCTAAAACCGTTAAGGGCCAAAACGAATGGGTGGATAAAATCTATGAGCTGATGGAAGCGGTGGACAAGTACATCGACACCCCTGAGCGGGAAATCGATAAACCCTTCCTGATGGCGGTGGAAGATGTCTTCTCCATCACCGGTCGGGGCACCGTGGCCACCGGTCGGATTGAGCGGGGTAAAGTCAAAGTCGGCGAAACCGTCGAACTGGTGGGTATCAAAGACACCAAGAGCACCACTGTCACCGGCGTGGAAATGTTCCAAAAAACCCTCGACGAAGGGATGGCTGGCGATAATGTGGGTCTGCTCCTCCGGGGTGTCCAAAAAGACGAGATCGAGCGGGGTATGGTGATCGCCAAACCCGGTTCCATCACGCCCCACACCGAGTTTGAAGGCGAAGTTTACGTCCTCAAAAAAGAGGAAGGCGGCCGTCACACCCCCTTCTTCGCCAACTACCGGCCCCAGTTCTACGTCCGCACTACCGACGTGACCGGCACTATCAAGAGCTACACCTCCGACGACGGCGGCGATGTGGAAATGGTGATGCCCGGCGACCGGATCAAGATGACCGTGGAACTCATCTGCCCCATCGCTATTGAGCAGGGGATGCGTTTCGCGATTCGCGAAGGCGGCCGCACCATCGGCGCCGGCGTGGTCTCCAAGATCTTGAAGTAGGCTCGGCCAAAGAACAACTTTGAGTTAATTAGGGACTGCCGGGGTTCCCGCCCCGGCCCCCTAATTGCTCGTCTATCCGCACCTTGAAAATTTAACGATTAACACCGATTACCATGGCGACTCTCCAACAGCAAAAAATCCGCATCCGTCTCAAAGCCTTTGACCGCCGTATCCTCGATACGTCCTGCGATAAAATCGTCGAAACCGCTAATCGCACCAACGCCGCCGCTGTGGGCCCGATTCCTCTGCCCACGAAACGCAAGATTTATTGTGTGCTCCGTTCTCCCCACGTGGACAAGGATTCCCGGGAGCATTTCGAGACCCGCACCCACCGCCGCATTATCGATATTTACCAGCCGTCTTCTAAGACCATCGACGCCCTGATGAAGTTGGATTTACCCGCCGGGGTCGATATTGAAGTGAAACTTTAGGTTTATTTGGTTTAGCCCCGCAGTTTGTGGGGCTTTGTGTTTTGGAAGGATAAATTAGGTCTAACTTGATCGGCTCTAGCTATTGAGCCTAGTAAGACTGCCGTGACAGTAAACAATTACCTGCATCAATGAAAAAATGTATAGATTTGTAACAAGTAGATGACAAATTCAGTAAATTGGGCTATCGTTGAAAACATACAGTAGCAGGCAGGCTTATGGACATCTCTACCAGTATATTTGCCTTTGTGAGACTTCTGAAGTCGACGAGAATTAGTTTTCAGTGTATTAAAACAAGTTCCTCGACATTTATGTGATTCAAAATCCAGCAGTATACTAAGAGACCGCCAATGACCTCTCCTGATGACAACTTGATTGAAGGTTCCATTAAGCATATACACTTAGCTTATACAAAACTAATGAAAGCCAAAGCCTCCTGGAACATAAGAGAGTACAAGAAGGCTAGACAAAGTTTCCGAGAAAGTTTTGTCCAAATCACAGAGAATCAAGGTATGTTTGAAGAACTAGAAGATAACTGGTTATCAAACGTTCAAAAGGAACTTGATAGCTCTAGTTATTCTGAGTTAACAGAGTCTCTTTTTAGAGAAAATAAAATAGTATACTCCGGTCAATTTCCTGACTATGTCATTCCCCCTTTTAAGTTGTCTTTTAATCTTGCAAGAAATATAGTTAAGCTTACTATGGGAAAAAAATCTCACCAAACCAGTATATTAGAGCCAAAGCATTTGTCAGACTGGATTACTCAGCATTATAATTCTGTGGTCTCAAGCCCATTTGATCGAGAACAATTTTGCGAAGAACTCATATTGGCATATAAATACTTAAGTAATTCAATTTGGATGCGACAGATTTCCTTAAAGGATGTTTATAAACTTTTAACCGTGAGAATAGTGGCAAAACAGGAATATCCAGAAGCAAATTTTATGTTTGATCTGGCAAGATTGTTAAAAGTTCCTTACATTGAGTTTAAAGAATTCTGTTTTGAGTTCTCTGCCAATAAAGAATCTAAAAACAATTACTTTATCACTGATGATCAAGGTAAAGAAAAGACGGTTGGACTCGTAAGTATTTATCCAAAGCAGTCTGGTACTTGATTTTAAGGTGAACAAAACCTGTTACTTCTGTATATTAACTTTTATGCAAAGGAAAAACTAACATGCACATCACACAGTATGACCTTAATTTTCTCAGCCAAGGATGTCCACCAGAAAATGATGAAATTTTATCACTGATGACGGTCGGTAGGGAAGTATGGCTAGATTTTTTCAAAAAATATCAGTTAGAATATTTTATTGCTAATGGTGGGAGTAAAGTCAAAGTTTTAGTAGGCGATCAAGGAACAGGTAAGACTCACCTTATTCGTTCTGTGCTTCTCGATGCCAAGCAGGAAAACTATGAGACAGTTTATTTATCAGCAGAAGAGTACAAGTTAAACAACTTGGTTGACTTTTATCAAGAAATTTTAGACCAAATCGACCTAGAGTCTTTAGTCAGGGATATTTGTTGTGTGGTTGCTCAAACATTCGGATTTAACAAAGATCAATATGATGGTTCCGAAGTATTTATTCCCAAGATACGAGACGAGTATCCAAATTCTCAAATTGCAGGAAAAGAATTGCAAATTAGAGTCGCCAAAATAGTCAGAAGGTACGAGTTTACTGCTTCATTTCAAGCATTTATTTATCAAGTTACTTATAGCCGAATGATATCAAACAGTCTTAATAACATTGAGTTGTCAAAAAAATGGTTGTCTGGTACTTTTGATATAACTAAAGAGGAGAAAAAAGATTTTAAATCTCTTCTTTTATTTGAAAAATTGCAAAAATTTAACGCACGAGACTGGATTAATTCGCTAATTCAACTTCTTAAATTATCTGGAAAAAAAGGATTAATTGTTGCCGTAGATGATCTAGATGTCTTAACACGCAAAAATTTGACAACTGGTAAGTTTTTCTACTCTAAAAATGCTGTGACTGATGTATATGAAATCATTCGTCAACTAATAGATGACACTGAGATACTTGAATCCTGTCTATTCATATTTGCTGGCAGGCGTTCTATCATAGATGATTATAATCGCGGGTTTCGTTCTTACGATGCTCTGTGGATTCGGCTACAAACAGGATTGGTAGACGGTGAAAAGTTTAATCCTCTAGCTGACTTAGTTGATGTAAATAAACACTTACAAACTCAACAAGAGGATAGCAAGTTTCTAGTAAGCGTTCAGAGGGTTACGAAACAATAGGGGGTTCGTCGTCCGCAGGAGAAAGAGGTAGTAAGGAAGGAGAAGGGCGGTTCAAACGAGAGGAGCGGAAGGTTTCAGAAAGAAAATCAAGCACGTCTCGTTGCTGGGCAT
>JBKCES010000113.1:0-5515 GCA_046304295.1 Cyanobacteriota bacterium | reverse complement strand
CTGTTAAAGGACGTGCTGGGAGCGCCGCGGCCGAGGCGAGTGGAGGGTTCGGGAGAAAGAAAACCCGTGGAAGGGGGAGCGTTATGGCCCCCGGAAACCGGCGCTGAAATGAGGCCCTGGCGCATCCCTTCTTCGTAGGGGAGGGTCTGCATGGCGTCCAACACCTGCTGGGCGGATTTGTAGCGGTGCCGCACCGACAGTTCCAGCATGTTTTTAATCACATTGGCAAAAGACTCAGAGACGGTGACGTATTTTTCCCAGTCGATTTCCCCGGTTTGGTGGTTACACTCCATTTCCTTAGGGGTTTTGCCCGTTAAGAGGTAAAGACAGGTAATGCCCACCGCGTAAATATCGCTGGCGTAAACCGGCCGCATGGCCATCTGTTCTGGGGGCGCAAAGCCGGCGGTGCCCACGGCGAAGGCTGTCAGCGCCGTTTGGGCAGAGGTATTGGAGGCGAGGACGGAGTTAACTTCGTTTTTGACGGCGCCGAAGTCAATCAGGACTAACTTGCTATCCGTCTGGCGCCGAATCAGGTTGGCGGGTTTAATATCCCGGTGAATCACCTTCTGGGAATGGATATAGGTGAGGATAGGCAATAATTCTTCCAGAAATTGTTTCGTGCCCGCCTCGCTGAAAGGGCCGTGTTTTTTGACTTCCTGATGGAGGTTGTGTCCTTTGACATATTCCTGGACTAAATAAAATTGCTGGTCTTCTTCAAAATAATCCAGCAGACGGGGCACCTGGGGATGATTCCCCACCTTACCCAGGGTCTGGGCCTCCCGCTCGAAGAGTTCCTTGGCCATGCGGAAGACATTGGGATCGTCAGTGTTGGGGCGCAGTTGCTTGACCACGCAGATGGGCGTGCCCGGCAGACCGACATCCGCCGAGGCGAAGGTGGCGCCGAAACCCCCTTTTCCCAATAACCCGAGAACCTGATAACGCCCATTGAGCCGTAATTTTCCCCCGCAGGCTTGGCAGGCCTGCACGTCGTTAGGATTTTTGGGATGGGGGCAGGAGGGATTGACGCAGTAGCTCATCGCGCGGAACCGGGAGAGGGGGGTAAACGCCCGTTGACCCTAGGGCTAGGGGGAATTTTCTGGATTTAACGGGCTAGCAATTAAGCGTAAAAAGACTTAAGAGCCTATAAACTTCCGTGAAAACTAGGAGAAACTGAGCGCTTTTGTCGAGTTCTGGAGCTATTTTCAGGCTAACACAACCCGCGATACAATGATTGCGCTCTACCCCAGTATTTTAAAGGATTTAGCCCATGCGGATCTCGGTTAACTGGCTTCAGACTTTGGCGAAATTTTCCCAATCCCCCGAGGAGCTAGCGGAATTGCTCACCATCGCCGGGCTGGAAGTGGAGGAGATCGAAGACCGTCGCGCTTGGGCCGAGGGCGTGGTGGTCGGGAAAGTCCTAGAGCGCCGACAACATCCCAACGCCGATAAGCTTAGTCTTTGCCAGGTGGATGTCGGGCAAGACTCCCCTCTGCAAATTGTCTGCGGCGCCGCCAATGCGCGGAGCGATATTTTCGTGCCCGTTGCCACAGTGGGAACCTACTTGCCCGCGGTTGACCTGAAGCTCAAACCGACCAAATTGCGGGGGGAGCGGTCGGAGGGGATGATCTGTTCCCTGGCGGAGTTGGGGTTAGAGAAAAATTCCGAGGGGATTCATATTTTTAACGACTCGCCGTTAACGCCGGGGCAGGATGTCCGGCCCCTGTTAGGTCTAGACGACGCGATTATTGAAATCAGCCCCACGGCCAACCGGGCCGACGCCCTCAGCTTAACCGGCATTGCTCGGGAAGTGGCGGCGCTGACGGGAGCGCCGTTAACCCTGCCGGAAGTTGAACCCCGGGATTTCTCCCCGGCGCCAGGGTTAAGGGTAGCCATTAGCGATCCCCAGGCCTGCCCCGCCTATTTTGGAACCCTAGTCACCGGGGTAAAAATCGCCCCCTCTCCCCCCTGGTTACAACGGCGCCTTCAGGCTGGCGGAGTCCGTCCCATTAATAACGTTGTGGATATCACCAACTACGTCCTGCTGGAGTGGGGGCAACCCCTCCACGCCTTTGACTGGGATAAACTGCGAGGGTTAACAGGAGATTCCAACCTAACCTTGGGGGTTTGCTTCGCCCAACCGGGGGAAAATCTGGAAACCCTAGATGGGCAAACGCGGGAGTTAACGCCCCAGAACCTCTTGATTACCTGCAACGATCAACCCGTCGCACTGGCAGGGGTGATGGGCGGCGCCGCCACGGAGGTGGACGAGGGCACGCAAAATATTCTGCTAGAGGCGGCCCTATTTAATCCCGTGGCCATTCGGCGCTCTGGCAAAAGCCAAAACCTACGGAGCGAGTCTTCCACCCGCTACGAGCGGGGGGTCAACCCCTGGCAGTTGACGACGGCCTGCCAACGGGCTTTGGATCTGCTTCAGGAGGTCGCGGGGGGAAAAATTCAGGGACAGGCTAGCGCCGATTATCGGCCCACAGAAGAGCCGCAACCCATTAGCCTGCGCTTAGCCCGTCTCCAACAGGTTTTAGGATCGGTTAAAAGCGCCGACGGACTGGGAGAGGAATTACAAGGTCAGGACGCGGAGCGCATTCTCGCGGCGCTGGGTTGCCAGTTAACCGTAAGCCAAACCGATCCCCTAGTTTGGAACATCGTTGTTCCGCCCCACCGCCGGGGAGATTTGGAGCGGGAAATTGACTTAATTGAAGAAGTGGCCCGGCTCTACGGCTACGACCATTTTCTACCCCAGTTGCCAGCTAAAACCGTGCCGGGGGTTCTCTCCCCGGAGTTTCAAGGCCAGCGCCGGGTTCGTTCCGTCTTGGAAGCGGCGGGCTTAACGGAGGTGGTTCATTATTCCTTGGTTAAACCCCAGGGGCCAGAGGTGGTTCTAGCCAATCCCCTGCTGGCGGAGTACGGCGCATTACGGACTAATTTATTAGACGGACTGATTACCGCCTTCGCCTATAACCAAGCCCAGGGCAACGGGGCGCTCAACGCCTTTGAAATGGGGCGGATTTTCTGGCGAGAGGGAGACGAGATTCAGGAGGCCGAAGCCCTAGCGGGGATTTTGGGGGGCGACGCCTTTCCCCAGGGGCGCTGGACTCGGGGCGGCAAATCGGAACCCCTTACCTGGTACGAAGCCAAGGGGCGTTTAGACAGCGCTTTTGAACGCCTGGGACTAAGCCCGACCTATGGCGCCGACTCCGGCGACCACCGTTACCATCCCGGCCGGACAGCGGTTTTAACCCTAGACAAAGAACCGTTGGGACGCTTTGGCCAACTCCACCCCCAACTGCGGCGGGAACAGGATTTGATGGACGCAGTTTACGCCTTTGAATTCAACCTAGACGTCCTCTACTCGGCGCTGGCCGCCCAGGGAACCCAGCCCTTTCAGCCCTATTCTCCCTATCCCCCGGTGACTCGGGATCTGGCGCTGTTCGCACCCCTAGGCGTTTCCGCGGCCCAACTGGTTCAAACCATGGGGAAAGCGGGTCTGGATCTTCTGGAAAGTGCCGAGTTGTTCGACCAGTATTTAGGGGAGAACGTGCCAGCGGGACAACGCAGTTTGGCCTTTAGCCTCACTTACCGTCTTCCCGACCGCACCCTCACGGACGAGGATGTGGAGCCGGCCCATAACCGGATTCGTTCGGCGCTGGAAAGTCAGCAGGGCGCGACGCTCCGCAGTTAGTTCAGAGAAAATCTCTACTGTTTGGCTGAGTTAACCAGTCCAGGTTGCCGCCCATTTCCCCAATCCTAGCAGAGGCGCTATTTTCTCCAGAGAGCCTTGGGGATTAACGCAGAAAACTACTGACTAACCAGAATAATAGAAAGGCCGCCAGCGCCGAAATGCGCTCGCCTCCCAGTCCTAGACCAGCTAGAGGCGCGGTTAGGAGAGCGCCGAGGCCCACCCCCAACAACAACGCCGCTAAGGTCAGGAGAAAAGCCCGGCCAAACTTATTTTCTTTGCGATTCAGAAAGTAAAGACTCGTAAAGACTCCCCCCACCAGCAATAACGGTAGAAGGGAGCTATCCGCCGGGGGAGCGAAGACGGTAATACCCCCCAGCGTCGCAAAAATCCCTGCGGGTAAGAGAATATCATTGCCGGAAGGCGTGTCGATAAAGCCCTGGAGCCAAGACGAAGCTGGAGCCGTTGGCAAAGGCGCAAGGGTAGAGGGAGGGGGCGTCGTCCGTTCCGGGAAGCGAATCCGCTCCGGTACTTTGATCTTCCCTTCCTGACGCAAGCGCAGACGCTCCATAATAATAGCGTCGTAAGCGGCCTCTACTCGGTCGAGGGTTTGCTCTTCGCCCTGATGTTGAGCGAGAAGGCGGTTTTTCACGTCTTGGATTTCCTCGAAAGATGCGTCTTCGGCAACCCCCAGGATCTGGTAGGGCGTGGATTCACTCATGCGTTTTCTCCCTCTCTGCGGCGAATCAAAATAATACCCAAATTATGCCTCCCTATTATGCGTTACTTTGTCGGGGATTGTCATAGGCTCGCATCATCGCTTGGGTTCCCTGCTCGGCGCCCTGGGGAAGTTGGGCCACCTGGGCGAAGAGGGACTGGGCCAGCGCCAAACCGGCTAAATCCGGCGCCGCGGCTTGGACAAAGCCCAAATCTTTGAGAATATGGCGGATCATAAAGCCGGGTTCGTAATCCCCCTGGACAACCTTGGGGCCTAAATGGGTCAGCGCCCAGGAGCCGGCGGCGCCGCCCTGACAGACCTGAATCATTAATTGGGGATCAATCCCTAACCTCCGGGCCAGGGTTGCGGCTTCGCAGAGGCCGATCATATTGAGGGAGACCAAAACCTGATTACAGAGTTTGACGGCCTGACCGCTTCCCAGGGGGCCGCAGTGAATGATTTGGCTTCCCAGCGCCTGTAAGTAGGGTTCCGCCTCGGTAAAATCCGCCGGCGCGCCCCCCACCATGATCGTTAAGGTTCCCCGTTGAGCGCCGATATCTCCCCCGGAGACCGGCCCGTCGAGAAACCGCAGACCTTTTGCCGCTAGGGCGGCGCCGACGCTTTGGGCCGCCTCCACTCCAATAGTACTAAAATCGATGATTAAACTCTGGGGCCGAGCGCAATCCGCCGCGGCGCCGGGGGCCAAGAGAACCGCTTCCACATCGGCGCCGTTGCCCACACAGGTCAAGATCAAATCGGCGTCCTGAACGGCGTTGGCCAAGGTGGCTTGGATCTCCACGCCCGCAGTTTCCGCCAAGGCAAGACCGGGGCGCCCCGGAGTTCGATTCCAGCCCTTGACCCGAAACCCCCGCCGGGCTAAATTGGCCGCCATCGGCGCTCCCATGGTTCCCAGTCCCAGAAAGGCTACAGTTTGAGTCATAGATTCTGACCGGCTAAAACCTGTCCGATGGGTTGACGGTTTCTCAAGGCGGCGCTGGAGGATTGACGGGGGGTGGTCATGGGTCAGGAAGAATTGGGCTAGGATGATCAAAAGAATTAAATTGCGTCCAAATCAAACCTGTCATTAAGCTTCCCCTCTGGGG
>JBKCES010000112.1:0-5437 GCA_046304295.1 Cyanobacteriota bacterium | reverse complement strand
GGACATGGCGGCGGGGATGGGTTTAAACTGTTAACTGGCCGATTTTAACGGAATGGTTGCCCATGCCCAATCCCCATCTTCAGGGACTCCGACAACTTTTTATGGAAATGGATCAAGCGCTGGTGGCCTACTCCGGCGGGGTGGATAGCGCCCTGGTGGCTAAGGTGGCCTACGACGTTTTGGGAGAGCGGGCCTTAGCGGTGACGGCAGTTTCCCCCTCCCTCCTCCCGGAAGAATTAGAAGATGCCCAGCGCCAGGCGAAATGGATCGGCATTGCTCACGAACTGATCGAAACCGAGGAAATGGCCAACCCCAACTACACCGCCAACCCGGTTAACCGCTGTTATTTTTGCAAAAGTGAACTCCACGACCGCCTTAAACCCCTCGCCCGGACTAAAGGCTTTCCCTACGTCGTCGATGGGGTCAACGCCGACGACCTCCGGGATTACCGCCCCGGCATTCAGGCGGCCCAGGAGCGGGGCGCCCGCTCTCCTTTGGCAGAGTTGGGGATTACGAAAGCCGAGGTTCGCCAGCTTTCCCGGGAATTGGGACTGTCTTGGTGGGACAAACCCGCCCAGCCCTGTTTAAGCTCCCGCTTTCCCTACGGCGAAACCATTACTGTGGAAAAACTGCAACGGGTGGGACGGGCAGAAATGTATCTCCGGCACCGGGGTTATCAAAACCTCCGGGTCAGATCCAGCGATAATGTGGCCCGTATTGAACTGCCCCCGGAGCAAATTCAAGCCTTTGTGGCCCAGACCGACCTGCCGGCGCTGGCGGCGGATTTCCGGGCCTTGGGTTTTACCACCGTGACCCTGGATTTAGAGGGCTACCAAAGCGGCAAACTGAATCGGGAACTCGGGCTTTAAAGGGAAGAAATGGACTCCGGCGCTACCTGCACGCCGCCGGGAGTCTTGGGTAACAGATCCGCAAGGGAAGAGAGGTGTAAACCCGCCTCCTGGGCCGCTTCCCCCAGCGCCGTTTCAAAGGCGCCGGTATCCTTCCCGTAACCGCAAAGTTGGGCGGCGGTTTCTAATCCCTGGGCGGCGTTGGCCCGGGCGCAGTCTAAGAGTTCCGCATCCTTAAGAGGATAGGAGCCGGACAGTAGTTGTTCCTTAGACTCGCCCCAAAAGGCGCTGTAAGTCCAGATTTCCTCCGTAGCATTGGTTTTCAACGACCAGCGATAGACGGCGCTTTTCGGCTCCACGCCAATTTCCAGTAATTTGGCACCCATATAGTATTCCTTCTGGCGCTTGGTTTGCTCTTTGTAGGCCAGGGTTAAGTTTTTAGCCAGGTTAAACGTGAGGTGGGCGTGGGTGGGGTGGCTCATGGCGGTTGATGGATGACTAAAATTCAGGATAGACAATATTTCCATATAACCGCAAAACTCAGAGAACCGCGGCCATTTCCGCCATAGGGGGTGAACGCCATCAATGTATTTATCCCCCCCCAGAAAGGGGCGCCGCTAGTCAGGCACTAGAAAATATCCGCCGGATCGGCGGCGCGGAGTTTCCCCACGGCGATAGCGCCGGAAATGGAGCACATTGCCACGGTTAAGACCAACACCGTTGCGGCCCGGCTGACGGTCATCATCAAAGGTAAACCCGTGGCTTTGGCGGTCTGGGCGTAGAGGAGAAAGCTGAGACCCAAACTGGGAATGAAACCGATGATCGCTAGTAGAATGGCCTGCTGAAAAACGACCCTTAATAAATAGGAATCGCCGTAGCCCATGGCCTTGAGGGTGGCGTATTCCGGCAAATGGTCAGAAACGTCGGTGTAGAGAATTTGATAGACAATCACCGTCCCCACCACAAAGCCCATCACGGTTCCTAGCCCAAAAATAAAGCCGATGGTGGTGCGGGTTTCCCAGTAGTAGCGCTCGTAGGCGACTAATTCTTTTTTGGTAAAGACTTGGACATCGCCGGCGCCGAGTTCCGCTTTAATTTGGGCTAAAACTTGCTCGGCGTCGGCGCCGGGTTCTAGTTGAATGACCCCGACGTCGATTAAATTCTTGGCCCGACCGTTAAAAAGACGGAAAAAGTTGAGGTCGCTGGTGACTAAACTGCCGTCGGCGCCGAAGGAAGAACCGAGGGTAAAGAGGCCCTTAACGGTAATGCGGCGATTGCCAACCTCCGTGGTAAAGTTCTGTCCGGCCAAAAGGCTGTCCTGAACAGGGCCAAACTCTTGACGGGATTTAGAATCAAAGAGGAAAGTATCTGGCTGTTTAATCAGGTCTAAATTTTCTTCGACACCGTCCAGAGCGAGAATATTATTGACGGGATTAAAACCCATGACAAAAATTTGGCGGGTGCTCCGGTCGATGGGATTCTTCCAAATGTTAATATCCACATAAAAAGGATTCACGGTTTTCACCCCCTCAATCCCCATCACTTGATACAAGCGCCGGGCGGAAAAGGGTTTAGGATTGACAAAGGTGTCGGTTTGACTGCCCACCAGAAAAATATCGCCGTTCAAACCTTTGGGAAGTCGCACGGCGCTGTCTAGCAAGGCGTTTTTAAAACCCAACTGCATAAACATCAAAACATCAGCGAAGGCGATACCCGCCAGCGCCACCAGGAGGCGCATTTTTTCATGGGTCAACTGACGCCAGGCGAGGGGAATTTTCATGGGCGTTAGGGTTGAATTTTGACCAAGACGTTGGCGTTGCTGAGGCGGGCTACTTCCCGGCTGGCCTCGGGAGAAAGGAAGATTTTAACTTCAATCACCCTCGCATCGATATCGGCGGCGGGATCGGAGTCGAGCACGTCTTTTTTGCCCACCTTATAACCAATCACCCGCACTTCCCCTTCCAGTTCGCCGGGAAAACTGCTGTTTTCGCTTTTGATCAGCGCCCGTTGACCGGGACGGATTCTGGTGATGTCGTTTTCATAGACCTCCGCCACTACCATCATCTGGTCCGTTCTTCCTAGATCGGCGAAACCGTCGGTGTCGCTCACCTTTTCTCCCGGTCGGGTATAAATTTTCAAAATTTGGGCGTCCATCGGCGCTCGGATCACGGTTGTGTCCAGTTCCGCCTTGGCTTCCTGGAATCGGGCCAACGCCAGATTTAATTCCGCCTTGGCTTTTTCGACATCTACGGGGCGAATTTCCTTAATTCGAGCTAAGTTAGCCTGGGCTTCCCGGGTCTGAAGGACTTTACTGGTCGCGTCTCGCTCCAGCAGGGATTTTTGCTCCCGAATCCGCTCTGACAACGTGGCTTCGGTTTTCAGCAGTCGGGCCTGGGCTTCCTTGAGACGCTGTTTTGCGGACACCACTGCTAAATTCTTTTGTTCTAAATCTGCTAGGGGAATGGCTCCTTCTTCGGCCAAGATACGGTAGCGCCGATAATCCTGTTGGGCTTGGCGCTCCTCCGCGCCTAGGCGCTCAATGGTGGCCTGTTGCTCTAACTTTTCCCCTTCTAATTGTTTGACCAAGTTATCCAGCGCCGCCTGATTGCGGCTTAATTCTTGACGAAACTCCCCTTTATTGCGCTCTACCGCCAGTGCCTGAGCTTGGATTTCCCCGGTTTTGGCGCCAGCGGCGACGATATCTAGATTAGCTTTAGCCACCTTCACTTCTTCTCTGGCGGTAATAACCGCGGCCATCTCCCGGTCGTAGTTGTCCAACACCGCCACCACTTGACCGGCCTTGATGCGGTCGCCTTCCGAGACTAGAACCTTGACCACCTTGGCTCCCCCCATGCTGGGCGGGGGCGCCAGTTTAAAAATTTCCCCCACCGGTGCGATGCGGCCTAGGGCGGAAACGGCTCGATTTTCCGGCGCCGGTTGACTGGGAGGAGGAGTTTCGACCGTCTGGGAGGGAGTTCCCCGCAGTCCGAAAACAATGATTCCAGTGGTGGCGGCGCCGCCGAGAACCAAAGCGAGGATAATCCAACGAAGACTAGAGGCGGGGAGAGCTGCGCGGGAAGAGTCGGCGGGTTCGCCCATAACGCAAGAAGGGGATCAGGGGTAGACAGATCGTAACATTTCGTTACAAATCTTGGGAAGCGGCTCCTCTGGGGAGCATCTCGCTTTGGCAATCTGGACCGGCAGGATACCCATCCTATAGGAAACAATAAGGAGATCTTGTACTTTCATGCCTTCGAGATTATAATTGTCTGTGCGCTTATTTCGGGCGATTAGAGCAAAGCGCGACGCATTGCAAAAAGTCCAAGATTATTAAACAGCGCTGGAATTTGCCGAGTAACGGCTCAAATTAACAGCAAATAAATTTTACTTAAGTACAAGATTTTTGAGGGTGGCAATCAGTTGGGGCGAAATCATCTGGTTTACCTCTAAGAAGAGTGGGTAGTATAGCAGTCACATCAAAGCCTCAACATACAGCTCCTCCTAGTTTTAAAATGAATGGCATTTTTGGGTCTTGAGGCTCGCACATGGTTTTGTAACAAGAATTACATTTTGAGGCGAGGCCCCACTGAAATTTGCTCACCTGCATAAAACGCTTTTTTGTCGAGCATAGTAAACCCAGAAGAGCCTTATTTTTCTGCATCCTGAGATACCGTTTAAAATTGGAATTGCTGGATAATTATTTGGATTGCGTTCACCATTCTTTAGGCCTGCTATAGTCACTACTATAGCGGTATTCAGACGAGTGAGAACACTGAAACCCTTAATGTGTAAGGATTTCAGCAATTTTATTGTCTCTCACCAGCACAGACACCGCTATATAGCATTTACAGGTGAGTTGTAGCGAAATCCAGTGTCATCTCTTTGGCCGCCTTGGGTTTAAGGTTGTAGCGATGTCCATGTTTCATTTGCAAATGCTATAAATCAGAAGAATTTAGAGATGTTCGAACCATTGATCCCTAATTGCAGTGTCACCTACAGGAATTACCATAGATGCGACTTTCTCTTTCATCTTCATCTCAGCAATAGCAACCAAGAATCCTGGATAGTCATTGGGTTGAGATACAATTTCCATTGCAATATCTCCTGGAATACTTAGACTTGTGATTTCTCTACTAAAGTGATGAAAGGCATAGGGCTTAGACACTACTCCCTTGGCATAGCTTCTTTGAATCACATCACGAACTTCACTCCAAAGAGAATAATCTTCAGATAAAAATTCTAGAGACATATCATGACAGGCCTTGAGAATCAATATGTCTGGGCCATTGTATTTCTTTAGGTATTTTGAGTATAAAAACTTTTGAGTTTTAGGTTTTGCTCTTAGACTAATCAAGATAGCAGTTCTTGGACTTAAGAGATCATTCATTTGACTAGATTCAAGAGAAATTTGCCGATATGGCTGATATGATTGCCGTAGATTCAGAGCTTGGTAGAAACTCTAACGTAGTGATAGAGTTATGAATTTGCGAGTTGTGCATTGTAATAGTGGATAAAATTCCATACAGCACTGCGCAAATTAAAGAGACTTTTTGAGAAGGAAAGAGTGCGGCGAACAAGCCTAGATAGTC
>JBKCES010000111.1:0-8163 GCA_046304295.1 Cyanobacteriota bacterium | reverse complement strand
AAACTAGTCAAACAGTCTGAAGTATCACACGCAACAAATTTACTCAACCATCGCCCCCGTAAATCTCTTGACTACTGTACCCCCTATGAGGTATTCTTCTCTCAGTCAGGCCCTGGTGCACTTCGGACTTGAATGGGCCATAAGTTAAAATCTTTTGAACATGAGCGAGAAGTTCGAGCTATCTACTGGAAAAGAAATCCAGGAAATAGCAATCCAGAGCTTCTGAGTGAATATCCTCCTGGAATTCTAGCTCCTATTGATATTAATTCAACTATTGAAAATATTATAATCTCACCAGTTGCACCAAGGTGGTTTCTTGAGCTTACAGATAGTGTTACGAAGAAGTATGGAATTACGGTTCCTGTTTCTCAATCATCATTGTCACTTTTACCATATGAATAGCCTACTCTATAATGCTTTTGGAAGTCTAACAACACCATGCAAGGGACGCTCGAAACACGCTATCGGTTGTGCTTCTTTAAAATTCCGCTCACGCCCCTGATGACTGAGCCGTTAGAAAGCGCCGATTTTGCTTCTCTTTGACTGTCTGAAAGATGAGACGGCTTCCCAGCGCCGCCCTGCCTCTCAACTCCCAAGACGTTATCATCCAGCCAGCGCCGGTCGTTGTTTTCAGAGCGTCCAAAGACGGAACCGCCCAGCGCCGATTTTGCTTCTCTTTAACTCGCTGAAAGATGAGGGGGCTTCCCAGCGCCGCCTTGCCTCCCAACCCCCAAGACGTTATTATCCAGCCAGCGCCGGTCATTTGTTCAGAGCTTCTACAGACGGAACCGCCCGGCGCCGATTTTGTCTAAAGGATGGAGGGACGGCGTCGGTTGGGGTTGGTAAAATTTTGTTACAGGGTTGTGTCGGCTGGGGAAATCGGCGCTATATTTTCGAGAACAGTGTCTGTCGGCGCTGGTTATTCTGCTTAAAGGAGGTCGTTTACATTGCGCCAATCTGGCTAACTTGTTAGTAATCTCACCTGATTATTCAGAAGAGTAAAATAGAGGTTTTTCCTCCTTGTAAGGTTCATCAATGGACAAAAATACCGTAGAGCGACAAAAGTTAATTGACATCGTCAGCGCCCTTCCTGATAGGAATTTATTTGAACTTGCGAGTTTTCTTGATTATCTTCGCTATAAATCATTCCAACGGAGAGAGTCTAGTCAGAACACTGCCAATTTTCTGATCACAGTTGCAGGCTTAGGCAGTTCTGGTCAACAGGATATTTCGGAACGTGATGAGGAAATTCTACGTAATGAAATTGATCCTGTGCGCGGCTGGGGTCTCAAGTCGGATAATCCTTAATGACAGGAATACTTGATACCAGTTTTTTGTTTGCGTTAACTGACCAGAGCGATCGCAATCATCCGCGGGTTCTAGCTGTTGCTCAAAGCGTCAATGAGTCATTGCTATTACCTGTCGTTGTTTTACCTGAAGTCTGCTATCTGATTGCATCGAGATTGGGGCATCAAGTAATGCGACGTTTTGTGTCCAGAATGACACCTGATGCGGTTCAAGTTGAGCCTGTGATCTTAGAGGATTTAATACGGGTGCATGAAGTTTTGGAACAGTATGCTGATAGTCAGCTTGATTTTACCGATGCGGCGATCGTTGCTATTGCTGAAAGGTTAAACATCACTCGCATTTATACGCTCGATCGTCGAGATTTTTCGATTATTCGTCCAACTCACTGCGATTATTTTGAGTTGTTCCCTTGAACTGCCAAGTAGCGGACGGCAGAAAGCCACCAGCGCCGTTAGACGAAACTTGTTACCCTTCCCAGCGCCGCCTTGCCGCCTCGCCCCAAGACGTTATCATCCAGCCGGCGCCGGTCATTTGTTCAGAGCTTCTAAAGACGGAATCGTCCAGCGCCGATTTTATCTGAAGGATGAAGGGACGGCGCTGGTTATCTTCCCAGAGCGCATAAACGATGGGTTAAATGAAATGTAATGCGCCTTGTTTTTATTGCTTGTCCTTCTGTATTTCATAGGATACGCTTAAGGTATGATTGAAATTCGCCAGACCGAAACCGACTCTCAGTGGTTTAGCAATGTGCGCGATCGCCAAGCAAGAGTACGTATAAATATTCGTGTTCGTCGCCTGTCCATGGGTAATCCAGGCGATGTTAAACCAGTAGGAAAAGGCGTCTCGGAACTGCGGATCGATTATGGCCCGGGCTATCGGGTGTATTTTATTCAGCGAGGCAAGTCATTGATTATCCTCTTGGCAGGAGGAGATAAGCAAACTCAAGAAAGGGACATCAAAACAGCGTTAAATTTAGCACAAGACTTATAGGAGATTTTCATGGCTACTATCCAAACCTATCCTTGGGATGCGGCAGAACATCTGGAAACCAAAGAAGATATCGTTGCATATCTTGAAGCGGCTCTTGAAGACGGCGATCCAAGCTTAGTGGTAGCAGCTTTAGGTGATATTGCTCGATCTCAAGGGATGACACATATTGCCTGCGAAACAGGGTTAGGGAGCGAAAGTCCCTATAAAGCTTTGTCAATCGAAGACAATCCAGAGTTTGCCACAGTTCTTAAGATTCTACAATCACTTGGATTACGCCTTCAAGTCGTGCCAATTACCTAACTCTGTGTTGGCGCAGACGCTACAGTGTTTGTCGGTGGGAGTTCGAGGTTAGCTAGCGCCGCATAACTTGACCGTTACCTTTTCCCAGCGCCGCCTCGCCTCCCAACTCCCAAGACGTTATCATCCAGCCAGCGCCGGTCGTTTTTCCAGAGCTTCCAAAGACAGAACCGTCCAGCGCCGATTTTTCTTGTCTTTATCTCTCTGAAAGATGATGTCACTTCCCAGCGCCGCCCCGCCTCCCAACCTCCAAGACGTTATCATCCAGCCAGTGCCGGTCATTTTTCCAGAGCTTGTAAAGACAGAACCGCCCAGCGCCGATTTTATCTAAAGGATGGAGGGACGGCGCTGGTTGGGGTTGATAAAGTTTTGTTACATGGTTGTGTCGGCTGGGGAAATCGGCGCTATATTTTTGAGAACGGTGTCTGTCGGTGCTGGAGGTTCTACTTCAAGGAGGTCGTTTACAGTCTGCTAATCTGTCTAAGGCTCTTTTTAGGAGCGGTATGCGGAAGGTTTTCACATATCGTTACTGTAGAGAGTGTTATACTGAGACTTTCAGTCTGATCTCTAGTTATACTGACCGCACAAATATACAAAGTTGCTTTATAGCATTTTCAAACGAGACGTAAACGCCACCTACTCCAAAACCGGGACGGGTAAAGGGCTAGCAGGGACTTTCTCCATGACTCACTTGTAAATGCTATATATGCTAAAATCTGAGAGTGACAGTATAATTTCGCCAGAACTAAAATTCGAGTTATGGAGCCGACGATTAACTGCTAAGCATAATTGAATGCAGTTTAGATCTGCCTTGAGCGGGTAATCTAAGTGTAGTGATTGATATCCCCTATAGCGGTCACATCTAGGTTGTAAATTGCCCTCTGCCAAAAGGCTTTACCCGTAAGGGTTTCGGCATTTAGGATTTTACAAATCATTTATGACTGCTATAGTCCAAGACAATACATGTATTTATCTTCAACTAATATTACTGCTTTTACTAATGCCTGAAACTACATATAAACAGCAAGCTTTAGAATTCAGCACTGCTCAGTGGGAGCCAAAGGGAATTATTCACCCTCTTTCTCCAAAACCGATACTCAACACAAATCAGGGCATTCTATTTCAGGGAGATTGTCTAGAAATCTTGAAATATATTGAAAGCAAATCTGTCGATACAGTTTTTGCAGATCCGCCGTTTAATCTTGGCAAAAATTACGGAGAACAAGTCAACGATAAACTAAATGATAGTGACTATATTGCTTGGATGCATTCATGGATTGCTGAATGTGAGCGAGTTCTCTGTCCTGGTGGTTCACTCTTTATTTATAACCTTCCAAAGTGGAATGTTTTGCTTGGGCCGTATCTACTTAAAATTGGTCTAACTTTCCGTCATTGGATAGCTGTAGATATAAAAATGAGTATGCCTATTAATGGGAGGCTATACCCATCACACTATAGCTTGCTTTACTACAGCAAAGGTGGTAAACCAAAAACCTTTCGCAAGATACGAACTCCTATAGAAACGTGTCGTCATTGTGGCGGTGAGATCAAAGATTATGGTGGGCATCGGTCTGCGATGAATCCTAAAGGGGTGAATCTTACGGATGTTTGGAATGATATACCTCCTGTTCGTCACTGGAAATTCAAAAGTAAAAAACGTCAAGCAAACCAACTTTCAACAAAGCTTCTTTCGCGTGTAGTAGAAATCTCAACGCTTCCTGGTGATGTTGTGCTTGACCCATTCGGCGGTTCTGGAACTACTTTCGCCGTTTGTGAGTCAAAACAACGCCATTGGATAGGTATTGAGCTTGAAAACTGCGATGTAATTGTTGAGCGGTTAACACAAAACGAAATTTCTCATCATCTTAATACTGATGTTGTTGACGAACCTAACTAGCGTGGTGCCATTCCATCTTTCCCTTTTGGAATGAGAGGGACACTACTGTCTAATTCATCATGCTCGACCACTACGACTCGAAACACTCCAGTGCTAATTTGCACTGCTGACCACACTGGAAAATATGGACGAAGTTCAGTTATATTGCCAATGCGATCCGTAAGATACCGACGCATGGATTCAGCGGGGACTACTAATATTCCACCAACTAAACCACCGTTAAGCATTGCATGAATAATTTTGTTGGCTGCACGATGACTTGATGAAATGTTTCCTGTCTCCCACTCAAAACCAACTACACCTTCTTTGCTCTCAAGAATGGCATCCAAATTGCCCATCTTTACTCCTGCAAGTTCATTGGGTAAACGCTCTGTCTGCCAACCGAGTTCCTTGAGTTTAATGATTCCGGGTATCTTAATTGGCATAACACCGTTAGCATTCTTAGTAGTGCCAGGATTAAGACTGAAAGTCCCTGAACCATGAGGCCAATCAATTAGCGCAATAGCTTGCTCAACATTACTACAAGCTCTGTGCCAAATTTCAAGTTGGTCAGCATTGCCACGGCGAATCACATCAACTTGCTCTATTAGTTTCACTGTATTTAAAGCCCCGATAGTAGCTCAGACATTGATATACCCAGAGTCTTAGCAATCAATGCTAAATTACGGAGAGCAACATTTCGTTCGCCACGCTCAATGCCACCAACGTATGTACGGTCTAAGCCGCACTCAGAAGCAAAAGCTTCTTGCGACAAACCACGAGCTTTCCGCAACTCCCGAATTCTTGCGCCCAAGAGAATAAGCAGATCCGATTCTGTCATGCATTGAAATTTAGTCTTCGGATAACTATTCGTCCACGGGCTATAAGTATCATCTTGGTTATGACTGCTTGCCTAACTTCACCATTAACTCCCCAGCGGCGCCCCGCCTCCAGCGCCGTTAATCCAACTCAAATTCCTCCTGCCAGCGCCGGTCATCCTCCCAAACCGGCTGATCCGGTTTCAGCAACAGACAATTCTCCACCACCAAAACATCCATTTCCGTTCGTTGGAAACAACGGTAGGCGTCGCTAGGGGTACAAACAATGGGTTCGCCCCGGACATTAAAAGACGTGTTCACCAAAACTCCGCAGTCCGTCCGGCGCTGGAAAGCTTGGAGTAACTGGTAATAGCGGGGATTGGTCTCCCGATGGACGGTTTGCAGACGGGCGGAGTAGTCCACGTGGGTAATGGCCGGGAGGTCGGAGCGGGGAATTTTCAGTTTTTCAATTCCGAAAAGTTGGTCTTCCTCCGCCGTGGGTCGGCGCCGGAGGTCGGTCTTAATCGGCGCGACCATCAACATATAGGGACTGGTTCCCGTAAACTCAAAATAATCCCCTACCCGCTCCGCCAACACCGAAGGGGCGAAGGGTCGGAAGGATTCGCGGTATTTAATTTTGAGGTTCATCACCGACTGCATCTGGGGATGACGGGGATCGCCGAGGATGGAGCGCCCCCCCAAGGCCCTGGGGCCAAATTCCATTCGTCCCTGAAACCAGCCCACCACCAATCCCTGGGCCAAGAGTTCCGCCACCCGCTCAAAGAGGTCGGGGTCGGGGAGAATTTGGTAAACCGCTTTTAAGTCCTGAAGTTGCCGTTCAATTTCTCCTTGGCTAAAGCGGGGCCCCAGGTAAGATCCCTCCATCTGATCCCGACCCGTCGCCCTCCGGGGTTGGTTTAAATACTGATGCCAGACCGCCAGCGCCGCGCCGATGGCGCCCCCGGCGTCCCCTGCGGCGGGTTGCACCCAGATTTCCTTAAATATTCCCGCCCGTTGTAGGCGCCCGTTGGCCACGCAATTCAGCGCCACGCCCCCCGCTAAACAGAGATGGTCGGCGCCGAGATCCGCCCGGATACTTTGCCCCAGCCGTAGGACAATCTCCTCCGTCACCGCCTGTACCGACGCCGCCAGATCCATGTGCCGTTGGGTCAAGGCCGTTTCCGGCGCTCGGGCGGGGCCCCCTAGGAGTTGGGCGAATTTGCCGTTGGTCATGGTTAAGCCGACGGGATAGTTAAAGTAGTCTAAATTGAGGCGAAAAGTGCCGTCGGGCTTGAGGTCAATCAGATTTTCTAAGATTAAATCTACATATTTCGGCTCCCCGTAGGGTGCCAAGCCCATCAACTTATACTCCCCGGAGTTGACCTTAAAACCGGCGTAGTAGGTAAAGGCAGAATAGAGCAGACCGAGGGAGTGGGGAAAATCGATCTGCCAGAGGGGAGTGAGGGTATTGTCCCGCCCTTGCCAGAGGGAAGTGGTGGCCCATTCCCCCACCCCGTCCATACAGAGGACGGCGGCGTCTTGAAAGGGACTGGGGAAAAAGGCGGAGGCGGCGTGGGATTGGTGGTGTTCCCCAAAGAGCAAGGGGGGCAGGTCCGCCGGTTTACAGCCCGCTAACTGGGCCAGTTCTTTCTTCAGGACGGTTTTGAGGTAAAGCTTTTCCTTGAGCCAGACCGACATGGCCTTAACAAAGGACTGAATCCCCTGGGGCGCGTAGGCCAGGTAGGTTTCTAGCAGGCGGTCAAAGGTGAGGAGGGGTTTTTCGTAGAAGGCGATATAGTCGAGATCCCGTAAGGTAATGTCCCCTTCTGCTAAACAGTAGGCAATCGCTTGGCTCGGAAAGCGGGCATCGTGTTTTTTGCGGCTAAACCGCTCCTCCTGGGCCGCGGCCAAAATTTGCCCCTCCCGAATCAGGGCGCAGGCGCTGTCGTGGTAATAGGCGGAAATACCAAGGATTTGGGTCACGGCGGGGGCAAAAACAGGACTTTTGACTTAGAAAAAAGGGCGTTTGCGGCAAAAAGTGACTAGACGATCCCTTGACCAGACGGGTTCCAGACCCTACTCTAAGAGGGAAATTATCGCTTTGTAACGTTTATTAAAGCCTATCGGCGCTCCTACCCTTCTCCACAGTTAACCCGTTCTCAAAATTATGTTGCCCTTCCTTCCGACTCCCTGGCTCGCCCAGGTGGTGGTGGCCCCCACCCCGGCGCTCCAGTCTGAATACATCACCCAACCCCAGCAGATTCGCCCGTTGCCCGGCAGGCTCAACGAAGTGCCGGTCTTCAACAGCAACAGCCCGGAAGTGGTGATGGGGGACGGCATCCTCCTTTCCACCTTCCCCCAACAGGGAAAATACGACCCTAGGGCCCACCTCAACCAGGCGCTCCAGGGGCGCTTTGACTTTTTCTCCCACCACATCGCCCGTCCCCAGGATGGCCGGACGCTCCATCAGGGCGTCGTTTTAACCAATCCCACAGACCGCTATGTCCGGGTTCGGGTGCTCCAGGCCGCCAGTTACCTCACCTCCCCCGACGCGCCCTTTGTGGATCTGCCGTCCCTGGTGGAAGACCCCAGCGGTCGGGTCTTCTCCGGCCCCGGCTCCCGTTTAACCAATGTGCTGGTGCGGGGTCTCTCCCAACCGGGTTTCCCTAGAGAAGTCCTCCTAGCGCCGAAACAGACCCGGATGCTCTTCACCCTGCCCATTAATCGCAGTAACGCCCGCTCTACCTACCTCCGTTTGGAGAGCGACGGCCCGGTTTATATGGCCAATTTGGCCATGCAGGATCTTTGGGTCTCGGGGGCGGGCGTCCGGCGGGGGGCGGGGGGCGGGCGGGGGCCGCCGCGGCGGCGCGCCCC
>JBKCES010000110.1:0-6654 GCA_046304295.1 Cyanobacteriota bacterium | reverse complement strand
CCCTCCCTGACGGCGCCGGTCAGTCGGTATTGAGCCGCCGGATCGGCGGAAGGCGATAAGCCCCCCCCCCCCAAAATAACGGCGCCGCGGGTTGACAAAAACGGCCCAGTTTGCCATGATAGAGACCAGCAAATTTTTGCGGGCATAGCTCAGTGGTAGAGCGTCACCTTGCCAAGGTGAATGTCGCGCGTTCGAATCGCGTTGCCCGCTTAGACACTAGAAGGAAAAAGCGCTCCCCAGCTTAGCGGCAAACTTACGCTGGATTTTTTCAACTGTCTCCCGGTAACTGGCATCGCCGCTAAAGACCCGGAGCATTTGGGCGGCGCCGGAACTGGACTGCACCCCCAATTGGTAGCTCAAACGGGGAAAGCGATAGAACAAACTGGATAACCGCTGGGCCCAGCGCATTTCCCGACCCCACTCCGTCGCCATGATCCGGCTGTAGTTCGCCAAGGCATCCAGGTCGCCCCCCAAGGCTCGATCCACCGCCTTAGCCGCCTCCAGGGCACTGTGAATCGCAGGGCGGATACCTTCCGCGGTAAAGGGATCTACCACCCCCGCCGCTTCCCCCGCCACCAGCGCCTGCTGGGTATGGAGGGTTTGGGAGCCGTTCCAGAGAAGAATCGGATGGCCGTAGAGCTTAGACTGGGTCGCGTCTACGCCGAAGTCTTTAGAATAACGCTCCAGGGAAGGGATGAGATCCCGAGACTGACGCTGGCGGGAGTTGAAAACGCCGCTCCCAAGAGAATAGCCGTCCGCCTTGGGAAAATTCCAGACATAACCGTTGTTCACCAGCCCAAATTCAAAATAGGCCCGCTGGGGATGGGGCACGGTTAACCGGGGTTCAATTTCCACCGCCCCCGCCGTTAAAACCTGACGGCGCCGGAAGCCTAACCATTGAGAGCCGAGACCCTTAGCTCCGTCCGCGGCTATCAGATAGCGCCCTTGAAAGGGGCCTTGATCCGAGTTCACCACCCAGCGGTCTTGAGTAAAGTTCAGGCCCAAAGCTTTTGTCCCTTCCTGGAGAGCGGCGCCCTGACCTAGGGCTTGTTGGACGAGAAAATAGTCAAATTGATCCCGCCGCACCATCCAAATACATTCCCCCGGCGCCATCTGGGTCACCACTTCCTCCCCCTGCTTCCAGGTAAAGCAAAACTCGTTCACCCGAGCGGAAATCACTGGCTCAAAATCAAAATCAAACCACTGAGCGATTTGGGGGGAAACGCCGCCGCCGCAGGGCTTGTAACGGGGTAGGCTCGCTTTTTCGAGAATCAAGACCGAGCGTCCCGCCTTCGCTAGGTGATAGGCCGCCGAAGTGCCGGCCGGGCCCGCCCCGAGGATAACGCAGTCGTAGAGGGTCATAGGAGAAGAAGACCAAGAGGAATAAAGTTATGATCCATTATCTATATCCGTCTCCCTTTTTCCCTCTCAACCATGTTTGACCCGGCGACTCTTCTCTATACCCTCCAGCAATGGGGCGATGGTTTGGTAAATCAACAGTTGATCCATCTGTCTCCCCTGAGTTTAGGCGTCATTTTCGGCGTCGGCGTCCTCACGAGCTTAACCCCCTGCACCCTGTCCCTCCTTCCCCTGACGGTGGCCTACCTCGGCGGCCCCCAGGTGAATAACCGCGGACAACTGTTGGCCCAGACCTTCGGCTTTACCCTCGGTTTAGGCACCACCCTGGCGGGGTTGGGCGTGGTCGCCGCAGGTTTGGGACGTCTCTACGGGCAGGTGGGTCTAGCTCTGCCCCTGCTGGTCAGCGCCTTGGCTATTGTTATGGGCTTCAATCTGTTGGGTCTGGTTCCCCTGCGTTTTCCTAGTTTAGGCGCCACGGACTGGATTTCAGCGGACTGGTCGCCGGGGCTTCGGGCCTACCTGATTGGCTTAACCTTCGGCCTAGTGGCCTCCCCCTGTAGCACCCCGGTTTTAGCCACCCTGCTGGGTTGGGTCGCCGCTAGCCAAAACTTGACCCTCGGCGCCGGTTTACTGCTGGCCTACGCCCTCGGCACGGTTTTTCCCCTCGCCCTAGCGGGTCTCTTTACCGGGACGTTAAAACAGTTACTAGCTCTACGGCAATGGTCTGGCTGGCTCAATCCCCTCAGCGGCGCTGTGTTGATTAGCTTCGGGGTCTTTTCCCTGCTCTCGCGGGTCGCAGATGTTAGATAACAGAATATATAGCGGTTTGCAGACTGGTGAGAACGATGTTTGTTGACCCGGATCTCCTTCGACTGCGCTCAGGGTATCACCCAGCCTCTTCTCCCTCTTTGGGAGAGGGATTAAGACGAGGGGCAAATCGGCCGAGAATGTCCCTCAATAGAGAAATAAAAGTTGACTTTCCTAACCGCTCCCATGAACGACCTTAATGCAAAGGTGTCGATACGAGTTGTAGCTAGGGTTCAGGCAAAACCTGACCAAATCTCCCCGGTGAGTAAAATTTTACAAATCTTAATGCTTGAAAGTCGCCGGGAATGGGGCTGTCTCCAGTATGATGTGCTCCAAAACCGGGATGATCTCACAGACTTCACCACGGTGGAACACTGGCAAGATCAAACCTGTTTAGACCGTCATTTCCAGACGCCCCACTTTCAAACCGCCGTCGCCCAACTGGCGGCGCTGCTCCAAGGGGAGGGCGATATTCGCTTCTACCGGTTGATTGAGGAAAACAACCCATGAAATACAAACTTCTGGGCCGTAGCGGCCTCAGGGTTTCAGAACTGTGCCTCGGTTGCGGCACCTTTGGCACCAATTGGGGCCCCCTGGGGTCTGATTTCGCCGAAAGCCAACGCATTTTTAACGCCTTTACGGAAGCGGGAGGGAATTTTATCGACACCTCCAACCGCTACCAGGAGAGCCAATCGGAGCAATTTTTGGGGGAATTAGTCCATCCTGACCGAGACCGCTACGTTTTAGCGACTAAATATTCTCTCTTTGACGGCATGAGCGACGGCGCCGATCCCAACGGTTGCGGCAACCACCGCAAGAACCTTTTCCGCTCCGTGGAAGGTTCCCTCAAGCGCCTGAAAACGGACTATATCGACCTGCTCTGGATTCATATCGAGGATTTCACCACGCCTATTGACGAAATTCTGCGGGCGCTGAACGACCTCATCGCCCAGGGGAAAGTTCTCTACGCCGGCGCCTCTAACTTTCCCGCCTGGTGGCTGGCCCGGGCCAATACTATCGCCGAATTTCAGGGCTGGCATCCCTTTATCGCCACTCAGTTGGAATGGAGCCTGGTGGAGCGGTCGGCGGAGCCGGAATTTATGCCCCTGTCGGCGGAGTTGGATATTGGCCTAGTCTCCTGGTCGGCGCTGGCGGGGGGCATGACCACCGGCAAATATAACCGACCGGTGGATCCCAATGAGTTATACCGTCTTAAAGACCACGTTGACCCGGAGCAAAACCTCTTTTGGAGCGCCGCTACGAAACGCAACTTGGCCATTATGGAAGAAATGGTTAAAATCGCGGCAGAGATTGGTCGCCCCTGCGCCCAGGTGAGTCTGCGCTGGTTGATGCAACAGCCGGTGGTCAATATCCCCGTTTTCTCCGCCCGCACCCTGGCTCAAGCCCAGGAAGACCTCGGCGCCTGCGAGTTTGAGTTGACCCCGGAGCAACTGCACAAGCTGGATCAGGCCAGTCTGCCGGCGCTCAATTCCGTTCTGCCGGAAGTCGGCGCTTACCCCTACCCGATGTTGGAGTACGGCAGTCCGGCTCTGCCTAATTTTTACTCCCGGGCCCTCCTGTTTGGGCAAGTAGAGTATAAAATTCTTAACCACCGTCGTAAGTTTCCCTACAAATACAATCCCTAATCTAAAGGAGACCTTAACCATGGGACACGCCCCTGACACCGCCCTCGGTCGCATGTACAAAGAGCATATCCAACTTATTTTGGATAAAGATATTGACGGGCTTCTCAATCAATACTGTGAAGACGCGGTTTTGATTAGCAGTTTTCAGAAAACGCCCCTTTACTTCCGGGGTCATACGGAACTGCGGGAGCATTTTCAGGGCATTTTGGGCATTGAAGGGCTGGAGGTGGATCTGGCCTTTTGGGCGGAAACGGAAGATCCCACAACCCTGATGGTGGTGGAAGGCATCACCATGACGGTGGGGGGAGAGAAGGCCCAGATGCGCTTCGCCGATAGCTGGGTTCTACGGGACGGCAAGATCGCCATTCATTTTGCCGGAATGGTGCAATATCCCGACGGTTCCTTGGCATGAAGTCCGCAATCTTGAACAGATATCAGATATCAGATACCAGATATCAGGTCTCTCGGTGTTTCTCTGGCGCAAGGGTCTTATTCGTCGGGGGAGCCTTATTACTGCTAGGGACGGCGCCGGTCTGGGGGGAGGCTCCTTCGGCTACGCTCAGGAGCCGGTCTGAGGCCGTTGAGACCCGGTCTGACTCGCGCAGGAGCCGGTCTGAAGCGTTTGAAGACTCATCTGACTCGTTCAGGAGCCGGTCTGAGGCCTTTGAGACCCGGTCTGAATTAATCAGTCGCGCCTTGGAAACTACTCCGACGACTTCGGTTTCCAGTTTGCGGGATGTGAGTCCTGGGGATTGGGCCTATCAGGCACTCCAGTCTCTAGTGGAACGATACGGTTGCCTAGTGGGCTATCCAGACCAGACCTTCCGGGGAGAGCGGGCCCTCAGTCGTTGGGAGTTTGCGGCCGGGTTGAACGCTTGCCAAACCCGAATCGAGCAGTTGCTTCAGGAAAATGCGGCGGTTCTTCAGGAAGACCTAGATGCCCTCAAGCGGCTGGCCCAGGATTTCCAGACGGAATTAACGGCGCTGAATAGTCGGACGGATAACCTAGAGTCCCGTCTGTCTTACCTAGAAGACCATAGCTTTTCCACTACCACCAAACTGAGTGGCTTGGTTAATTTCGTCCTCACCGGCACCACCGGGGATAGCGGCAACCAAATCGCCTTTCAGGAGCGGGCCCGCCTGACTTTGAATACCAGTTTCACCGGCCGGGATCTCTTGGTGACTCGCTTTGCCGGGGGGAATAGCACAATCCCCTTTGTAGACGGGGGCACCAAGGAGGTGGTTCAATCCAACCAGTGGTATGGAGATTTTAATAACTCCCTCTTTCTGGTAACGCTTTATTACCTCTTTCCGGTGAACGAGCGCCTGACCATGCTGGTAACTCCCAGCGGCGGCCTCCACGCCGACTACAATTATCCGCCGGTCAATCCCTACTTTGAGGACTTCAACGGCGGCACCACCACCCTCTCCACCTTTGCCCAACATAACCAAATCCTCAGTTTGGGCGGCGGCACGGGCGCAGCCTTTTCCTACCGGCTTACCGACGCCCTCACCCTAGGGGGCGGCTACTACGCCGGTTTAGGCAATAATCCCGAACAGGGAAGCGGCCTCTTTAACGGCACCTACTCCGCCGGCGCTAGTCTGCGCTGGCAGGCGACCCCCGGTCTCGCCCTCGGCGCCAACTATATCAACGGCTACTTTGTCCCCGGAGCCTTTGGTTTTAGCGACAACGCCACCTCCTTTGGTCTGCCGGCCTATAGCGGCACCGCCATCGCCAACGACACCCTAGCTCAGTACGCAACTTCTACTAACGCCTACGGCGCCGAATTTTTCTGGCAGGTGAATTCCCAGTTTGGCGTCGGCGCTTGGTTAGGTTTTGTCAACGCCAGGGCCATGGGGGGCGGTCAGGGAGAACTTTGGAATTACGCTCTTTCCTTTGTTTTCCCGGATTTGGGACAGGAAGGCAATTTAGGGGGCGTGATTTTCGGCGCTCAGCCCTATCTGGGCAGTTTATCCGGGGTGGAACCGTTTCCCAACTCTGTTCCCCTCCACGCCGAGGTCTTTTATCGTCACCAAATTAACCCGAATTTGTCTCTGACTCCGGGGGTTATCATCCACCCAGCGCCGAACCAAAACCAGAGTAACGACGGCATTGTCACCGCGACTTTGCGTTTAACTTTTAATTTCTAACCTCTTCATCTGGAGATTATCCATGAGTTTACAAATCTTTTCCCAGGTGGCACTGACCTGCGCCGACCCCATCGCCACGGAAAAATTTTACTGTCAATATTTCGGCTTCAAACGGGCCCGGGTGGCCAAATTGCCCGACGGCGACCAGATTGTCTTTATTAAGATGGCGGACTGCGCCTTTTACCTCGAACTCTTTAAAGCCAAAGAACCGGCGCCAGTTCCCTCCCCCATTAACGACGGCCCCCAATACCCCGGCGTGCGCCAGTTGGCCTTTAAGGTCGCCGACGTGGACGCTAAGCTAGCGGAAATGGGAGACGCGGCTAAAATCACCCTCGGCCCCCTCAACTTTGACGACTATATCCCCGGCTGGCGCACGGTTTGGATCAGTGACCCCGACGGCAACATTGTGGAAATTAGCCAGGGTTTCACCGACGAGGAAGATCCTCCGGCGCTGGAGGCATAGACGGCGCCCTCCATTGGGGCAGACAAGACATAGCCGGATTAGATGGGAGGTGAACGCAATCAAAAGATTCCTCCCCCACCCCCCTTCTAATCTACATTTCGCAGGTTGTGATAAAAATCTTGAATATTTCAAAAGCCAGTCTAGATAAGGCTTTCAGGAATTAGGCTAGATATTGCTTGGACTGATTTTTTTCTTTGTTTGGGATGATTGGCGATATTTGGGCTTCTC
>JBKCES010000109.1:0-2871 GCA_046304295.1 Cyanobacteriota bacterium | reverse complement strand
TAGAAATAGAGTATACCTTCGCTACTTGGAGCCAACTCCTAGGGGATTTTTGCCGGGAAGTTGTGGGAGAGCCGGCCTTTTTAATTGGCAACTCCATCGGTTGCGTCGTCGTTTTCCAGACTGCGGTGGACGCGCCAGATTGGACGCGGGGTCTAGCGGCGCTCAACTGCTCTCTGCGTCTTCTCCATGACCGCAAGCGCCGGAGTTTGCCCTGGTATCGGCAATGGGGAGCGCCGGTTTTACAGCAAATTTTGGCTAATCGGACGGTGGGGCAGTTCTTTTTTAAACAAATCGCCCGACCGGGAACGGTGCGAAACATCCTGCGCCAAGCCTATACTAATCCCGAGGCCGTCACCGACGAATTGGTGGATTTACTCCTAGCGCCGGCCCAGGATCCCGGCGCCATGGACGTTTTCCTCGCTTTCACCCGTTATTCCCAGGGTCCCCTGCCGGAAGATCTTTTGCCCCAAATTACCTGCCCCGTCCTTTTCCTCTGGGGAGAGGGCGATCCCTGGGAACCCTTGGAGCTAGGGCGCCGACTGGCGGAGTACCCCTGCGTGGAAGATTTTATTGTCCTACCAGACATTGGCCATTGCCCCCAGGACGAAGCGCCGGAGCAGGTTAACCCTCTTTTACTGGATTGGATTCGGCGCCATAGTTAAAAACTCTAGGCGCCCAGCTCCGTTTATTGGCTAAAGAATAGAGTTCTGTGCTGAAAATATTGCCCGTCGCCAGCCTGCTGTGGGTCGTCGGAGCCCTTATGGCCCCCTCCTTGGGCGCCTGTCCCAATCCCCTAGCGCCGACCATTAACGCTCGTCTCGCCCGACCGGATGTGGCGTCAGCCCATTGGGGGATGGTCATCCAAGACCTCGCCAGCGGAGAAACTTTATACGAGCGCAACGGCGACCAACTGTTCACCCCCGCCTCCAGTCTGAAACTGCTCGTCACCGCGGCGGCGCTTCGCAGTCTCGGGGCCGATTTTCGTTGGCAAACTCCCCTCTACCTTCAGGGCGCTCCCCCGGTTCTGGCGGAACTGACCCTCAACGCCCAGGGGGACCCGACTTTAACGACGGCCGACTTAACCAAACTCGCCCGAGAATTGCGCCAAAGAGGCGTAACCGTCATCGAAACCCTAACCTTAGCGGACGCCACCCCTCCCCAACGCCGCCATCCCGACAGTTGGGAAGGGGGCGACCTAACCTACGGCTACGCTCCCCCGGTTAATCAGGCTATTCTCAACGGCAATCAAGGGACGCTGACCCTAACGCCCCAAAGTCTGGGACAACCGCTAAAACTAGAAGTCTCCGACCCCCTAGCCCTAGAGACGGTCTCTCTGATCAATCAAACCCTGACCGCTCCAGCTTCGGAACCCCTCGCTCTAACAGGAGTCTGGGGAACATCCCAGTGGATTCTCACTGGCGCTCTGACCCCCCAAGCGGAACCGGCCGACCTGAATTTCGCCGTCCCCGACCCCGGCGCCTATTTCCTAGCGGTTCTCCGTCGAGAATTGAGCCAGCAGGGGATTGAAATTCGCCAAGAACGACTTGTCCGGGACTTTACCCCGTCCTCAGCGCCGGGGTTAATCTTAACCTCCCCTCCTTTGGGGGAAATTGTCGCCCGCATTAATCAGGAGAGCGACAACCTCTACGCCGAGGCCCTGGGGCGTCTTCTGGAGCGCCGCCAACTTTCCCTAACCCCCCTAGGGGCGGACTTTCTCCTCAAAGACTACTCCGGGCTATCCCGTCAAAATTTGGTTTCTCCCCGGTTATTAATCCATCTGCTCCGAGAGATGACGCAAACCCCTTCTGCGAGCGTCTTTCGGGAATCTTTGGCCTTGATGGGGGAGCGGGGCACCCTGCGGCGCCGTTTAGGCGAAACCCCCATCGCCGGGAAATTTTGGGGGAAAACCGGCACGTTAACGGGAACCGTCAGTCTGGCGGGTTATTGGGAGATTAGCCCCCAGCAAACCCTCGGCGTCGCCATTTTGGTGAACAATAGCCGTCTCGGCGGCGGAGACCTCCGGCGGATTATTGACGAACTGTTATTGGGTATTTTAGGGCGGTGTCAGGGGTTTGATCTCCCCTAGCCCCCCTTTGGCAAAGGGAAAAACCAGATGTCAAGCCTCAAACTCAGTCCGGCGCTTGGATAAAGTGGGGGTATCCAAAGCTAGATAAATTTACGTCTCTTGCCACTTCGCTATGCCGTTCAAAAGTAACGGTACATAGAGATTTTCCGCTTTGACCTTCTGAGCCTACAAAAATCTCCGCCATCTCCTCTGGTAGTCACTGAGCTTGTCGAAGTGTGGCTGGCTTCTTAGGTTGCCCGGCTTTGAACATCAGGGCTATTTCATTCTAAAAAGCCGTGCAAGGGTGTCTAGACCAAATTTGCAGAGTCGTTGAGCTTGAGCCATATTTTTAAAGTCGTTATAGCAGGCCTAAGTGAATCATGAACAGGCTCCGATTTGCTCCCCCCTTTCCAAGGGGGGTTGGGGGGGATAATCCTTGGATTGCGTTCACCACCCATTTAGGCCTGCTATAGAACGATATAAATTGGCTCTTTAGGGTGTAATATGAGTCTGTAACAACACTATACAAAATCGACATGATTACCTCAAAACCGCTTTTGACTGAGCTCCTCAATCTTGCAGGCATATAGCAGGCCTAAATGAATCGTGAAAAGGTATCGTACTTTTTCAAATCAGGTAGATTAAAAAGTTTAAACTTGACAAACATGGCCCATTCAAGTCCGAAGTGCACCAGGGCCTGACTGAGAGAAGAATACCTCATAGGGGGTACAGTAGTCAAGAGATTTACGGGGGCGATGGTTGAGTAAATTTGTTGCGTGTGATACTTCAGACTGTTTGACTAGTTT
>JBKCES010000108.1:0-6748 GCA_046304295.1 Cyanobacteriota bacterium | reverse complement strand
TGGGGCCAGAAGAACAGTTGGGCAGGCTCCGGGGCCATGGCCGGGGTTAGCTTTTTAGCCGCTTGGCTAATCCTCGGCGCTAGCGCCGGTTTTAGCCCCGCCGTTGGTTTAACCGCTCTGGCGGTGGCCCTGACGGCGCCGCTCTTAGAAACGCTATCTTGGTACGGCGTGGATAACTTAACGGTTCCCCTCGGCGCCGCGGGCTTGAGCTATGGGTTGTGGATCTATTTCGCCGGGTTAAATTTTTAAAAGGCTTGTCAACCTCCCTGAACTGTGTTATAGTCGGTAACCGTGCGCTAAAAATACGGGTCGCTAGCTCAGCGGTAGAGCACTCGGCTTTTAACCGATTGGTCTTGGGTTCGAATCCCAGGCGACCCATAGGCGAAACCCCCATCGCCATGAACGTTTTACCTCCTCCTCAGACCGTCCTCGAAAAGCTGGAACAGGGTCGCCAACAGGCGTTATTGGCCTTAGTCCGGCGGGCTAGGGACTGTTTGTCCCTAGAGGCGTTGTTTGGGACTACCGTAGCTGAGGTGCGGAACCTGTTAGCGACGGATCGAGCCGCGATTTATCGGTTTACGCCCGGTCAGAACTGGCAAGAGGGGGAGTTTATTGCCGAGTCGGTGCAACCGCCCTTCAATTCCCTGATGGGTTATCGTCTCTGGGATCATTGTTTTTCCAGTCGTTATTACGAGCAATATCGTCAAGGGCGGCTTTGGGTGATGGCGGATCTGGCCCGGTTAGAAGCGGAAACGTGCCATCGACAACTTCTGGCTAGCTTGGGTCTCCAAGCTAACGTGGTCGCGCCCCTCATCGCCAACGACGATCTTTGGGGACTGTTCACCGTCCATCAATGCCAAGCGCCGAGGGAGTGGAAAAGGGAAGAATTGGCCTTTATCGAACATCTGGCACTTCACTTGGGCCTCGCAATTCAGCAGTCCCAACTCCTCAGCCAACAACGGGAACAGTCCCAGCGCCTGGCGGAATTGCTAGAGCGCCGCCGGGTGAGCGAAACCATCCTTGATCAGATCGGGCGTTGCACCAATTTAAGCCAACTCTTCGCCAGCGTGGTGGAGGACGTAGGCCGGGCGGTGGGCGCCGACCGGGCGCTGATTGTCCGCTGGGGTTCCCCAAGTTCTGGTCAAGGGAGTAAACTGCTGGCGGAAGCCTGTTTCAACCCTGCGTCCCTTTCCCTTGCTCCGGGGGAGCGGCGCCGGGTGGATTGGCGGTTACTGTTGCCCGGGGACGGCACTTCTGGCCCGGCCTTAGCGGTGAGGGACTGCGAGGCGGAAATCAGCGACCCGGTTCAGCGCCAACTGTTGCAATCCTTGGGGATTGGCGCCTTTCTCAATCTTCCCCTGCTGGAGGGGGCCGTGTGTTGGGGCGTCCTCAGCCTCCAGAGCCGGAACCCCCGAATTTGGGCGCCGGAGGATCAGGAGTTTTGTCAAAAAATCGCTCTCCATTTGGGCATCGCCCTCCACCAGCGCCATCTTCTGATTCAAGCTAAAAATAAGGCCGCTTCCCTAGAGACCCTGCTGGCGGAAGTTCAGACCCAGAAGGAAGAGCACCTCAAGGCCCTGCAACGGGAAAAGGCGCTGGGGGAAGTGCTCGACCGGATCCGCCAGACCCTAGAGTTAGAAACCCTGTTTCAAGTCACCGCCACGGAAATTCAGCACCTTTTGCAGGTGGACCGGGTGTCAATTCTGCAATTTGACCCCGACTCCGACGCCCGACAGGGGCAGTTTATCTCCGAGGCGCTGGCGGTTCCCCAGATCGCCTCCCTGCTAGGGCAACGCCTAGATCCGCCCCTCTCCCCGAGCCTGAGCGCCCATTTCCAACGGGGGCTTCTCTTGGCCCTAGACGATACCGAGGAACGCCAACTCCCGGAACATTCCCTCCATTTCTGCGCCCAGTTCCACGGCCGGGCTTACCTAGTGGTGCCTTTGCTGAAAAATAAGCAGATTTGGGGGCTGTTGTGTATTCACCAAGCCGACCTGCCCCGGGTCTGGCGGAGCGGCGAGATTGAATTCATCCTCAAAATCGCCCTTCATCTGGGCGTCGCCCTCCAACAGGCGGAACTGTTGCAGGAAACCCAACAGCGCTCGGAGGAGTTGCAAAAAGCCTTGGCTCAAGTCGAAGCCCAGAAGGATAATTTGGCCCGCATCGCCCAGGAGGAACGGGCCCTGGCTCGGGTGATTAACCAAATCCGTCAAACCCTAAATTTAAACACTATTTTTAAGACCACCACCGCGGCGGTGCGTCATCTGCTCAACTGCGACCGGGTGCTGGTCTATCGCTTTGAGGAAGATTGGAGCGGCGTCTTTATCTACGAAGCGGTCTCCCAAATGTGGCCCTCTCTACTGGAGGAGCAACCCAACTTGCTCCAGTGGCAAGACACTTACCTTCAGGAGACCCAGGGGGGGCGCTACCGACGGCAGGAAAGTTGGGTTCTAGACGACGTGGAGTCGGCGGGTCTAACGGATTGTCACCTAGAAATTTTGCGAAATTTTCAAGTGCGGGCCTGCGCGGTGGTGCCGGTCTTTGTCGGCGCTAAGCTCTGGGGACTTCTGGGGGTTTACCAAAACAACGCCCCGCGGCGCTGGCAGGAGCGGGAAATCCATTTATTGGAGCAGGTGGCCAATCAATTGGGCATCGCCGTCTATCAGGCCCAGTTGCTGGAAAAAACCCGCGTCCAATCCCGAGATCTGGAAAGCGCCCTGGCGGACATGACGGCTATTATCGATAACCTAGCGGATGGTCTCCTGGTTACAGATATCTTCGGTCGCATTACCCGCTTTAATCCGGCGCTGTTATCCCTGTTTGGTCTGGAGGGAATTGATTTACGGGGCGCCCGGGCGGCGGACTTCTTCCCGGAAATCCAGGTTAACCTGCTAGAAAAAGCCGAGCGCCAAACCCAGCCGGAGATTACGGCGCTCCTCAGTTTGCGGGAGCAGAGACAAGGGCAGGCGCTGGCCACCAGCGTGGTTAAACCGGCCCAGGGCGCCGAAGGGGCCCAATGTTTAGGCTCCGTGGTGTTGATTCGGGACGTGACCAAAGAACGGGAAATCGAACGCATGAAAACAGACTTTCTGGCTACGGTCTCCCATGAATTGCGCACGCCGTTAACCTCTGTCCTCGGCTTTGCCGCCGTCATTCAAAGCAAATTAGAAACGGTTATTTTTCCCCAGTTAGATCCCCAAAATCCCAAGCTTGTCAAGACCGCCGAGAAAATCGAGACTAACCTGGAGATTATTATTCAGGAATCCGAGCGGCTGACCGCCTTGATTAACGACGTGCTGGATATCGCCAAAATGGAAGCCGGCGCCGTGGAGTGGTCTTTTTCTCCCTGTCAATTAGAGCCAATTATTCACCGAGCCATCGCTACCCTGACTCCCCTCTTTGAATTGAAAAATCTAGAACTGTTCGCCCTCATTCCCGAAGCGCTTCCCCCCATTCGAGGGGATGAAGACCGACTCTTTCAGGTAATCCTCAATTTACTTTCCAATGCCCTGAAGTTTACCGAAAAGGGTGGAGTCACCTGCGAAGCGACGGTTTTGTCAGACGCCCTACAGGTTAGTATTAAGGACACCGGCGCCGGGATTGCCAGCGACGACCTAGAGAAAATTTTTCAACCCTTCCAGCAGGGGGGAGAGGTTTTGACCAACAAACCGGCGGGAACCGGCCTCGGTTTGCCCATCTGTAAGCAAATTGTTGAAGGGCACGGCGGCCAAATCTGGGTCGAAAGTCAGTTCGGTCAGGGCAGTCAGTTTTGTTTTACTTTACCTTTAGATACGCTGTCCTAAACCCATGACATCTCCCAAAGTTTTAATCGTTGACGACGAGCCGAATATTTTAATTTTGATGGAGCAGGTTCTAGAAGAATTGGAAGAAAGCGCCGGAGTCGAGATCTGGACGGCCCGGGACGGGGAGGCGGCACTGGCGGTGATTGACCGCGAAAGACCCCAGCTTGTTTTCCTTGACGTGATGATGCCCAAAATCAGCGGCTTAGAGGTTTGCCGTCAAACGAAGCAAAATCCCGATTATCAGGGTATTTATATTATTCTCCTCACCGCCAAGGGTCAGGAATACGACCGAGAAATGGGTCTGGAGGTGGGTGCGGATTGTTACATCACCAAACCCTTTCGCCCCCGAGATATTGTCCAGAAGACCCGTCAAGTTTTGGGGCTTTAGCGTCCCAATGGGGAAAACTAAGGTAGAATTAGCCTATCCACTCCGGGACTCCCTAAATTTAGCCCACTGTGAAACGTCTTCCTTCCGCTTTCCGATCCGCTGTCGTCCTTTTCCGGTTTTGCAACTCCCTCCTTGGCCCAACGCCGCCCCTAGGGAACTAATTACGCCCCGACCGTTTTTGTCAAGGAGTATCTTGAGCCGTTTAGGAGCTTGCCCGAATTATGTTACATCGCAAAATTTACCAATTCTGTCAGGATGGACAGGAAGTTTGTATTTACCTGCGTGACCAACAGCGTTGGATTGAAGGCGCTAAAATCCTCGCCCTAGAGGGGGATTTGGTGACCATCCGCTACGAAACGGAAGAGGAAGACGAGATCAGCGCCTGGGAAGAAATGGTGCGTCTGGAAAGTATCGGCGCGGTCAACCGCAAGTTAGCCTCCCTCTCTCGCCTCAATCCCGAGATTTTAGTCTCCGACGACTGCCCCGAAGCTGAGCAAATTTACGCCGGTCACGCCGACTCCAGCGCCGACGAGGAAGAGGAAGAGGGCGAGTAAACGTTCTATCTTAAAACATCCCCATGACGGAAAGGACTTGTTTACTAGTGGGCGGCGGTCTAACGGGGTTAATCGGCGCCACGGTTCTTGCTCGTCGGGGTTGGCGCGTCCAAATCCTCGATAAAGGTCGGGGGATTGGCGGGCGCCTGGCCAGTCGGCGCTTGACCTCCGGGGGGCAAACGGGCTGTTTTGACTTCGGCGCCCAGTATTTCACCGTCAGCAGTCCCCTGTTCCAGCCCTGGATTGAAGAGTGGTTAAAGGACGGTGTCATTGTCCCCTGGTCCGAAGGCTTTCCCACCTTAACGGGGACATTCCGCAACGCCGAAAAAGTCGCTTACCGCGGTGCCGAAAGTAATCGCGGCTTAGCCCAGTATCTCGCCTCCCAGTTACCGTCCCAGTCGGTCTTGACTCAGTGCCGGGTTCTGAGTTTTCAATGGCGAGGGGGAGAGTGGCGGGTCCGGGCGGAAGTCCTGCCGGAGGGCATAGAGGAAGTTTACTCTGCCCAAGCCCTAGCGCTGACGGCGCCGGTTCCTCAAAGTTTGGAACTGCTGGGGAGATCTGGGATTTCCCTAACGCCGGACATCCAGGCAAAGTTAGAAAATGTAACTTATGCTCCCTGTTTAACCCTGCTGGCGCTTCTAGAAGAACCGGCCCAAATTCCGCCGCCGGGGGGACTGTGGTTAACGGGAGACCCTTTGGGTTGGATCGCCTGTAATTACCAAAAGGGCATTTCTCCCCAGGGTTATGGCGTCACGATCCAAGCCGGCCCCCAGTGGAGCGCCGACCAGTTCGAGGCCGACTCGGATCTGATTACCGCCCAAATGCTAAACTCCGCCCGTCCCTGGCTCGGTTCAAAGGTTTTAGTCACCCATCTCCACCGTTGGCGTTATAGCCAGGTTCTCCAACCCTACCCGGAACCCTGTTTATCTCTGCCGGCCCCGGGGCCCTTGGCGTTGGGGGGAGACGGTTTTGTCGCTGGGAAGGTGGAAGGCGCCGTTTTATCCGGTTTGGCGCTGGCTCAGACCTTGCTGATTTCGGTGTAGGCCAAAACCAAGAGGGCGTTGACAAGGGCCGCCGCCGCCGGGGAGCCGCCTTTATTCCCTTCAACGGCGATTTGGGGCACAGGTAACCGGGCCAGCGCCGCCTTGGCTTCTAAAACTGAGATAAACCCCACCGGAGTGCCGATAATCAGGGGCGGTCGCGGTGCCTGGGGCGGGAGAGATTCAATTTGCCGACAGAGTGCCAACAGCGCAGTGGGGGCGTTGCCAAAGACATAGACGGCGCTGGGATACTGGGCGAAGCAGTGTAATAGGCCCGTTTCTGTTCTGGTTTTGCCCGCTTCCGCCTCGGGGGCAAAATCCAAAGCCGTTAAGACCGGATTCTGAAACGTCTTAGTCACCATCCCCAGAATCCCTTGGCTCGTCATAGTCACATCCGCCACGATGGGGGTTCCCTTCCCTAGGGCCTCTAAAGCCGCTGGGATCGCTCCGGCGCCGACCCGAAGCAGGTGGAGATAGTCAAAATCCGCCGTGGCGTGGATTAACCGTTGGGCTAAGGCGTATTCCTGGGGAGACAAACTATGGGCGCCGACCCGTTGGTCAATGACAGCGAAACTTTCGTCTAGGATGGGATGATTTAAGCCCATGTCCCCGCTGGCGCCATCAGTTGGGTGGAGACCAGTGCCGCCTTCAGCATCTCCGGGGAAACCTGGAAGGGCAAACGGTGGAGGTCGGATTGGGGGGCGCAGGTAAATTGGGCTACCCGATCTAGCTCCGCCAGGGTAATCTGTCCTAACCCTAAATCTTCCAAGGATTGGGGCAGACCGATTTCGCCGTAAAACTTGAGCAGTTGTTGGCGGGCCGTGAACGCCAACTGGTTAGCGGCCACCATTTCCTCTAGCCGTAGTTGTACTAAAATTCCGTAGGCCACCTTTTCCCCGTGGAGGGCGCCGTGGGCCTGGGGCAGTTGAGTTAACCCGTTATGGACTGCGTGGGCACCGACGG
>JBKCES010000107.1:0-8985 GCA_046304295.1 Cyanobacteriota bacterium | reverse complement strand
GAGAAGCCCAAATATCGCCAATCATCCCAAACAAAGAAAAAAATCAGTCCAAGCAATATCTAGCCTAATTCCTGAAAGCCTTATCTAGACTGGCTTTTGAAATATTCAAGATTTTTATCACAACCTGCGAAATGTAGATTGCTTAATTAATTCATGGTAATATTCAAGGGCTGACTCAGCGTCGGCTAACCGTAAATCTAATTCGACCTTTGTAATTACATTAAAAGCCATGTTTTCCTGAATTTGGTAGCCGAGACGAATCACTTTTTCCAGTCTTGTTCTGATTCGACGAGCTTGATATTTAATTCGATTTAGCTTTTTTCTATCTCGCCAAGCGCAATAGATGATGAATATCCAAAAAATGAGTAAAACAAATGATGTTATCTGCCAAAAAATTGTGCGAAATATTTGATTAATAAACAGGAATAAGATTACCCCCATTAATGGTGAGAAAATTGTCAATAGATTATAACGAGCTTGAAAGTCGCTAATTTCCTCACATAACTTGAAAAGATTCTGTCCATATTCATGTAACAGGGAAATCAGTACTTGTCTATTTTCAGTTGAAAAGTTCTCACAATCATCTTCTAATTTTGAATCTGAATTATTTCTATCTAATAATTGTTCGGGATCTGACTGGGCATTAGTTTTTGTCAGCGCCTTCTCCGCCGCGCCCCGAAAGGTGCCCTCCCCGTCCAGGGCTTTGATTTGCTCGTAGAGATGGGCCGCGTCCTTCAGGAATCCTTCCTGCTCCAGGGCGTTCGCCAAGGCAATTTTGGCCACCAGATCCCCCGGATCTTGATCCACCGCTTGCTGAAGTTGACGAATGGTCTCCGAATAGGGGGGCGTGGCCGTGGTCCAGGCGTCTCCAGGGGTTTTGACTTCGATCACCCTGGTCGCCCCTTGACGGTAGGAGCGAAAATCCTGTCCCCCCGTGGTTTTGGCTAACTTTTTACGAATATCTCTCAGCGCCCGATCCGCCGAGGCGCTAAAGAGTTGATCGGTGTCCAGCGCCTTAATGGCTTCGTATTCCGCCGCCGCTTCCTTGAGGTAGCCCCCCTGCTCCAGGGCGCTGGCCAGACTAATTTTGGCCACCAAATCCTGGGGAGCGGCCAGCGCTGCGTCCTTAAGGGACTGAATTTCCGGCGGTAAAGGCGGCTCGTTCCCCTGGAGGGCAAAATCCGGGAGTTCAGCGGCTAAAGGGGCGTTCGGGCTGGGGGATTGCATCGCAGTCATGGCAAGCAAGGATTCGGTGAAAGGGGTTACACGGATGTCATATCTATCCATCTCCTCTATTCAAATAAATATCGCAAAAAGATTCGATGGTTCTAAATAACCGACTTAAATTAGCTAATTTAAGTGCTTCATCATAGCCGCTAGTATTCGGTAAGATCATCTCTCCAGCGCCGGAGGTAAAGTTACGGATAATCAGGGAAGCTGAACAATATTCATGGCTGAAATTTACCGATCCTAGCTTATTGCGAAGAATCTGAATTTGCTCTTCATACTGACCTTTCTGATAATGGTCGGCAACTTGTAATCTGTAACCGTTCAGGGGGGTATCCAAACTTTGTAAGCTATAAGATTAGACGATTTCGGTATTGAAAATGCCGGTTTTTGATTATTTTAGGTTTTCTCTTAATAATGAAAATCCCAATTCCCGGATCACAACCCCCATTATCCTAGATTGAGCCGTGTCGTCTCTTTTGGAAAAAGTCCCTGAAAACCATACCCAGTAAGGGGTTGACTCTTTTAGTACGCAGTTGATCACCCCCTTGAACGCTTACCAAATAAGATAGCTATAGCGGTATTCTTGCGAATGAGGGACAGCCCTTCGGCTACGCTCAGGGCGCGAGGGCTGAGCGTAGCCGAAGCCCGTATCTCACCAATCTGCAAGCCGCTATAAAAACTTTACCTAGCAAGGATTTTAGTGTTGTCGCAACTCTAAATAACGCTATATAGTAGCTTATTGGCAAGATAACAAGTCTCTAAACGTGGCTAATAGTCGTTGGTTGTCACACTTACTTACAACTGACGTGATTCCTTGTTTTCTTCTCAATTTAACGATTTGTAGTAAGTCTAAATCTGCTTCCTCCACATTGCCTATGTAACTGTAAATTCTTCTTCGACGAGCATAGGCATCAATACTGTTAGGATTTCGGCTAATAACTCGTTTATAGATATCAATTGCTTGATTAAAGTCAGCTTGAGATTTTGTTAAGTATCCGCGAGCAAGGTAGGCTTGGGCAAAATTAGGACTCAGTTTAATTGCCTCATTAAGATCTTCAAGAGATTTTTTGCGAGCATCAGGAGTATTAGTTCGTGAAAAAGCGCGAAGATAGTACGCTATGGGGAATTCACTATTTAAGCTAATTACTTTATCAAAAGCGTCTAAAGCTCCTTGAGTATTTTTTTGAAAAAGACGAATATTTCCTCGAACAAGATACAACAACAAGTTATCTTTGCTTGTTTCTGGTGAGTCATCAATCGCTTGATCTGCTAGAGCATAAATTTTTTGCTGTAATTGGTCATCCGAGCTAGTAGTTAGTAAGGTATACCAGCTACTCACGTCAGGACGAGCTTTATCCATTTTTTCAAGTGCTTTATTGACATCAGCATTAGCTCCTTTTTTATCACCCAATAAGTATCGAATCCCCGCACGACTGGAATAGGCGCGAGAATAATTAGGATTCAGACTGATAGCTTGATTGAAATCGTCTAAGGCTCCTTTCATATTACCAGTTGAACTTCGGGCCGTCCCTCGGTTCCAATAATCGTCGGCATCTTTGGGTTTGAGGCGCACAGCTTTCATAAAGTCGTCTGTTGCGGCTAGTCCATCACCATAATAGCTATTGTATATTATTCCCCGTTGGGTATAGGCACTGAGATGGGATGATTTAAATTTAATTACTGCTGTGAAATCGTCGATCGCTTTCTGAATATAGTTGTCTTTCCCAAGAATAGACCCCTTCTCTGAATAGATAAATCCTCTCTGATAGTAGGCATCTGCCTTAAGGTCTTTGTCCTTAGAGATCTTAATTATTTGAGTAAAATCAGCAACAGATTCTGTAAGTTTTCCCGAATCTGAATAAGCAATTCCACGGCTATAGAGAATTGACGCTTGATCTTGGGGATTTTTTGTAGATAAGTTGATAGCTTTAGTGTAATCATCAATTGCTTTGTCGAGCATTCCTAGTCTTTTGTGGCTCAAGCCTCGATATACATAGGCTTGGATAAAATCAGGTTTGATCTGAATTAATTTATCAAAATTGACGATCGCTTCCTTAAATTTTCCTTGCCTGTATTTTTGACTTCCTTGCTGGAAAAAAGCATTAGCACTATTACGTTGTGCAATCAGGATTTCTGTTACTGGTGGGTAAGAGTAGGCTAAATCAGGAGCGATCGCACCGAGGAAAGTGGCGATTAGAAGGGTTGATGTTAGTGGGAATTTCATGGCTCAAATTTGTATTGTCGGTTTAGCATTATGGTGTTTTTGGGTTAGATTAGCATTGTCCGCCTGAACAAGCGGGGCCAGTATCTCTAGGAATGCCGCCAGAGGAAGGTCTTGTCTTTCGTGGTAAGGCTTTGGGTCGTGTAGGTTGTACTGTTGTAGCCTTGCGTCGTGTAGGTTGTATTGTTGTAGCCTTGCGTCGTGTAGGTTGTACTGTTGTAGCCTTACGTCGTGTAGGTTGTACTTTTGTAGCTTTGGGTCGGGCAGGTTGTGCTTTTGGCGTTTTAGGCTGAGGAGGTTGCACTGTCGGAGGTTTCGGGATGGTAGCTGTGGTCAGAGTTGGAGTCGGGGGTGGGGTTGGAATCTGAGCAGGTTCAATTCCGTCACAGAGTTTTTTATCACTCTCAGCGACATTGGGATTATTTTGTAGATATAGCATTTACAGGTGAGTCATGGACAAAGTCCCTGCTAGCCCTTTACTTGTCCGGGTTTTGATGTCGGTGGCGTTTACGTCTCGTTTGAAAATGCTATAGCTCACCACTAAGCCGCAAGCTTGCTCAAATAGTTGTTGTTCACCAATTTGCCACAGACTAACCTTCCCATCATTCCCAAGTATTACTAGTTGATTGTTGTCGTCAAATGTAAAGGCTTTGACTGCAAACTTTTGATCTAATTTTTGCCCATAGAGAAGGTTGAATTTATCGCCCGAAATATCCCATACCTTTAACTGACTACCCTCGTCACTCACTCCTACAAGTAACTTGCCATCAGGACTGAATCTAGCGCGATTAATCTTATCTTCTTGTATTAAGCCAAGTGGATTCCCCGAAATATCCCAGAGTCTGAGTGTTTTCTTATTTTTCTTTCCTCCAATCGTTACTAGCCTCGTTACTCGCCGATCTTCGTGCGAGCTGAACTGGACACTATTGATTTCACCTTGCTGGGTTTGGAATTCGCTTTTATTGTCGTTCCGTTTAGTATCCAAAAATTTGATTCGACCAATGGGCGCTGATTGCGTCATTGCCAATTGACTGCCATCCGGGCTCAAATCGATACTCGTAAAGTCTAGCGACTCTTTTACATGTTTCTGAAATACATGTTCCTGAAACTTCCCCTCTTGAAAATGCCACAGTGTGAACGACTTTTCTCCAAAAAAAGCTAGAACTTTTCCATCTTTACTCCAATCAACCCAACTAATTTTTTGCCCTGGCTCAACCGGAATTGGCACAAAGTTATTATTTTTGCCATCCCATAGTTGTACGTTAGAATATTTGTCATCAGAATATGTGTCAACAGTTAATAATCGGTCACTGTTAGGCATGAAAGAAATGTAGTTATACTTTCTTGCCTTCAAGATTCTGTCTGAAATATTTTTTGTTTGGAAGCCACGATTTGTTTTCTCCCACATCAGAAGCTCACCTTCATTGTTCAGTGTTGCAAGGAGGTTGCCATCAGAACTAATCGCTAAACTAGGCTTCTGTCCCTTTACAGGCAATGAGGTCGGTTGCTCACTGGAAATATTCCATAATTGAACGGTACCATCTTCTCCACCAGTTAGAAGAATATTGCTATTCTTTGGATTGAATGCAATGCTTTGAATTTTCTTCTGGTGAGTATCAAATTCGAGATACGGTTTGTTTAAATCATCAAATTTCCATAGCTTGACCTTACCATCTTCGCCAGCCGTAGCAAAGAATGAGTTGTCTGGACTGAATGCCACACTATTCGCTTGAGTTTTAACCTTTTGTGGTGAAGCCGATTGATCTTCCCTAAATTCGACATTTTCGACATTAGGATTTTGTTCGGTTTTAATGGAAATTATCTTGTTGAACTTGGAATCAAATACCACGTCTTTAATACTACCCAAAACTTTTGTATTTTGATTGAAATCATTCGGCTTAAACTCCTGGTTCTGATTTTGAAGTGACAGAATCCTCAGATCGCCGCTTGCGCTAAAAACTGCAAGTTTCGTGCCATCAGGAGAAAATATAATGCGTTGAATCGAGGGTTGCGTAGATTTTGAATTCGGTTGTCCCGATGAGTCTTGTTCTAGAACATCTGCGCTGACATTCCATTGAGGAAGCACCTTATCCAGAAATTCACCCGAAGTGTTAAAAAGTGTGATGTATCCATTTTTGGTTCCCACTGCGAATTCCTTGCCACTTGGACTGAATGCCAAGCTAATAGCATTTCCATATTTACCAGTTGGAATCGAAAACCGAAATTCCTGCTTACCGGATTCCAAATTCCATAATCGAATTGTACGTCCTCCAGTAATCACTGCTACTTGCTTTCCGTCAGGACTGTACGCCATGTTTCCTGCGATCGCATCGTTGACATAGGTATCTTGAGGTTGAATCGAGCGGAGAGTATTACCCCTCATGCCAAGCAACGTAACCTGATCGTCTTCCCCAAAGATTGCGAGTTGATCCTTAGCATTCAAGGATATGCCATAGATGTTTTCGGGCAAGGCATCTCCTTCTATTTTCAGATTTGTTTGTTCATTAATTGCCGTCTGCCCACTTTCCTGTTTTTTTATTTCCCAAAATTTAATTGTTTTGTCCACTCCACCCGTTGCCAGCTTGCCATCTTGTGTAAATGCGATGCTCTGAACGTTGTCTTGACCGGTTGTTTGGGTAGTAACTTCCACTAACTGATTATTAGCAGTATTCCATAATGTAACTTGGTCAGAGTCGTTAACTGTGACGAGTTGATTTTGTGGGCTTTTTTCATCCTTGCTAGGTCGAAATGCTACTTGATGGTAATTTTGTTTGGCTTGTTGATCTTCAGATTCAGGTTTCATTATTATCGGTACAAGGTTTGGTTCAAGTTCTTCATTTTTTGGCATATTAAAACTCCATAGCTGCACCCTGAAATCATTAGTGATGGTTGCCACCTGGTTATTATTGGGATTAAATGCTATATGAATTACGCCGTTTTTGGCATCAACTACGCCGTTTTTGGCTTTACCCTCCTCTCCCCTCGTGGACGTGTCGATTTTTTTTTCCTTTTGATCCACTTTCCATAGCTTGATTTTTTCCCCTCCCCCAGTTGCCAGCCATTTTCCATCTGGCGTGAATGCCAAAGTAGAGACATCGACATCGTGGTCTGCTGGAAATGTCCCTACTTGCTTTCCGGCACTGTTGTACAGCCGAATGGTGCCACGAGTTCCAGCAATCGCCAGTAAATCTATTTTGGGATTGAACGCCACAGCGAAAATGACTGCCCGATCCAATTGGAATCTATTGCGCTCCTTTGTTGCGTAAATCGCTTTATATAAGGTTCCTCGAACTCGTGTTCGTTCTACATCTGAGTTTTCCCACTTTACCTGCAAGGGAGTATTGGGGATACCAATGTCAAATTCTTGTTTTGGTAAAATATGTGTTAGCCAATGATCAGACACCTTTTTAGCTCGCAAAATATCTGTGAGTGCTTCTAAGTCATTATTGGTTTGTAAATTTCCCTCAGCAGATTGTCGAGATGACCTAACTTGCTCAATAAGCGTGTTTCGCTGATTTATTAAAGCCCAAACCGCCAAGCAACCCAAACCCACCATAACCGCAATCGCAATGCTCCAACGCATTTTAGTATTAAAGTCTTTTCGTCCGATACTGCGCTGTACAAACTCTGCTTCGACTTTGTTCAGCCAGTTGTCTTCTGAATTGAGTGCCTGTTCTAGCAAATCAAGGCGTGGATCAGCATTCCAAAGAAAACCAACAGCCTTGGCTCTCCCTTCGGTACCTTTTTGGCTATGCCAATTGTTGGCAGAAGTAGTAACTTCTCGTTGCAAAGGAAGATTGACCTTTAATTGTTTTTCAGTTTTAGGACGATTACTTTTATTGTTGTTTTTTTTGGGCACTGAGAACAGAGGGACTTTGATTGTAGTCAACAATTTTTTGATTGGATTCCATCCGTTACCTTGTTTAACGATTTCTTGCTTCTCATCAAGCCAAAACTTAATCTTCCTCCATCCTGTTATCAAAGCATCATGGGCAGGTTCTACATAGGACTTTCCTTCAGCATCTTCTCCTGTCACCAGTAACCGTGCATCCGTAAAACGCTTAATAACTTCCTTAACTAGATCGTTTTTCTCTGGTGGATATTCCAATTCCGATAACGGAACTTGTCGGCGAGCCACTTCACCACCACTGATCGCCACCATCCGTAGCATTACATGACAGATAATTTGAGCATAAGCTTGATTTTTTTGCACTAGCGTCTCATATTCCTCATCAGCCCGTTGAGTCAGTGAGTTGATTACTCCTCCTAACTCTTGATAATCTGCTTGCGTCAAGGTACGATCAATCGTGTCACCAGCGTTTTTTGCTTCCCATTGTCGCTTTAAATATTTGAGATAAAGTTCACTCAAAGCAAAAGAAAGTAAGGGCAATGGCCCTGGCTCATCCGCTACCTCATCAATCAGGTGTTCAACCAATTCGTGAGGCTCGAAATACATAACTCTTGCGTCTGCGGGTTTTTCGATCGCTTCTCGCAAATTAGAGCGCGTCATAGGTGGCACTTTAAAACGACTAGTATTCCAAGTTTTATTCCAGGCTTTAGAAGCTGTATCCCGAAATTGAGGCTCAAAATCAGAACGGAGAGTCAACACCAGCCGCAACTGCGAGGGATATTTCTCAGTAGCCTCTGCTAACAAACTGAGCAATGTTTCTCTCTCTTTTTCATCCTTGCAGAGAGTAATTAATTCTTCAAACTGGTCAATAACCAACAACATTTTAGTATCGGGATTTTGCTGAGTCCATTGAGCGAATCCGTTAATAAAACCTCCTGCTAAATTTACCTTGGCTATTGTGTTATTTAACGCTTTTAATGGTGACTCCCCTGGACGAAAAGGATCAAGAATTTGCCACTGTTGATTGGGATTACCCTGTGGAAGGTTTTTCAAATAAGGAATCAAACCCGCTTTAACTAAGCTAGACTTCCCGCTACCAGAAGACCCCATCACTACAGTTAAAGTATGACTGCCAACAAATGTACTGAGATCGTCAATTAAATCTTTTCTGCCAAAAAATAAGGCTTTGTGTTTTTCATCAAAGGACTGTAAACCTCGGTAGGGATTTTTTGACTTATCTAGGGGAGGGGCTGGAGGCAAATTGCGGGTATGACCAGGAAGCCGAAAAATAAACTCCCCTTTGTTATGCTTACGTAAAAGCCAGAATTGAGGTGTTTGCCGTACAGCCGTCGCAATTGTATGAGTTTCCACCGTATCAAGTAAATATTCATACAACTCACGTGCTGTAATGATCCCATCCCCGGCTGGTTTAGGAGAAATATCGGCTTCTCCTTTCAATCCTTCCATCAAAGCTGCCGCAAAGGGAGAATGTTTAGTATTGGTCGAAGAAATTCCGCGATCATCTTTTGAACCTGGCGGAGCATCGTAACCGTTCAGGGGGGTATCCAAACGTTACAAGCTATAAGATTAGACGATTTCGGCATTGAAAATGCCGGTTTTTGATTATTTTAGGTTTTCTCTTAATAGTAAAAATTCTAATTCCCAGCTCAAAACCCCCATTTTC
>JBKCES010000106.1:0-3328 GCA_046304295.1 Cyanobacteriota bacterium | reverse complement strand
TTATCAGTTATCAGTTATCGGATACCAGTTGTCAGATATCAGATATCAGATTTTTACTTTTAGCTCCCCTAGGAACTCTTTTCAAAGTCCCTACTTCGGCAAGCTCAGTACGGCGCCCCGCAAAGGGGGATTGTCCCACTGAGCAAAGCCGAAGTGTAGGGGGATGCCTCTTAGACTTCGGGGAAGAGGACGATGGAGTCGCCTTCCTGGAGGGTGACAATGGCCCGCTTCATCTGGGGCTTGTAGCCGAGGAAGCGTCCGACCCGTTTGGCTTGGCGGGGGCGGTTGAGGGTGTTCACTTTGGTCACCTTGACGTCGAATAACATCTCGATGGCGGCTTTGATTTCCGGCTTGGTGGCCTGGGGGCGCACGTCGAAGGTGTATTTATTTTGCTCTAGCAGGAGCGTCGCCTTTTCCGTGGTGATGGGCTTGACGATCAGATCCGCCAGATCCCGGGTGGCAGTTTTAGTCACAGTAAACCTCTTGGATTTTTTCAATGGCTCCGGCGGTGGCGATAATTCGGTCCGCTAAGAGGATGTCGTAGGTGTTGAGGCTGTCGGCCCGCAGGAGCTTCAGGTAGGGCACGTTCCGGGCGGAGAGGAACACGTTTTCCGGGATTTCCGGCAGGATTAACAGCGTCCGCTGGCCGGGTTCAACGCCCCAGCGATTCAATGCCTGCACCAATTCTTTGGTTTTGGGCTGAGTTAACTGATCAACGAAAGCTTCCACCACAATCAGGTTTTCGCCCTGACTGGCCAGCGCCGTCCGTAGCGCCAGGCGGCGCTCTTTGCGGTTCATCTTTTGGCTATAGTCCCGGGGTTTGGGACCGAAGATGACGCCGCCGCCCCGCCAGAGGGGAGAGCGGTTAGAGCCGGCCCGGGCCCGCCCGGTGCCTTTTTGGCGCCAGGGTTTGCGACCGCCCCCCCGCACTTCGGCTCGGGTTTTAGCGGAGGCGTTGCCCTGACGGGCGTTGTTTTGGTGGCGCACGACGGCGCGGTGGAGGAGATGCTGGGCGCTTTCTTCCTTGGCCACCTGGAGGGAAAGGGACGCTTGCCCGACTTCCTCTCCCTGCCAATTTTTGACGACACAATCAACCATGATCTTTTTTCCTTGGGGTCAATAATTCCGGTGCTCTACTTGCGACCGACGGTTTTGGCGGGGGTAATGCTCAGGAGGGTTCCCGCTTTGCCCGGCACGGCGCCTTTAATCAGCAAGAGGTTCCGCTCCGCGTCCACCCGCACGACGGTTAAGCGCCGGATGGTCACCTGACTGGCACCGTATTGACCCGCCATCCGTTTACCGGGATAAACCCGACCGGGGGTGGTGCCGGCGCCGGTGGAGCCGGGGAGACGGTGGTTCTTGGAACCGTGGGTCATGTTGCCCCGTTTGAAGTTGTGGCGCTTTTGGGAACCGGAAAAGCCGCGACCACTAGTCTGACCGGCCACGTCCACCAGTTGACCGGTTTCAAAGATGTCCGCTTTAATTTCTTGCCCCAGTTCGTAGCCGGCGCTTTCCTCTAGGCGATATTCCTTGAGGTGGCGTTGCGGCGCCGATTGGGATTTGGCTAAATGTCCCAACTCCGGTTTGCTGAGCGCTTTTTCTTTGACTTCTTTAAACCCCAACTGGACGGCGCTGTAGCCGTCGGTGGCGGGGGTTTTGATTTGGGTGACGGGGCAGGGGCCCGCTTGCACCACGGTGACGGGGATGGCGATCCCGCTTTCTGGATCAAAAATCTGGGTCATGCCCAGTTTTGTCCCTAAGAGACCGATAGACACGGTTAACCCTCTACTAGTGATGGATAAGGTGGACAAAAAAACGCTCTAACCCCGCTAGAGTCTGACGATCCCTAGCTTGGCCGCTATGATTAAGTTCGGCGATGGAGCGTTGCAATCGAGCGTTGGCTCGATAGACCTTGGGCGGCTTAGCGGTAGGGAGAGTTAGTCCTACATGAGGCGCCGGCAGGTTTGCCGGTTTGACCGTCGGACTTAGGGGCGTTCCCCCAGTATCCTTGGGCGGCGTGGCGTACAGTTAGCAGTGCAAATAAGCAGATGTTATCGTCTATGCCGTTAGTCGCAATTTCCCATCTTAGGGCAATGGGCGCGGCGCTGTCAAACTTTTTTTTGCCCTCTCGTTTTTCCGGCACTGGGGTGAATGCGTATTAATTTCGGGGGTATGGGGCGTTGTAATAAAATGTTACGTTCCGTCAAGTCTTTGTCAGTCAATGGTTTGGGCGGCGCTGGTGGGGGATCGGCGCTGTGCGGGGGGTGACTCCCCTGAAAAACGGAGCTAAAGTGTCCACAACGGTTGAAAAATCGTTGTTTTCACTACCTAACACCTTAGAGTGTTATGCGGTCACCCGCCGCATATCCCCTAGTTCGGCATACTATTACACATGCATAAACCAATCGATGTTACAAGTTGCGAATAGCTACCTTTCAAGCCCATGTTGAATTGACATAATTATCCTACTCAAGTAAACACCATGATTCGCCGGCATGCCCTTTTTGCATTATCAACAGCCTTTGCGATAGCTGCTACATCCAGCGCCAAGGCGGCCCAATTCTTTCTTTTCCCGCTTAGGTCTGGAATCTGGGAATCCACAAACATAGCCACATGCTGGGAAAATCCATCAACGGAGAACACGTCTGAACGCCTGGCTGTGCAACAGGCAGTTAGGGCAACATGGGAGAGAAACTCTGCATTGCGATTCATTGGATGGGCTGCATGCAGCAATAATAGCGATGGGATTAGGATCTTAATCAACGACGAAGGTCCACATGTCAAGGCTTTAGGCAGGCACTTGAACGGCGTTCGGAATGGAATGGTACTTAATTTTACCTATGAGAACTGGTCACCAACTTGCAAACAGCGAAGACAGTTCTGCAACGAAGTGATCGCTGTTCATGAGTTTGGCCATGCCCTTGGCTTTGCCCATGAACAGAACAAGCCCGATGCCCCAGATTGGTGTCGCGAGCAGCGGCAGGGATCTGACGGCGATATGTTCATTACACCGTTTGATCTTGACTCAGTGATGAACTACTGCAATCCGAGTTGGAGCGGAAATGGTGTCTTAAGTGCATTGGACATGGCCGGCCTAAATCAGCTCTACGGCACTCCTCGTCAGAGATTTGGGTTTGACTTTGCTCTTCAAGTGCCTACCGTGCTACACCAAACGGGCGACAACTTTGCCTTTGCGTTCATGGCGAATGGCGATTTAATGGCCATTAAAAAGTCTGGAACAGGATCGGGTTCAACAGAGGTTCATATCTTGTCTGCTGCCTCAAACTATTCTAAGTTCCGCCTGCAAACTGGTACAGCACTTCATCAG
>JBKCES010000105.1:0-10552 GCA_046304295.1 Cyanobacteriota bacterium | reverse complement strand
GTTGCGTCCACTGCGGTTTTTGTCTCTCCACCTGTCCCAGTTATCGGGTCATCGCCCAGGAAACGGACTCCCCTAGGGGACGTATTTACTTGATGAACGCCATCAACCAGGGAGAGGCGGCGCTAGCGCCGACCACCAGCCAACATTTTGACACCTGTTTAGGATGCCTGGCCTGCGTGACCGCCTGTCCGTCGGGGGTGCAGTACGACCGTTTGATCGCCGCCACCCGTCCCCAGGTGGAGCGGAATGTGCCCCGACCTTTAGGAGACCGGGTTCTAAGAACCCTGATTTTCCAACTCTTCCCCTACCCGGAGCGCCTGGGTCTTCTCCTGCCCTTCTTTTGGCTCTATCAAAATTCCGGCGCTGAAACCTTAGTCAAAAAAACGGGTTTATTCAACAAAGTCTTTCCCCGGTTGGGGGCCATGGCGGAAATTTTACCCAGGGTGCCGCCCCAAGCGCCGCAAGCGTTACCGGAGCGGATTCCCCCCCAGGGAGAGCGCCGTTATCGGGTCGGGGTCATCCTTGGGTGCGTTCAGCGCCTCTTTTTCTCGGATGTCAACTCCGCCACGGTTCGAGTTTTAACGGCCAACGGGTGCGAGGTCTTCATTCCCCCCCAACAGGGCTGTTGCGCGGCGCTACCGGCCCACCAGGGACAAACGGAGCAGGCCCAGACCTTAGCCCGGCAGATGATCGATAGCTTTGAGCCGTTAAATTTGGATTACGTCATCATCAATGCCGCCGGTTGCGGTCATACCCTCAAGGAATACGGGGAAATTTTGGCGGACGATCCCCTTTACCGGGAGAAAGCCGAGGCCTTTGTGGCCAAGGTGCGGGACATTCACGAATTTTTAGGGGAAGTGGGCCTAACGGCGCCCCTAGCGCCGATTACGGCAGACCCGGTCAACGTGGTCTATCAAGACGCCTGCCATCTCCTCCACGGGCAAAAAATCAGTCTCCAGCCCCGCCAACTACTGGGGCAAATTCCCGGCGTTATTCTTAAGGAACCCCTAGACGCGGCGCTCTGTTGCGGTAGCGCCGGTATTTACAATCTTCTCCAACCGGAAGTGGCGGGGGAGTTGGGACAACAAAAGGTGAAAAACCTCCTCCAAACCGGCGCCGCGATTATCGCCTCCCCCAACCCCGGCTGTTCCCTGCAAATCCAAAAATATTTGCAAGCCCAGGGGCAAGACGTCATCCTCAAACACCCCATCCAACTGCTGGATTTAGCCCTGCGGGGAGAAAAACTGGAAACCAAACCCCCGGCACTCGCATCTTAACAGATATCAGAGACCAGATGACAGATGACAAGACCCCAACGGCGCCTAGCTCGCAATCCGAAGTTTTCGGCTCTCCTCCCAAGAGCGACCGCGCAGACATCAATGCCAGAATCCCCCTTAGCCCCCCTTTAAAAGGGGAGAACTTTGGGGGATAAAACCCTCGAAGGGGGAGTTAGCCAACCCTTGGCAACCATTCGCCAGCCTGAAATCTGTCATCTGAAATCTGTCATCTGAAATCTGAAATCTGCCATGAGCAACGCCAACGACCTCGATTTTTTCGACTTTTTTCCCGCCGATGGAGAAACCCCGAGCTTGCCTGTCGCGCTAGATTTGCCGGCGGATGAGGACGGGGAGTTAGCCCACTTCTTCGACGATCTGGATGCCCTAGAAGCGGAGTCCCAAGGACAAGCGCCGGCGCCGGCAACCTCTCCCCTGACGCCGCCCCTCTGGCAGGAATATCAGGCGCTCCAAGCCCAGGTCGCCTGTCTCACTCAGGCGCTGGCGGAAAACGAGCGCCGACTAGGGGAGAGAGAAGAAACCGTTGAGGTTGTCCCCGCGGCCCCTGAAGAGTTAAGCCAAATCCTGAGCGACCTGCAAAACGCTCAGGAAGAGGCCCAACGGCAACGCCTGCAACTGGAGACCCTCGCCCAACAGTTAGACGAAGCCCAGCGCCAGAATCGCCGTCTGGAGCAGGAATGTAAGCAGTCGGGTTGGGAGAATCAAAAACGGATTCAGCAAATCCACGATTTAGAGGTTCAACTGAAAGCCGAGCAGGCGGCGCTGGCCCAGACTCAACAGCGCCTAGAACAGGCCCAAAGTGCCGCCGTCACGAAAGACCCTCTCCACTTTCCCAGTCAGACCCCTCGGAAACCCCGCAAACCGGTGGAACTGCCCCGCTTCATCCAGACCGTCAGGGGGCGTCCCTAGGCAAATCGGCGCCGTCCTTTAAAATGAAAAGGTTATCCCCGCCACCCTTAAGACTGTGCCCATGCCTCCCACCGAGCTAGACGCCCCGCCCCAGGATTCTCTCCTGGACGAATGCCCCGACGAAGTGGAAATGTCCCTCTTCGACCACCTGGAGGAACTGCGGCGCCGGATTTTCTACGCCCTTGGCGCGGTGGCGGTAGGGGTGGTGGTCTGTTTTTTGGCGGTTAAACCCCTCGTCCAGTTTTTGCAGGTTCCGGCGGGGGAGGTGAAGTTTCTGCAACTGGCGCCGGGGGAATTTTTCTTTGTCTCCATTAAGGTGGCGGGCTATAGCGGCGTTTTAGTGGCCAGTCCCTTTATCCTCTACCAAATTATCCAGTTTGTTCTGCCAGGCCTGACCCGGCGGGAGCGCCGTTTGTTGGGGCCGGTAGTGCTCGGATCTGGGGCCCTCTTTTTCGGCGGCCTCTTCTTCGCCTACTACGCCCTGATCCCGGCGGCGCTGCAATTTTTCGTCAACTACGGCGCCGAGGTGGTAGAGCAGTTGTGGTCCATCGACCGCTATTTTGAATTTGTCCTCTTGCTGATGTTTAGTGTCGGGTTGGCTTTCCAGATTCCCATTTTGCAACTGATTTTGGGACAACTGGGCATCGTCTCCTCCGCTCAGATGCTTCGGGGCTGGCGTTTTGTCGTTCTCGGCGCCGTCATTTTAGGGGCGGTGTTAACCCCTTCCACCGATCCCGTGACCCAATCCCTCCTGGCCGGCGCTGTCCTAGCGCTCTATTTTGGCGGCGTGGGCTTGGTAAAATTGGCGGGGAAATAAGAGCCGGGCTATGTATAGGGAGAGGGACTTAAAACCTAGATATAAAGAGGGTTTTGGCTCCTCTTCGCCCAGAATTAGGAGAAGGGGCTGGGGGATGAGGGCAAGCCAAGAGCGTTCTCACTAATCTGCAAGCCGCTATCATATTTTTAGCTTTGAACTTGTCCCACATGATCGAGAAGCACAAGTTAAAGAATGTTCACCACCGGGTGGAAGCCTAGCTAAAACGAGGTGTCATGCAGTAGGGACAATCCAACCACTCCTGCTCCAATTCCGCCTGACAAACTCGGCAGGTCAGGGCACTCTTACGTTTGGCCCGCAGTTCCGACTCCAGACCCGTATCCGTAAAAGTGACCCGCTCCACCTCGTCCAGGGTGGTGTAGCCCTCCCGCACTAGATTTAAGCTGTAGGCCAGCAGGGTAACCATGCCCTCCTCCACGGCGCAGTCCTTAATCCGGTCCGTGGTGGCGCCTTCGTTAATCAAGGCGGCGATTTTTTCCGAGTTGCGCATCACCTCGTAGACCCCCACCCGGCCCTTATAGCCGCTCCCGTTGCACTTTTCGCAGAGGGTTCCCGATTGGCGGGCGGAATGAATTTCGTCGGGGGTCAGGGTATTGGCTTTATAAAAGGTGACGCCCTCTTCCCCGGAGGCGGAGAAGCCAAAGCGAGCAAGTTCTTCTTTACTGGGATTGTAGGCGGCCCGGCATTCGCCGCAGACCCGTCGCATTAGGCGCTGGGCCAGCACCCCCAGCAGAGCGCCGGAAACCATGAAGGGTTCTACCCCCATTTCGTCCAGACGAGCGATGGCGCCGGCGGCATCGTTGGTGTGGAGGGTGGTTAACACCAAGTGACCCGTGAGCGCCGCTTCGATGGCGGTTTTAGCGGTTTCCTTGTCCCGGGTTTCCCCCACCAGAATCACGTCCGGGTCTTGACGCATAAAAGCCCGCAGGATGGAGGCAAAGTCCATGCCCTTTTCCCGAATCACCTGCACCTGGGTAATGCCCGGTAGGGAATATTCGATGGGGTCCTCGGCGGTGTTGATATTCACCCCCGGATTGTTGCGTTCCGCCAACACGGAGTAGAGACTGGTGGATTTCCCCGACCCCGTGGGGCCGGTAACCAAAAATAAGCCGTAGGGCCGGGCTGCTAATTCCCGCACGGTGTCTAGGGTTTCCTGGCTGGTAATCAATTTATCCAACCCCAACTGGGTGGCGGAGTTGTCCAAAATCCGCAGACAGACCTTTTCCCCGTAGCGACTAGGGATGGTGTTGACCCGAAAGTCCACCTTCCGTCCCTGGTAAAGGCGCCGAATTTTGCCATCCTGGGGCGCCCGGCGCTCGGCGATGTCCATATCCGCCATGATTTTAAAGCGGGCCACCACAGCGGGGGTAATGCGTCGGGGCAGGGGGTCAAAGGCTTGGTGGAGCACCCCGTCCTTACGGAAACGAATACGGAGGGTTTCTTCCTGGGGTTCCACGTGGATATCGGAGGTGCCCTCCTGAAGCGCCTTGGCGAGGATTTTATTGACCAGGTTAATCACCGGTGCTTGTTGGGCATCCTTGGAATCCAGGGAATCGGCATCATCGTCCCCCGCGTCCTGAAGCCCCCCGCTATCAAAAGCGCCGACAATGTCCGTTAAATCCGCCAGTTTTTCCAGTTCTTTTTCCTTCGCCTGTTTTTCCTTAACTTTTTCCAGTTCTCCCTGGATGCCGTGGTATTGCTCCATCAACTGCTCAAAGTCGTCCTGGGTAATCACCAAGCGCCGCAACTCCAGACCCTTAAACCGCAAAATACGTTGCAACTCGTCCTGAGCCGCCAGATCGTCGGGGTTGACCATGGCCACTAGAACGCTGGGGGGGTCGCCTTCCTGCCGGGCTAGGGGCAAGACTTTATAGCGCCGACAGGTGTCGAGAGGAATTAAATCCTGAATCAAGACCGCCATTTCCTTGGTGGCCACCGGCGCTACTTCCGGGTCAAGGCTATCCACCCCGTAGAGAACCTTGAGTTCAAAAAGCTGATTTTTCTTATATTGGCGCTGGAGTTCTGGGGAAAGGGCCCGACCGGTAATGGACTTGATCTCCTCCGGCAGAGAACGCCCCGTTTTCTTAACCTGAACTAGCGCCTGGCGCAGTTGCTCGGGAGAAACATGGCCCCCGGCGACCAGCTTATTACCAAAGGGGGAAAAGTAGTTGCGCAGGGCAACGGCCCGCGTTTTCTTGGAAGATGAGTAAGCCATGACACAACCCGCCCAGAGTGTTGCTGAAACCCTAATGTGAGTTCAGGAAGAATCATCCCCTATCCTAAGGGATAAGCCGTCTAAAGTGTGGAGAAATCCCCTTATCCTGTTTTTTCCCCCCCCTAGGTAGGGTTTCCAGACGCGTTTTCTTGGGCTTGACCCATGGCCCTGTCTCCGTAGTGTATATCAGTCGCCAATCAGTGGAGTCCTGTGCGGATCGCGGCTGAAATCTGTTTCAATGAGCCTTATTCAGACGGTGACAGAATTTTATGAAGTGGCAAGCCGATAGCAAAATTCTCCTCCAGGGCGTCCACCATCCCCTGGCTTCGACCTATATTCAGCAAATGCAAAGCGCCGGCGCTCGTTTGGTGGCGGGAGTCAGCGCCGGCCACGGTGGAGAAACCGTTCTAGACCTGCCGGTCTTTGACCTAGTGGAAGAAGCCGTCGCCGCCCAGGGCATAGTAGAGACCACAGTGATTCTCAATCCGCCCTACCGGGTGCTGGATGCCGGACTGGAAGCCATGGCCGCAGGGGTGCGGCAGTTGGTGATCGTCTCTGGCGGCGTGCCGCCCCTGGATATGATCCAACTTCTCCGTCAAGCCAGAGAAACTAACACTTTTGTCCTTGGCTCCAGTAGTCAGGGGGTGATTCGACCGGGACAGTTTTCCGTGGGCGCCCTCATGCCCCATTGCTACCGGCCCGGCGGCATCGGTTTATTGAGCCATTGGAACGACCTCACGGACGAGGTGGCGGACCATCTGACTCGGGGAGGGTGGGGTCAGTCCTGGGGCGTTAGCCTCGGCGCCGATCCGGTTTTAGGCTCCAGTTTCGAGCAGTGGCTCCAGATGCTAGAAGAGGACGACGCCACCGAAGTGATTGTTTTATTGGGTCACCTCCAGGGGCAGGCGGAACTGCGGGCCGCAGACTACATTACTTCGGCGCTGGAAAAGCCGGTGATCGCCTATTTGGCGGGTAAATACGCCAGTCCGTCCCTAGCGGTAGATAATTCCCTGGGGTTCGTGACCCAGCGCCTATCGGTTGATCCAACCGAGGAAAATCGGGGCGCACAAACCCTCGCCTTGTTGGCGGAGGCTCAAATTCCGGTGGTTCACACCCCCTGGGATTTACTGACCGCTCTCCAAGCCCTTAAAGCCTAAGGAGTGGACTATCTTGTATCACCAATTATACTCATTCCAAACCGGGTGGGCGTAGAGGGAAGCCGCTACCCGCACCCCCCGCAGTTGGTTCAACAGGGGTAAATGACCCGCCGGGGCGCCGAGTTCCCAGGTGAAGCCCTTGGGATATTTCGTCCAGCTATTGCCGTCTTTCCAGCCAATTTTGGGCCAGAGTTTAACAAAATCCTTGCCGGCGCCGAGCCAAATTTTCCGTTGCACCGAAAAGCCAAAACGGCCCTGGGAGTGGAGCCACCAGAGGGCGTTCACCGTATGGAGATCTAGACTAGGGAACCGTTCCACTTCCGTGAAATAGAGCCATTTCCGTTGTATGGCCCCTTCCCCCGCCAGTTCGCAGAGTTTTTCCCGGGTGAGGGTGTCGGCTTTCTCAAAGTCCTGCTCCGCCAAGGCCCGTTGTAGGGGGCGATAGTCAATGCGACATTCGGATTTGAGAGGAAAAATCCCGAGGGGAAATTGTTGGGACAAAAAATCTTGAATCCCCTCGTCCTCTAGAGAATAGAGTGTCTGATAAGCCTTGCCCAGTGCCAGCGGGGGGCGCTCGCCGTAGTGGGTTTGCAAGAAATCCTGAAGAATCCGCCATCCCTCTCTACCCTGAGCGAAGAGTTGGTCGATAATCTGTAGCTGGGTTTTTTCCGAGGACTGGGACAGTTGACTCCCTAACTGGGAAAGATCAAGGGGATTATCAGCCATAGGGGAGGGATGAGCGGGAGAATTAAACATAATGGTCTATTATCTCCCAGGACGGAAGCCCCAGTCACGGCTCTTCTGCTCTAACCGCTAAGGCGTTTTCTCGGGGCGATTCCCCGGCGCCGGGTTTGAGGGCGATGCCGATGACGATTAAACCGGGCCAGTAGAGGTAGGCTAAGATTTCTAAATTTTCGCCAAAGGTGTAGAGAAAAATGGTAATCAAGACCCCCAGGGCGATTTGGGCCGACTCGTGGCGTTGGGATTTAATCACTAAAACAATAAACGTCAGCGCCATGGGAATGACGAGGGAATAGAATCCCACCAGCCCTTTGACAAACAATAGACCGTACCAAGTGTGGTGGGAGCCGATGGGCATAAACTCCACCACGTGGGGCCCCGACTCGACAACGCCATGACCCCAAATCGGCGCTTCGGTTTCCCAACGGTGTCCGGCGATTTCTTTTAAACGGGAGCGGACTTTACTAGAGGCGGCCCGGGCTTCGGTAAATTTGGTATAGGCGGTGTCCATGGCGGTTAAGATCTGCGGCGCCAGCGCCCCCGCAAGGGTCGCGCCTAATCCTAGAAACATTAACACTAGGGGGCGGGTCAAACGGGCCAGCACGGAGGTGGCCATGGGGGTAAAGAGGAGAGAAACTAGGGCTAGTCGAGATTTGCAAATATAGCCCAGATAAAGGGAGCCAATAATCCCATACCAGCGCCATTTTCGGTTTTTTTCCCCCAAAATCATCACAAAATAAACGCTGGCCACAAAACCTAAAGCTGGGCCCCAGGGGGTAAAGAGACGCTGGCGAATCTGGCCGTCAAAGTCCACCTCGTAGAAGGAGACGTCGAAAAACTGGTCACTGGGACCCCCCACTGCCCGGAGGGGAGAGACATAGAGCACTTCCGGGAAATGGAGAATCGGCGCCGCGATGAGTAACGGCGCTAAAAAGAGGGTTTGCAGGCAGACAATACAGGTGGCTCGATAAATGATTTGGGGGCGAATCCGCAAGGCGCCGACTAGGGGATAGAGCGCTAAACTGGCCCAGCCCTTGGCCCAACCGATGGAGGATTTAATAATCTCCCCCATGGCGAAACGATATTCTACGCTGGCGACTAAGAGGGCCACTTCCATTCCCAACATTCCCAGAATCCAGACCCAAATCACAGGCGAAATTTTAATCTTGTCCTCTTCCGGGGTGTCTTCCGTTTGGAGCCAAAGTTTAAGCAGTAAATAGAGGGTTAAGATCCAACCCATGACCGAGCCGACAATATAGGTGGCGCCGAGGAGATAAAAGCCGTAGGTCCAGATAATACCGTACCAAACTAGGCGCTCGGGGAAATTTTCCGGTTGGGGTTTATCGACAGTCGGCGCCATCGTTATTTCCTCCCGCTGTTTGATAACTGGGTTTTATCCCCCCTAACCCCCCTTAGAAAGGGGGGAACCAGATTCAAAGTCCCTACTTCGACAGGTGTTACAGTGAGCCTGTCGAACTGCTCAGTACGGCGCCTTGCCAAGGGGGATTGTCCCACTGAGCAACGCCGAAGTGTAGGGGGATTTCCGGCAAGGATTGTTAGTTTTTTTAACATTCTCTCAAGCTTTATCTTCTAAAAGTTAAACAGAGACTTGAGACGTTCCTGCACCCAAGTCATCAAACCCGTTTCCGCTTCCGTCTCGCAAATCAATCCCTTATCAATTAACTCTTGTTTCCGGCGCCTCAGTTCTTCTTGGTGGCGCTCCAGCGCCTGGAGCAACGCCGCTTGAAAATCCGGGTGTCGGCGCAGAAGGCGCTCCAGATGCTCGTGACGAATCACAAAGAGAACAGTTTTTTCCAAAGCCCGAACGCTGGCACTGCGGGGAGTTCCGAGTAATAACGCCAACTCTCCAAAGACCTCCCCCGGCGCTAACTCCCGCAGAACTCGATTTAATTTTTCCGTATAAACCTCGACCTGACCGCTGAGGACAATATAAAGCGCGTCGCCGGGGTCGCATTCTCGAAATAAGACTTCCTCGGGATAAAGGGTTTGCAGTTGCCCAATTTCAATCAGTTGACGCAGTTCAAGGTCATTCAAACCTTCAAAGTAGCGAATGGATTTGAGTGCCCGAGCCACGGAAATGGCCGGCGCCGGGGTCTGGGACGGTTCTTCTGTCGGAGCTGGCTCCCGCCCGAAAGCCTGAGCGATGGCTTCCGGGTTTTTTAGCCAAAGATCCCGTTGAGGGAAGGCGATAGTAACGCCGTTTTGACGGCAGTAATAGTCCACCAAAAAGCGGAGAGAACTGAGAATTTGAAAGCGCCGACTGATATCCGGCACCCGAATCCAAACCCAAAGCTCAAAGAGCAGGGCGTTATCGCCAAAATCAGAGAAGATAACCTGAGCGGGGGGGGTTTTGAGAATAGCGTCGACGCTGTAGGCCGCAAGTAATAAAGTTTCCGTCACCGCCACGGGGTCGCTTCCGTAGGCTACCCCGACGGTTAAAGTCAGGCGCAACGTTTCCGTTTCATAGTGATAATTGGTAACCTGACTTTCGATCAGTTTGCTATTGGGAATAATCACCGAAGACCCATCGATTAATTTGACCACCAGCGCCCGAGGAGAAACCTCCCGCACATAGCCCTTGATGTCGCCAAATTCAACAAAGTCACCGATCTTCACTTTACGCTCTACCAGCAGTGTAAAACCGCTGACTAAATTTCGAGTCAGATCCTGTAAACCTAAACCAATCCCAAAACCCAGAGCGCCGCCCAACACCGCCAAGGAAGAGAGATTAACCCCGGAAGTTTGCAAAACAATCAGGAAAATTAAAAAACCGGCGCTGTAACTGACGGCGTTGGCGACAATAGCTCGCACCCCTTTTTCGAGGATGAAGCCCGTCAGCAGGCGCTTTTTCAGGAACTCGTTAAAATAATAGGTGAGAACATAAATGAGCAGAAGATAAAGCAACGTCTGGAGCAGAGCGCCGAGGGAAAGATGAGAATTTCCCAACTCAAAGCGAATGGAGTTAAAAATTCCTCGAATTTGCCCCAACCAGCTTTTTAGCTCTGCGCCCATCTGAATCAATAGTATTTGATGACTAATATCTGAGACTAGGGAACCAGAATGGTTTTTACACCTAGACCCTGTAAATTTTGGGCAATCTCCTGGGCGTTGGCCTGGTCGCTAAAGCGCCCCACTTGCAGGGCGCGTCTGCCCTGGTAAGCCGTGCCGAAGGCGTCGGGAAAAATCGCCCGGATTTGTTGTTCCTGAACCGGACTACTGACCAGTGCGAGGACTCGCAGGGTGGCCGAGGAAGGAGCGGGATTATAGGGACGAGCGCCGGAGGGGAAGGGTGTCGGCAAGGGTTCGGAAATTCTAGAGGGAAGAGGTTGGGGAGAGGGGGTTAGGAATTGGGCGGTAGGAGTTAGGGGCTGTCCCAAAG
>JBKCES010000104.1:0-8636 GCA_046304295.1 Cyanobacteriota bacterium | reverse complement strand
TATCTGGTCTTTAGACTGCGATCTACAGGGATATGATTACCACCCGCCTAGTATAGCATTTTCAAACGAGACGTAAACGCCACCTACTCCGAAACTCGGACGGGTAAAGAGCTAGCAGGGACTTTGTCCATGACTCACGTGTAAATGCTATAGCATGATTTTGAACATAAGCATAAAAATACGAGCACTTTTGTTAACTCATAAGTCTTATTTGCGTTATGGAGATAAAAAACTAATGCATAGAAGGACTAAACTGGTATCGTTTCCAAGGGATTGAGCCAGCGCAAAATTTCGGCCCGTAGCCGGTACAAATCCTGAGAAAGATTGCTTTTGAGCCATTGTCCCACGGCATCCCAGGGTGTAAAAACCTCTCCCGGCGCCCATTGCAAATCCTGGGCCAGGGGCGTGAGGTGGGTGCCCGGTAAAGTTTGCAACGCTAAGAGGGATTTTAGGCTCTCGTTAAACAGGGGCGGCAGGGTGAGGGTCTGGTCGATGTCGTCCTGGGTGAATTTAATCAGTAAGTTACGACGCACCTGATAATTTTGGCGAATTAGTTTATTAGTTTCTTCCGGGGAGGGGGTAAATTCTAAACTGAAATCGGCGCCGAGGCCCAATTGTTCCGGTAGTTGTCCCCGAACCGCTTCCCAGAGACCGTCTAGTTTTAGTTGTTCCGCCTGCTCTAGGAAAGGAATAGCCCGTTTAATAGGGAAGTTATTAAAGGAAATCAAAATATTTCCAGCCCGCTCCACGGGGTAGGAACTGGCGATCAAGAGTTGAATTTTTGACCCCAAACTATGGCCGAGGCCATAAATCGGCAAGTAACCCTGGGGCAAGCGGTTTTGTTGCCGTAGGCGCTCGTAGGCGGTATCAAAACGGTTCAGCGCCTGTCGAGCTAGACCCTGATGATCCAGACTATTGTTAAAGGGGGTGGCGATGATCGCGTAGCCCCGTTGTCCCAGTTCCGTCAATAACCAGCGATAGGCCAAATTCGGCGCCGTTCCCACAAAAGCGCCGCCTAAAAAATGAATCACGGCCCTAGGTTGGGGGGGAATCCAGAGCCAACAACCGGCGCTTTCCTGCCAATCCATTGTTTCAAGCTCCTCTTAGGTTATTGGGGTTGAATACCGGTGAAGCGTTGATAGACCGAGGGCTGGGGCGCGGCTTCTACAATCGCGGCAGGCGGGGGGCTGGGAACGGCGCCGGCGGGCGCATTATTTAAATTCTCTAAATTGGCCGCAATTTGAGGTGGAATTTCTTGGGGCGCGGTCGCTTGGGGTTGATTGGGAGCGGGAGGAGGCACCGCCGCGGTGGGTTCCGCCGGGGGATTGGGATCGTCTCCCACTTTCCGGGTGACCCGTTGTCCGTACTGCTCTAGGGTCACAGTTTGATTACTGGCGTTAATAGAAATAACACGCACTAAACCGTCAGCCAACGCGGCACCGGCCCGGACATTTTTTTCTAGCAGGTCGCCCGGCGCTCGCAGAATGGCTACAGGAGAACCAGGAAAATTAATAATGCCAGTGACGTAAACTTCTTGAGCCTCCGTCGGCGGTTTGACAGGTTTAACGATCGCGGTGGAAACGCCTTTGCCGGGAACTGTTCCAGGAGTGCCGGGTTGAACCGCATGGGAACCGCCGCCTTTAACGCCAACGGGGCCTTTAACCCCAGCTTGAGTTTTCGGGCCGACTTTGCCCGCGGGAGCGGTAACCGGGAGTTTGGGCGGGACGATAACCTGAAAATTCAAGAGACCAAAGGGATTAACCCGGCCCCGATCCACGCCCTTTAAGCGTTGCTCTGGACTCACTGGGGGAATTAACCCCAAAGAGGCAATCGGGGCCGACGGAGAAAGGGGCGCTTGGGCTGCGGGGGATTGAGCCGGAGGAGCTTCCGGCGGGGGAGGGGGCGCGGCGCCTGGGGAAGGACTCGGCGCCGCGGCTTGTTGCTCAGGGGCGCCGCCGCCGCAACCAACGAGTAATAACAGGGGTAAAATACCCAGAGATAGCATCCAATAGCGGCTCATTACGCCTCCTCACTAGAACATAACCACTTGTTCAGCCTAGGCCGATCATAACAGAAAAACCCGCCCCTGACAGTAAAAAAGTAATACTACTTTCTCCCGCCATGACCCCCGCCCTTGAGACTCAGACCGTTTATTATCCCCGTTTACCCTTAGCGGTCTATCGGGAACTGGCGGCCCATCTTAGCCAAATCAGCGGAGTCGAAACGGAAATCTTGCCCCAAACGGCACCGGTCTTTGACTACGACCTTAGCCAGGCGGAGGGGCTGAAAGTGAGTTATCCGGCGGATCTGGACGCTCAGGAAAAAGTTTGGTTAGAGCAAATTTTGACCTACTACCAAACCCGCTACGGCGCCGGAGAGGAATCCCCCTAAATCCCCCTTTGTAAGGGGGACTTTGAAGGCCGGTTCCCCCCTTTCCAAGGGGGGTTAGGGGGGATTAAACCTTTTTAAACCGCCGCTAAGGTCATAGGATATTCCTCCATGAGAGACATTCCCATCACTGAGTCGGCTAACGGCGGGCTTCGACTCCGCTCAGCCCGCAATCAAGACTGGATTTTCCTAGGGGGATTAACCCTGGGGGCGTTGCTGTTAGCGGCGGTGGGTTTAGGCAATACGCCCCTGCGGGATTGGGACGAAGGCTATTACGGAACCGTGGCCCAAGATATGTTCCAACGAGGCGGCTGGCTTTATCCCACCTACCAAGGGGAACCTTTTTTTCTCAAACCGCCCCTGCTCTTTTGGTTACTGCTCATCAGTTACCACCTCGGGGATATTTCCGAATGGACGAGCCGTTTGCCCCCGGCCGGGATTGCGGCGCTGGGAACGCCCCTGCTCTACCTATTGGGGCGTCAGTTGGGGCAAGCGCCCCGCGCCGCTTTTTGGAGCGCCGCCGTCTATTTAACCCTTTTGCCTGCGGCGCGGTTGGGACGGCTGGCCATGTTCGACGGCATGATCAATACGTTTCTGATTCTGACCCTGCTCTGCCTACTCCGGGGTTTTGTCTATCCCCGCTGGTGGTTGGGCGCAGGGCTGGGATTGGGCGCCATCGCTTTGTGTAAAGGTGTTTTGGCGCTAGCGTTTGGCGGTTTAATTTTTCTCTGGTTGGCTTGGGAAGGAAAGTTAGGTATTATCGCTCGTTGGCCCCTCTGGTTTGGGCTGGGGTTAGGATTCGCTCCCGTTATCGGCTGGTACGGGTTGCAATTCCAGCGCTACGGCGCCGCCTTTGGCGCCGTTCATTTCCAGAGTCAGGGGGTGAATCGCTTAACAACGGCGGTGGAGGGCAATCAGGGCGCGCCCTGGTTTTACCTCTTGGAGATGGCCAAATATACGGCGCCCTGGCTCTTGTTCCTACCGGGGGGGTTAGTCCTGGCTTGGCACCAAAGAAACCAAACCTGGAGCCGTTTGCCCTTAACCCTAGGGGGTGGTTTTTTCCTCCTCATTTCCCTCATGGGTACCAAATTACCCTGGTATGTTTTGCCGGTTTATCCCTTCTACGCCCTGCTCGTCGGCGCTCAGTTGGAGGCGCTCTGGACTTACCGTCGGCCCTATCCCCGGCGCTTGGGGATTGTTTTAATGATTTTAGGCGTAGGGGTTTTCGGCGCCGGACTTTACTTGGGTTTTCAAGCAAATAAATTCTGGATTTTGCCCCTAGGCTTAACCCTGTTTTTGGGCTTGGGAACCGCGGGTCTGCTCCTTTTTCGGCGCCGGCGGGAATTTATTCTCCCTCTCCTAGCGGGGCTGTATCTGGGCCTCGGCTGGCTGATGATTTCCCCGGACTGGAATTGGGAGGTGAACGAAGCCTTTACCGTTAAACCGGTGGGAGCCTTGATTCGGGCCAAGACGCCGGCGGGGGCCACAATTTATGCGTCTATCCCCTACAGCCGACCCAGTTTAGACTTCTACAGCCGGCGCTTAGTCCTATCGGTGGGGGAGGGGGAACTTCAGGAAAGGGCCCAAAGGGGGGATTATTTATTGTTAGACCCCGACGCCTTACCCCGCTTCTCCCGTCCCGGCGCCGAAATTCTGGGTCAGGCGGGGGACTTTACCCTCCTACGGACTGCGCCTAATCCATGAAACGCGCCCTGCTTTCGGTTTTAACCCTAGTTTCCCTGATTCCCTTTTGTCTCTCCCTTTGGAGCAGTTTGGGGGAATTGCAGGTGCAGTCGGAATTGCAACTTTATCAGACTAATTTACTGCTCCTAGCGGCGCCGGAAGAAAGCGGCGCTTGGCAAAAAAACCTTCTGGGAGAAACGCCCTACCTCAGCGCCCGGCAACAGTACCAAAGTGCGTTGGAAAACCTAGAGACCTATCAAGGCAAAGTTCAGGGGCGTCTCCAGACCCTTCCTGCGGAAGAAGAGGCCCAATCCTTAAGAAGAGTTCTCCGGGACAATCAAGCCAATTTAGACCAGTTAACCCTGAACCTCGGCCTGCTGGAGGTTCAGCAAAGCGCCGTCCCCAACGCCCTAGAGCATTGGCGAGGACTGTTAACCCAAGGAAACCTTGACCCGTCCCTTGCGCAAACCGCCCAGACCTTAATCGCTCTCTGGGAAGACCCGCCTCGGACGGCGCCGGAAACAGAGGCGATTTTAGAGCAGAATCTTAAGGGCTGGTTCCAGAATCAGGCACTCCAGCGGTTTTACAGTCTGCGGGGAGAGACAGACAAGTTACAAGTTCTAACAGAAAAAGAGCAAAGCCAAGCCCGCCAGGCGCTGTTGAAATTAGCTCTCCTCGGGGGACTTCCGGTGATCGGCGGTATTTTCGGGACGCTCTTGCTCCTGGGACTATTTGGGCAATGGTTCCTGAAACGGGAGGAATCTCTGTTGACCAAGCCCCATAGGGAACCCTGGCAGACGCCCTGGGACGGGGAAATTATTTGGCAGGTCTTGATCCTCGGCTTTTTATTTCTAGGGCAAGTGCTCCTCCCCTTGATCATTAGTCTTTTACCCCTAGACTTGTCCCAACTAGGGCTAGGGGGCAAGGCGCTCTATGTTTTCGCCAGTTATTTACTCCTGGCCAGCGCCGGCTTGGGAGTTCTCTTCTTTTCCCTCAAACCCTACTTTCCTCTGCCCCCGGACTGGTTTCGGGTCAAACTCAATTTTCCTGCCCTAGGTTGGGGTCTGGGGGGCTATTGGGTGGCTCTACCCCTGGTGGTGTTAGTCTCTTTGGTCAATGAAACCCTCTGGGGCGGTCAGGGGGGCAGTAATCCCTTGCTTTCCTTGGCGCTGGAGGCTAGGGATTGGGGCGCCCTGACGCTCTTTTGGCTGACGGCGGCGGTGTTAGCGCCGATTTTTGAGGAAACCTTATTCCGGGGTTTTCTGCTTCCCTCCCTGACCCGTTACCTACCGCTTCCGGCGGCTGTGGCGCTGAGTAGTTTAGGATTCGCCGTCGCCCACCTCAACCTCTCAGAAATTTTGCCCCTCGCCATGTTAGGGGTTATCCTAGGCACAGTTTATAGCCGCTCCCGCAATCTGCTGGCATCGATGGTGACCCATGGCTTATGGAACAGCGGCACGCTTTTGAGTCTCTTTCTCCTGGGCAGTTGATGAGGATGTTGGGAAAACCGGTAACTCTCCGCGCCAATCCCCCTAAATCCCCCTTTCAAAGGGGGACTTTCACTCTTGTTTCCCCCTTTTCAAGGGCGGCTAGGGGGGATAAAACTGGGGCGTTAACCCTTTGTAAACAACCTCTAAGGGTGAATTCACAACAATGAAACAAAACCGCTACAGCTTTAACGTCCTCTCCCGCATGATGCTGGCCCTCGGCGTTCTGGGGGGCGGAGCCTGGGCGACCCTGCAACTGCTGGGCGGCGTTCCTGCGCCGACTTTGCCCCTAGGACAACGGGAGAATTTAGATCCGGCCTTGACGGGGGAGCCGGAGCCGAATCCCTCGCCCCAAACCTTTAAGCAAGTGGCGAATGTCCCGAGAGGGCTGTTTAGCTATGGCGGCGGTATCGCCTGGGCGCCGATTCGGCGGGAAATGACCCCGGCTTTGCAGTCGGCCTGGCCGGAGTTTCAACTGCGCTACACCCAACCGCCCCTCGGCGCTCCGGGTTCTACCCCGGCGATTCAAATGTTGCTCAAGGACGAACTAGCCTTCGCCCAATCGGCCCGGGGATTAACGGAGGCGGAATTTCAACAGGCCGGGCAGAGAGGGCTAACCCTGCGTCAGGTTCCGGCGGCGCTGGACGCCATTGTGGTTGCGGCCCATCCCGACCTTCCCCTAGAGGGGTTAACTCTCTTGCAACTGCGGAGTCTTTACACGGGCAAAATTACGAACTGGCGCCAAATTGGCGGCCCCGATCTGCCCGTCATTCCCTACTCCAGGGCGATCTCTACCGGCGGCGCGGTGGAACAATTTCAGCGGGAAATCCTCCAGGGCGCCGAGTTTGCCCCAAGCGTCCAAACTGTGCGGGATACCACCCAAGCCCTGCGTCTCATCGCCCAAAACCCCGGCGGGATTTACTACGGCTCGGGCGCCGCCATCATTGGCCAATGCACCGTCAAACCCCTGGCGCTGGGTCGGGGCCCCGAGTCTCTGGTCGCACCCTACGTTTCCCCCCGGATTCCCCCCGCAGAATGCCCCCAGCGCCGAAACCCGGTCAATCAAACCGCAATTCGTTCCGGAGACTATCCCTTCACCCGGCGCTTGTTTGTGATTATTAAAGAAAACGGCCAGGCCGACGAAGAGGCCGGGCGGGCCTTCGCCGAGTTGGCGCTGACGGAGCAGGGGCAGACGTTAATTGAAAAGGCGGGCTTAACGCCCCTACGGTAAGGGCTACTTTATTCCTCCGGCAGAGGCCCGGTGCCGTCCCGTCGGAGCCAAAAGCTAGCGACAATAATCCCCAGAATCGCTAGCAAAGCCATGGGATAAAAGACATAGTTGTAGCTCCCGAAGACGTCCCGAATGCGACCGGTGAGCAAGGTTCCCAACAAAGCGCCGGCGCCGTAGGCGGTAAAGACAACGCCGTAATTTTGGGCGTACTGCTCAGGATTAAAGAAACGGAGGGTCAAGGTCGGCGCCATGGCCAACCAACCGCCGAGACAGAACCAAAAGAGACAAAACCCGAAGAGATAGGCGGCCACCGCCCCTTTTTGAGCCTGGGCCATCAACAGACAGGCGATTAGGATCAGGACATAGGAAAAAATCGCTACATAGTGGGGCTTGAAGCGGTCGCTTAACCAACCGAAGAGGGGACGACTGACTCCGTTAAAGAGGGCGAAGAGGGAGACGCTACTGGCCGCAACGGTGGGATTAATGGCGATAATTTCCTCCCCCACAGGGCTGGAAATACCAATGGCGCTTAACCCCACCAGGGTGGCGATGGCGTAGCAAATCCACAGCCCGTAGAAGGTGCGACTCTTGAATAAATGCTTAGGGTAGACCCGGGGGGAAGCGGGGATTAAGGACGCGGCCCTTGCCGGAGGACTCCAGCCCTGGGGGGGCAACTTCATCGTCAGGGCAATGGCGAGAATGATCAACGTAAAGGCGATCCCCAGAACTCGTAGAGCGCCGCGAACGCCGTAGGCGCCGATCAGTTGATTGGCCAACGGCGCTGTAATCAGGGGAGAAACGCCAAAACCAATAATCGTCAATCCCACCGCTAACCCCTTCTGATCGGGAAACCAGCGGGAGACCACCACCATGGGCACGCCGTAGGTAATGCCAATGCCGGCGCCGGCGATGATCCCGTAGGTAAAAATTAAGCCGCCGATCTGGGTGGTAAAACTGGCGAGAATGTAGCCCAAGCCCACAATCGTCCCGCCAATGGCGGTGGTGAGACGGGCGCCAAGGCGGGGAATATAAAAACCCGTAATGGGCATGAGGACAGCGTAGGAAAACAGAACAAAGGTATAAGGCAGGAGGCTGGCGGTGGCGCTAATACCCAGTTCTTGCTCTAGGGGGGTTCTAAAAATGCTCCAGGAATAGACACTGCCTAGACAGGCTAAGACGACCATCCCCAAGGGGATTAAGAGCCATCTTCCCTGTTGAGGGGGTAAGCCAAAAACAGTCGTCTGGGGCCCGGGCTGGGTTGCGGCGCTCATACTGGCTCCGAGAGAAAACTAAGGTCTGAAGAACTAAGAACGGCTTCTAGCCCTTTCTTAATATGGCCTACTTTACTGAACTGTCGGAAATTCAAAGCGCCATATTACACACCGTCCCCCTCGGGGCCGATCCCGCCCCAACCACCGGTTAAACTGGCGGCGCCGCCCGCGGACATAGAGGCCCCGTCAGAGCTTTACCCTTTTCTCCCAACGGCGAGTGCCTTTACAGCGCCGGGGACGACCGCTTTCTACGCTCCCGGCGCTTGAATATTACAGAGTCTCAGGTGGTTGGACATCCGACTGTTCAACACCGCGCCGTGGTGACGACTCTGGCCATCAGCCAAGACGGGAAAACCTTAGTCAGCGGGAGCTTGGCTAAAACCGTAAAAATTTGGGCGCTGGTCGGCGCGAGGGTCTCTTCTGAACAATAACAGCGCCGATAGTTTTGGTAAAGATTAGTTATTGCCCTATGGCTATCTATCTTCTTAATTTCATATAGCAGGCCTAAATGGGTGGTGAACGCAATCCAAGGATTATCCCCCCCAACCCCCCTTGCAAAGGCTACCGTGTACACAC
>JBKCES010000103.1:0-4216 GCA_046304295.1 Cyanobacteriota bacterium | reverse complement strand
GTCTTAAACGAACTATAATCACAGTCAACTAATAGCGAATAAAAAATAAGTTGTCAATTAATGCGAGCTACTGATCGCCCCTTACCAATAATTTAGCTAATTGAAGTCTGTTTACACTAAACTTGTCCTTCAAGTGTTAGCAAACAATCGCTTTTCAAAAGCATAAAAGTAAGACAATTAGAAAAACCTAAAATAGTTTTAGCGATTTACTCAATCATCGCCTCAACAAATTCCTTGACTACTGTACTTCCCATAAGGTATTCTTCTTCGGACGAGTCCTTGATCCGCTTCGGACTTGAGTAGGCCCCCTCAAAATGCTCGGCTCCTCTTCCTCAGATTTTAGCTCCTAAGCGGAACAGGAAAAATCTCTTTCGTCCCTCCTATTTTCCTAAGAATATTTTCCTGAAAAAAGCGAGCATCGATTCTTTAAGGGTGGGCGGCCCGCCATGTCCACCTTCCTCCGCAATCTCAATTTCAGAAGCAATTCCCGCTTGAATCATGACTTCATGCATATCTTCCGACTGAGTCCAGGGCACGACGGGGTCGTCCTTGCTGTGCATCAGCAACATCGGCGGATCCGAGGCATCCACATGGTTGATGGCGGAGGCTCTGAGCCAGTCCGGATCCGTCGGCGCAAAGGCGGCCCCAATCCATTGGCTATTGGCTTGACGCTTCGTCTCTAGTTGGGGTTGAAGAGATATCTGTCCCTCGTCGGTAAAACGAGCCACGAAATCGTAAGCGCCGCTAATCCCCACTCCCCCTTGAATGCGGCTAGAGAACAGCCCATGCTCCCCGGCCCCTTCGAATTCCTCAACCCCGTCGCCGACTGCCAACAGGGCGGTTAGGGTGGCGCCGGCGGAACGTCCCATAGCGCCGATGCGGGTGGGGTCTATGCCGTACTGGCCGCTAATTTTGCGGATAAAACAAACTGAGGTTCTGACATCGGCAACGGTATCTTTATAGGTATGGTGGGGGCGTCCCCGATAGGCCACGAGCGCCGCGGCGAATCCATTTTGGGCCAGATAAATAGCGAAGGGACGAAACCGTTGCCCATCTTGGGCATTGAAGCCGCCGCCTTGGAGCACAATCACGCAGGGCGTCGGTTGGGAGGCCTGCCGCGGCAGAAACAAATCCAACGTTAACCCCGGGCCGGCCTTAGAATATCTCAATCCAGGCCGAAGCGCATAGTCTGTCGGCGCTGGCTTCGCATCTTCGCCCTTGACCGCCGGCGCCAGTCCAAGACCTATCGCTATCACTATTAACCCGTATAAATTTCTCATGGCTCTCTTTAGCTTAACCCTCCGGGCGACAGGCGATGGGCATCCGCCAGCCGGTTCCAAAGGCCCGGTCCGTAACTTTTAAGGTGGGGGGCGCCTGACGGCGCTTAAACTCCGCCCGCCGTACCAGTTGGGCGACCCGTTCTACGGTTTCCCGATGGTAGCCCGCGCCGATAATCTCCCCTAGAGATTGGTGCCGATGAATCAAAAGATTTAAGATCCCGTCCAAGGTCTCGTAGGGGGGCAAAGAATCCTGATCCACCTGACCCGGCTTCAGTTCGGCGCTGGGAGCCTTGGTTAAAATCGCGTCGGGAATCACCTCCCGGTTCCGGTTGAGCCAACGACAGAGGTCATAGACCCGGGTTTTGGGCACATCTCCGATCACCGCCAAACCGCCGTTCATATCCCCGTAGAGGGTGCAGTAGCCCACGGCGATTTCCGATTTATTGCCGGTGGTTAACAGCAACGCCCCGGATTGATTGGCCAGCGCCATCAGGAGAACGCCCCGGATGCGAGATTGGAGATTTTCCGCCGTCACCCCTCCAGGATTGCCCCCTAAAACCGGCGCGAGGGTTTGGTCAAAAGTGGCCATGAGGGGTGCGATGGGTAAAAGATGGGTCTGAAGGCCTAAATTAGCGGCTAAAGCCTCGGCGTCGGTAATGGAGCCGGTAGAACTGTAGGGAGAGGGCATTAATATCCCCCGGACATTGTCTTGACCTAACGCCTCCGCGGCGATGGCCGCCACCAGCGCCGAATCCACGCCGCCGCTTAGGCCCAATAACGCTTGGGAAAAGCCGCACTTGCGGCAGTAGTCCCGAGTTCCTAGCACTAGGGCGCTCCAGAGTTCCGCCTCGGCGCTCTCCGGGCTGGGTGCCCATTCCCCCGGTTGTAAATCCCCGTCCCAATCGAGGAAGGTGAGGGCTTCTTGAAAACTCGGCGCTTGAGCCATAATTTCTCCCCGACGATTGACCCCAAAACTGCCGCCGTCAAAAATCAAATCGTCATTGCCTCCGACCTGATTCACATAGACAATGGAGGTTCCCAAGCGCCGGGCGCTAAAGCGAACCAATTCCCGACGAAGAACGGGTTTTCCTAGGGCGTAGGGAGAGGCGGAAAGATTGACAATCAGATCCACTCCCTGGCGATGCAACTGCTCCAAGGGATTGCGGTTGTAGTGGCGCCGCCCCCAAAACCCCTCGTCGTTCCAGAGGTCTTCGCAGAGGGTGACCCCAATCCGCACGCCCTTTAGCTCGAAACTACCGCTCTCTCGGCTGGAAGCAAAATAGCGCCGCTCGTCAAAGACGTCGTAATTGGGCAGAAGACTTTTATAAAACTCCCCGATGACGGCGCCGCCCCGGAGACAAACGGCGCTGTTCCAGAGGGGTTTCTCGCCCCGTTGTTCCGCTTCGAGGTAGGGAGAGACGGCGCCCACTAATAGGGTTAAGTCTGGGGGACAGGCCTGGGCGAGTTGGGTTAACTGCGCCTGGATCACGGCGCCGAAGGCTGGATCTAGCAATAAATCCCTAGGGGGATAGCCACAAAGCGCCAACTCGGAGGTAATTAACAGATCCGCTCCCCCCGCCGCGGCCGCTTGAGCGGCGGCTAAAATGCTGTGGCGATTTTCCCCCAGGGCACCGACGGTGGGATTCAATTGCGCCAGGGCTAAACGGAGGGCCACCGGCTTAACCTAAGAGGCTCTGCACAACCAGCCCGACATCTTCAATCGGCGCCGGAATCATGGGTCCGCGACTGTCGAGGATTTGCACCAGAACTAAGTAGGCGACGGCGATCACAATGGAAATGACGCCTGTGATGACGGCGACTATTTTACCGGAAGTCATAGGCGCAGGGGAGCGGGAACAAGCTAGATTTTACCACGGCGGCAGTCTTCGGAGCCCCCCTCTAAAGGGCGAGGCTTCCTGTCCCCCCGACAGGTGTAGTAGACCGAAATGGAGGCTGAACGCAATCCAATGGTTATACTTCCCTGACAAACAAGGGAGCTGACCGAAACCTATATCATGATTCGCTTAGGCGCAATGCGCATGAAGGTTCTAGCCCAGATCTTCAAAGATCTTGAACATGGGCAGATACATGGAGAGCAAAATCGTCCCCACCATGGCGGCAATCAGCACCATCATTGCTGGCTCAATAATACTAGTTAAGGCTTTAACGGTCTGCTCCACCTCGTCCTCGTAGAAGTCCGCCACCTTCATCATCATGGAATCCAGTTCCCCGGTTTCTTCACCGATGCTGATCATCTGAATCGCTAGAGAGGGGAAAACTTTGGCCTTTTGCAGGGCGAGACTCATCATCCCCCCCGCTTGAATTTCGGCGATAGCGCCGGCGATAGCGTCGGAGATAATTTTATTGGGCACCGTGTTACAGACAATTTCCAGCGCCTGAATAATGGGAACCCCGGAGCGGGTTAACGTCCCAAAGACTCGACAAAAGCGAGCCACGGCGGTTTTTTCATTCAGGGGGCCAAAGAGGGGAATCTTGAGCATCATCGAATCCACCTGACGGCGCCCGGCGTAGGTAGCGTAGTATTTCTTGAAAATAAAAACCGCCGCCACGATGGCGATGACGGGGATAACCGCCAAGGGACTGCGGAGAAATTTACTCAGGTTGAGCATAAACTGGGTCAGCGCCGGTAGTTCTGTGCCCAGACTTTCAAAAATGCCCGCAAAGACCGGAATTAGGAAGATGGTCATCCCCAAAAAGGCCACCACCGCCAGGAAGCCCACGGCGACGGGGTAGGCCATGGCGGACTTAATTTGGTTTTGCAGACGGGCCATGTCTTCCAACAGTTTAGACAACCGGTTCAGCACTTCGTCCCGCACCCCCCCCGTTTCCCCCGCTGCCCCCATGCTGAGGGTGCGGTCGTCGAAACACTCCGGGGCCGTGGCCCTGGACGCCGAAAGGTTGTTGCGCTGGTGCAG
>JBKCES010000102.1:0-3970 GCA_046304295.1 Cyanobacteriota bacterium | reverse complement strand
CGTCTATTTTACCGATAATCCAAGAGCGCCGGAAGAAGCGGGCCAGGGAAGATTCCTTTAGCTCCAGATAAATGGGGCGCCCGTGGGGGCAAGTGTGGGGCTGGCGGGTCTTTTGCCAAGCGCCGATCAGTTCCTCCATCTCTTGCTGATTTAACAGAGTCCCGTTTTTAATGGCGGCGCGGCAGGCTAATGTCGCTTGGGCCTGGGAGAGAGAGCCGCAGAGGCTCAGTTCCGCCAAAACCGCCTGGGGATTTTCCATCTCCAATAACGGCGCCGGCGCTGTCCGTAAAGCCCAGAGGTTTTCGCCGAAGGGTTCAATCTCTAGGGGAAATTCCATCAGGCGCTCCACCTGGGCGGGGGTTAAATCGGACACTAAAAGGGGTTGGGGCAGGGAAACCACGGGCCAATCGTCCTCCAACGCCTCAAAGAGAACCCGCTCCTGGGCTACGTGTTGCTCCACTAACAGTAAGCCGTTTTCCTCTTCCACAAGAATATAAGTTTGATTGACCTGACCCACCACTCTTAACCCCTGGGGTTGGAGGACTGTGCTCAAAGAGGTCGTTAGGGGGTTGGGTTCATAAACATTGGCGGGTTCTGCCGTTTTCAGTAGGTTTTGTAACCGGGCTGGAGCGCCGACCCTAGGGGGATGGAATTGGAGGGCTTCCGCCAGGGCCGTTTGCAAGGCGCCTTGCCATTGGGGGACCGCCGCCAGGTAAACCTCGGTTTTAGCGGGATGGCGGTTAAAGTCCACCTGATCCGGCGGTAAGGATAAAGACGCGACGCAGAGGGGAAAACGCCCCTGGGGGAGCGCCCGGTGAAAAGCGCCGAGAAGAACTTGCTCCAGCTCCGGGCAGTGGACGGGGCGGCCGTTGAGGATCACCCGAACCCAGTCGGGGCGGTGGCGGTGGTAGCGGTCTGGCAGTCCCAATAGTAGGGTTAAGCGGCTAGCCGGCGCCGGTTGGCTTTCCCGGAGTAGGATGTCGCCGGGCTGGAGGCGTTTCAGGATTTGGAGCAGGATCAAGTCGGCGCTGGCCGCGGGGCTGATTTGAACGATGAGTTTAGAACCGGTCGGACGCTCTAACCAGAACTGCCAGGCGACCCGGGGATGGGCCAGTGCCATCATTTCGAGATAGTTTTGAATCGCTTTTGTCCCGGAGCCAGAGGACTGGAGCGCCTCTCGGCGCTGGGGTAGGTCGGCGAATAACTCCCGAACCGTCACTAAACAGCCGGGGGCGCAGACCGCGATTGCTCGCGTTTGGGGCCGGCCCTGACCATCGTACTCCAGGCGCCACCCCTCGGAGTGGCCGTCGGGACGACTCTGGATCGTTAAGTTTCCCAACTGAGCCAAGCTATGGAGTGCCTCCCCCCGAAAGCCAAGGGTTTGAACCTGGGCTAAATCTTCCCAGACCCGAATTTTACTGGTGGCGTGGGGCAGGGCGCAGCGCTCTAAATCCTCTAGGGTCATGCCAGCGCCGTTGTCGAGAACCTGAATTTGCCACAAATGAGGCCAAAGACGAATGAGGATCCGGTCGGCGCCAGCATCTAAGGCGTTTTCCGTCAATTCCCGGACAACGGCCCGCCAGGAGTCAATGACTTCGCCAGCGGCGATGCGGCGGGCTAGATCAAGGGGAAGGGAATGAATCAAGCGAGCTTGAACGGCAACGGGTTGAAATCCTCGCTCCCGGGGGGCGCAATACTGTCTGGCTCTAATGTCAAGGCGGCGCCCCTTGGACCCGGTTCAGGAACTACAGATAGCAAAAACCAAGCTAGATAAATATAAATCATCTTTTTAACCAGAATTTCGTCTTTCGGTATAAAAGTTTTTACCTATCGCCGGTCGGAAGAGAAAGGAGTTCTTTGGGTAGTTCAGTCCATGCTATCAGAGAACGGGGCTGGCCGCAGGCCCATGGATAGGCATGGCTTGGGAGTGGCCAAGATTTTTCATAGAGTTGTGTCGGGGCGGAGAATTGGCGCTAGGGTTGTGGCAACCGGCTCTGTCGGCGCTTTCTACCCTCTACCCCGAGGAAGTCCTCTAGTCGGACGAGCGCAAACGGGGATTGAGACTTGCACCGGTGCGGCCCGTCGTCAGCCAGAGAATGGCCCGGAGTTGGTCTCGTAGAATACGCAAACCCGATTCTTCTTTAGCGCACCAACAGGGAACCTCAACCGGTGTCGCCCAAATCCCCCGACTCCCCAGAACCCAGTAGGCGATGGCTAAGGCCCGAGCCATGTGGAAATCGGAGGTGACTAAATAAATATGAGCAATTCTCCGGCTGGCAATACTGGCCTCCGTGCAGGTAAAATCCGTTACCGTATCTGAGGCGCAGATTGAATAGGTTATCTGTTCTGAATTAATCCCGTGTTTGTAAAAAATATTTAAAATGGCCTTCTGGTTGACGGCGCCGTCGGAGATCCAGACCGGCAGATCAGCATACTTTTGGGCTAAATCTGCGGCCCAATACATTCGGCTCCGATCCCCCCCTAACACTAAAATGCCCTGGGGCGGGACGCCGGAGGCGCGAGTCAGGGCTAAACGGAGGGGAATCCAAAGACTGAGTCCTAGCAGAAAGAGGCCGGTTAACCCGAGCCAATAGGGGCGCTTCCAAGGTTTTGATTTGTTCGAGAAGGGGCCGAGGGCCATGGCTATCGCCTCAAGCTTGATTCGGATGGCTGAGCGGTTGCCATTATTTTCCCCTAATATAACCTTCGCCTCTCGGTGGCCAAGGTTCTTTTCTCAACACGCTTTGCCCATAACATAGACGGCCAAGGTCTTAAATCCTCTTATCTCAGTCCGCATCGCTATGGTTACGCCCCTTCTGCGTTTGTCCCAGGGTCATCTGCAACTCCTGGCCCAATGCCCGCCCCAGTTCCAGCGGCGCTATCTGGAGCCGGGCGGCGCTTTGTTGGCGCTGACAGATCCCGAATTCTCCGCCCGCTCCCCCAACCGGGACTGGGGACAAAAGTTTCACCAGACGATGCAACAGTGGGAATTAGGATTACCCCTAGACCGGGTCTTGGATCGTGATCCGGAACTAGAGCAGTCCCTGCGGGCGCTTCTGCAAGCCGTTCCGGCGCTACAACGGCCCGACCCCCAGCGCCGGGCGGAACATCGTCGCCTTCTGTCCCTCGGCCCGGCGCTTTTAACGGTGGTTTACGATCTTCTCATTTGCTCGGAAACCGGCGCCGAAATTCTGGACTGGAAAACCTATCCCCTGCCCCAAAGCGGCGCTAAAAAGATTCTCAACCACTGGCAAACCAAGCTCTATCTCTACGTTTTAGCCGAAACCAGCGCCTACCGCCCGGAAGATTTGAGCATGACTTATTGGTTTGTTAAACTCCCCCGGCGTCCCGAGTCTTTAACCCTGCGTTACAGCGCCGCCCTGCATCGACAAGTTCGGGAAGAACTGGAGCAATTGCTCGAAGATCTACAAACCTGGCGCCGGGGTTGGTACGAAAACCAAATTTCCCTACCCCATCGTCCCGACTGCGAAACCTGTCCCTACCGGCGCCGATTTTTTCCCTCTACTCCCCCTTCAGCCGATTAAGCGCCCCCTGGAGGTCTTCCATTAGGCGCCGGAAATCTTCTACCTGACCGGCGTCTGGGTTTTCTGGCAGGGACGCTTGCAGGTTTAATAAACCCATTTCAATTTGGTTAATGCGGCGACTATGGAGGTCGCTGGCGGCCCGGAGTTGTTCCTGGGTCTGGTCGATCCGCCGAAACTGGCTTTCCCGATTAATGACGTTTAAGACTAGGGATAAGGTCAAAGGCGGCGCGACCCAGAGCGCCTGTTGGGTAATCAGCGCGCCGATGGCGGCAATGCCAGAAACGGTCAGGGCGCAGTATTCGCTCGTCAACAGCCAGGCGCGGGGAATCATCCAGTCAGCTCGTTATCGGGAAACTCTTTGACTTTAGCTTAGAGGTCGTAAAGGGTAAACCCATGGGTTTTATCCCCCTGGCCCCCTAATAGAC